>JAHEJB010000050.1 GCA_024639085.1 Rubricoccaceae bacterium | reverse complement strand
GCGTGTCCCTTCCGGGCATTCTGGTGATGATACTCGTCGCTGCGTTGCCAGCGATGAAGGGAGTCCATGCACAGCCCGGACCCTTTATACACAGGTCGTGGACCACGTAGAACGGACTGCCGCAAAGCTCGGTCTACGCGTTGGAGCAGTCTCGTGGCAAAGGGCCTGATCGTAGGAGGAATACTAGGACGGCTATTCGTCACATCGCAGGGCTTCGACCGGCTTGCCGATGTCCTCGAGTTTATAATGATAGGCATTCTGGTCGGCTTCATTGTCGGCGTCTTTCTTTTCGCCACGTTGACTTACCCAAAGCAGATTGTGCCGCTGAGAGTAGGGTTGGTGGCGGGCGTACTCTCCGTCGCGCTCATTTTCATTGGGATTCAACGAAAGAATCGAGCAATTGACGAAACCATGCGGCAGAACTTGGAGCCTAGGCAGACTACAGCGCCTGCAGCCAACTCTCCTGCCCAAGCTCCTCCTTCGGCGATCAACCCGCCTGTCGACCCTTTCGAGTATAAACAAACAAGGTCTCCGTTCACGTGAACGGAGACCTTCGAATACTCGATCAGTCGAGGAGACTAGTCAGGCTTTTCCTCGTCAGTCGCATCGGCTTCATCC
Organism: Rubricoccaceae bacterium; assembly: GCA_024639085.1. GTDB lineage: Bacteria > Bacteroidota > Rhodothermia > Rhodothermales > Rubricoccaceae > JAHEJB01. The sequence goes on along the minus strand of JAHEJB010000050.1, from coordinate 17,251 downwards.
GAAGATGCTTCGTCAGCCTCAGCTTCAGGCGCAGCCTCCTCAGTCGCTTCTGCAACTGGCTCTTCTTCGGCGGCGACTTCCGTTTCTACTTCAACAACATCCTCAGTGGCTTCTTCTACCGCTTCCTCAACTTCGGCAGCGGCTTCCGTCACCTCTTCCTTGACTGCTTCGTCTATTTCAGCAGCGGCTTCTTCGACGGCATCTGTCACTTCGTCTTCGATCGATTCAACCGTTTCCTCTGCCTCAGCTTCGGCATTCTCGGAAACGGCCTCCTCTACCGCTGCTGCCATCGATGCAGCGGATGCACCAGATGACTTGCGACGACTACGGCGGGTCTTCTTCTTGCCTCCTCCTGCACCTTCCGGTTTCACGTCGTTGAAGTCCACCAATTCGATGATGGCCATCTCTGCAGCGTCGCCAGCGCGTTGGCCAAGCTTTACGATGCGGGTATAGCCACCCGGACGATCTCCCAGGACATCGGCGACCTCACCAAATAGCATTTTGACAGCTTCCTTGTCGCGTAAACGACGGAAGGCCTGGCGACGATTCTGTGTCGAGTCTTCCTTCGCGCGGTTGATGATGGGCTCAACAAACGAACGCAGTGCCTTCGCCTTGGGCAGTGTAGTCGTAATCCGCTTATGCTCAAGGAGCGACGAGGACATCGCAGCCATGGTGGCTTTGCGGTGAGCACTCGTACGGCCGAGCTTTTTAATTTTCTTTGCGTGTCGCATGGGTTTAATCGTTAAGCATTTCGCAGCTGTTTAGGCTGTCTCTTCGAGGTAGCGACTAATGTCCATTCCGAAACGCAGATTACGTTCTTCGAGCACGTCGGCGAGTTCCAGAAGGCTCTTGCGCCCGAAGTTGCGGAATTTGAGCATCTCACTTTCTTCGCGACGAACAAGATCGCCGATGGTCTTGATTGATGCGGCCCGCAGGCAATTCTGTGCTCGAACCGAGAGATCAAGATCGTCGACACTCTGGTTAAGCAGTGCACGAAGTCGTTGAACTTCAGCATCAACTTCCTTCTCTTCCTCGCTCGGTTCAGCTTCAGCTTCTACTTCTACGAAGAGGGCTATGTGATCACGGAGAATGGCAGCAGCTTGGGTTAGCGCTTCTTCTGGGGTTACAGAGCCATCGGTTTCGATTTCGACTGACAGCTTCTCGTAGTCAATCTTCTGGCCAACGCGCGTGGGGGTAACGTTGTAGCGGACGTTCAGGATCGGGGTGAAGATCGAGTCAATGGCAATGACGCCAATCGGATCGTCCGCGCGCTTGTTGTCGTCGGCCTGCACATAGCCACGGCCCTTACCGATGCGCAGGTCAATACGAAGCTCTGCGTCTTCAGCAAGTGTTGCAATGTGATGGTCGGGGTTGAGGATCTCGAAGTCGGCCGTCGCCTTAGCGATGTCCTTCGCTGTCCATGTTCCTGGGCCTTCAAGGGTGAGGGAGATCAAGCCTTCCTCGTCTTCGTCTGCTTTAAAGCGGACGCCTTTGAGGTTCAGGATGATGTCGGTCACATCTTCTGTGACGCCGTTGATAGTGGAGAATTCATGCTGAACGCCGTCTATCTTGATGGCGGTGATGGCCGTTCCACCAAGCGACGAGAGCAGGACACGGCGGAAAGAGTTGCCAATCGTGACGCCAAATCCACGTTCGAGTGGCTGGACAACAAAACTCCCGTAGGTGTCGTCCATCTCCTCAACATGAACGGTGTCGGGCATTTGGAGCAGAATCGTGTTCATTGAGTTGGGGCTTTGTTCTAAACTGAAAGAGGCACGAGCCAAACGTCCTTTGCCGAGCGGGCCGGAAAGTGTTGACTACGCGATGGTTTACTTCGAGTAGAGCTCGACGATGAGCTGCTCGCGGATGTTTTCCGGAATGTCTTCCCGCTCAGGGAAGTCTAGGAATTTGCCTGCGAGCTTGTTTCGATCCACTTCAAGATGTGGGAACGAGCGACGATTTCGGTCCGCGGCGTCCTGAACGGCGTACAGATTCTTGCTGCGAGGACGAATCTCGACGATATCTCCCGGGCGGAGCTGGTGGCTCGGGATGCTCGATACGCGTTCGTTCACCATAACGTGACCATGATTCACGAGCTGCCGAGCTTGGCGGCGGGTCCGGGCAAAGCCAAGGCGGAAGACGACGTTATCCAGACGCGCCTCGAGAAATTTGAGAAGGTTCTCGCCCGTGACGCCTTTCTTGGCCGCAGCTTTCTCGAAGAGGTTCCGGAATTGGCGTTCAAGGAGTCCGTAAGTGTACTTCGCTTTTTGCTTTTCCTTGAGCTGTACAGAATACTCGCTCTCCTTGCGGCGGCGGCTGTTTCCGTGCTGGCCGGGGCCATACGGTTTGCGCTCAAGCGACTTCGAAGGGCCGAAGATCGGCTCACCAAAGCGGCGTGCGAGCTTTTGTTTGGGTCCGCGGTAACGGGCCATAAGTCTTACTCTCGATTGTCGTTAATGATGACAGACGTACGGCGCGCCCAGCGGGGAGTCCCAAGCTCCCGGCTTCCCGCGTGCGGGAAACCAGCGTCCGTAACCGGATTTACACCGGAGCGCTGCGCGTTAGACGCGGCGACGCTTCGGCGGCCGGCAGCCATTGTGTGGGATGGGAGTGGTATCGCGGATGGTGAGGACTTCAAGGCCAGCATTAGCGAGCGCACGAACTGCACCCTCGCGACCCGAACCTGGGCCTTTCACGAAAACATCCACGCGGCGAAGACCTAAATCGAAGGCCTCCTTGGCAGCTTCAGCAGCAGCCACTTGAGCAGCGTACGGCGTGTTCTTGCGCGATCCCTTGAAGCCCATCTTTCCAGAGGAGCTCCACGAGATCGTGTTGCCGTACGAATCTGTAATGGTCACCATCACATTATTGAACGTCGCCTTGACGTAGGCGGCTCCGTTCGATTCAACTTGAATCTTCTTGCGACGGCCTTTTTGTTGCTTTGCCATTAAAGTGGTACGCGTATGATTGGAGGTGTTTGTGTCTGGGTGATGGCGTCAGAGGTGATCCCGAGATAACGGGAAGCCCTGCAAGCGACCACCGCGCTTGTCGTGATGCGCTACTTACGCGGCGCCTTCTTCTTACCCGCAACAGTCTTTTTACGACCCTTGCGTGTACGGGCATTGGTCTTCGTACGCTGTCCGCGAACCGGCAAACCACGACGGTGACGCAGCCCGCGATAGCAACCGATATCCATAAGTCGCTTAATATTGAGCTGGATTTCCGTCCTTAGCTGGCCCTCGACATTAAAGCTGTCCTCTATTAGGGCGCGTACCTTCTTGGTATCGTCTTCTGACCAATCGTCGGGGTGTGAGTTCGGGTCGAGACCGACGTGTTCCAGAATTTCATGCGCACGGCTGCGGCCGATTCCGAAGATGCTCTGTAGAGCAATTTCTGCACGCTTTCCGCCTGGAATGTCGACTCCTGCTATACGAGGCATATTCGATTTGCGATTTGCTGTTGAGGATTTAGGATCGATTCGGAGAGGCCTCCGAAACACGAATCCGAAATCGGATTACCCTTGGCGCTGCTTATGCTTCGGGTTCTTCTTGTTGATGACGTAGACACGACCTTTCCGGCGGACAATCTTGTCGTCTGCGGAACGCTTCTTGACGCTGGCTCGAACCTTCATGAGACTGGTCGGCTATGTGTGATGAATTGAATTAGTTCTCACTCAGCCGGGCATGACAGCGGTGAGTTTGGAAAAACGGTTAAAACCGCTATCGGCTCCTGTGGCGCTCGACGGCTGGTCAGCCTCGGATTTCACCGAAGACGATTCGCCGCGAGCGACGGCAAGAGCACTTTCGATGGCTGTGTAAGAGGAAAGCACTTCCGCCTGCCCTCTACGTACAACGACAGTATGCTCGTAGTGAGCACTCGGAAGGCCATCAGCAGAACGGACGGTCCAACCGTCGGCATCTACGGTTACTTGCGCGGTTCCTCTATTGATCATTGGCTCAATGCAGATGGACATGCCCTCCTTGAGGCGCTTGCCTTGTCCGCGTCGGCCAACATTTGGGACTTGCGGCTCCTCATGGAGGCTCCGCCCAATGCCATGTCCCACAAGATCGCGAACTACGCCGTAGCCTCGCGCCTCGCAGTACTGTTGCACCGCGTACCCAACATCGCCAACCCTTGAGCCGGCAACGGCGCGGTTAATGCCTTCGTAAAGCGATTGTTTCGTTGCCTGTAGCAATGCCTCGTTCTCTGCCGAGATTTCTCCGACGGGAAACGTGTAGGCGAAATCGCCGAAGTATCCGTTCAACTCAACGCCACAGTCAACGCTGACAACGTCACCCTCCTGCAGGGCGTAGTCGGTTGGAATGCCGTGTACGACAACATCGTTGACTGAAATACAGAGAGACGCCGGGAAAACTTCTGTGCCGACGCGGTATCCCTTGAAGGCGGGCCGAGCACCCGCGTCGCGAATCATCTCCTCTCCAACCCGATCCAGATCGATCGTACGAACGCCCGGAGCGATGCGGCGGCCCATTTCGGCAAGCACATCACCCACAAGCCCTGCCGAACGGCGGAGCATTGTGACGTCGTGATCTGTTTTGATGTGGATCATTGAATGAGCAGAATTGCGTTAACGTCGTCGACTGCGCACACGGCCTGTCTTCATAAAGCCGTCGTAGTGGCGCATCAAAAGGTGGCTTTCAATCTGTTGGAGTGTGTCGAGCGTTACACCAACAAGAATGAGGAGGCTTGTGCCACCGAAGAACTGGGCAAACCCAGGAAGGATGCCGAACTGCACAACAATAGCTGGCAGAATCGCCACGAACCCGATAAACAAAGACCCGGGCAGAGTGATTCGAGTCAGAATGTTGTCGATGAATTCGCTGGTTTGCTTGCCCGGCCTGATGCCTGGGATAAACCCACCTTGTCGCTTCATCGTGTCTGCCATCTCCTGCGGGTTCACCGCAATAGCGGTATAGAAGTACGTGAAGAAGACACAGACAATAAAGAAAATCGCAGAGTACCAGAAACCAAAAATGTCTCCTGTCGCCGTGCCAACCGACTGCCAGAAAGCACTATCAGGGAAGAATTGGGCGATGGTACTCGGGATGAACATGATGGACTGCGCGAAGATGATGGGCATCACACCCGCCGCATTAACACGCAACGGCAGATATTGCGTCGAGCCACCATACACCTTACGCCCAACCACACGCTTCGCATACTGAACCGGAATCCGCCGGGTACCCTGAGTGAACAACACCACAAAGGCTGTTACAAGAAACAGAGAGCCGAGCTCAATCAGGAAAATGAAGATGTTCGAACTATCGCGGTCGAATTCGTTGAACAGCGAAACTGGAAGGAACGCGATGATACCAATCATGATAATCAGCGAGATCCCATTGCCAATCCCCTTTTCGGTTATTCGCTCACCCAACCACATCACGAACACCGTTCCTGCGGTAAGAACAACTACCGTCGAGAACATGAACATTGCCGGCCCAACAACAATAGCCTCAAAGCTGGTCGCCCGAAGGTTTATTGCGTAGCCAATCGACTGGAGAGCAGTGATTCCGACCGTGCCGTACCGCGTTAGTTGGGTAATCTTTCGTCGTCCTTCCTCGCCCTCGCGCTGCAGCTTCTGGAAGTACGGCATCACCGCACCAAGCAGCTGAATGATGATGCTCGCCGTGATATACGGCATGATTCCGAGCGCAAACACGCCGGCACGGAAAAACGCACCTCCAACGAACAGATTGAATAGCCCGAACAAGCCACCCTGATCGTTGGCAAGGTCTTCGAGAATGCGAGCGTCAATGCCAGGAATCGTTACATACGATCCAAGGCGGTAAACGATTAAGAGCAGCAACGTGTAAATGATCCGCGTGCGAAGCTCGTGGATCTTAAAAATGTTGCGGACGCTTTCGGCTACAGAGGCCATAGTGTTCGATGTACTTCAGATTGCCTAATTCGGCATCAACGGGTGTTACTCGAGGACAGTGGCAGTTCCGCCGGCAGCTTCAATTTTCTCTCGAGCCGACTTTGAGAAGGCATGGGCCGTCACGTCGAGCTTCACGGAGATCTCTCCATCTCCCAGAATCTTGAAACGGCCATTCTTCCCACCCAAGCCAAGGCTTAGTAATGCGTCGGGAGTAATAGAAGAACCTTTCTCGATCCGTCCTGACTCAACAAGTTCGCTCAGGCGTGAGAGATTGATGGCGTCGTAGGCAACACGGAATCGGTTCTTAAAGCCATACTTCGGCACGCGGCGCTGGAGCGGCATCTGACCGCCTTCAAACCAAACCGGGATTGAAGCACCAGACCGACTCTTCTGGCCATTGTGACCTTTCGTGGAAGTACCACCGTATCCAGAGCCCTGGCCGCGACCAATACGCTTTCGGTTCTTGGTCGAACCCTTTGCAGGCTTGAGATTGCTGAGATCCATCAGAAATAGAGGCTAAAGACGCCCACAACGTCGTTTTGCGATGTGGACTCGCGGGACTACAGAATAGAGAAGATAGATGGTGAAGCATGGCTATCCGCACTGTGCGGAATGCCTTTTTTATGAAGGCTTACGCCTCCTGCACCTTTACAAGATGGAACACCTTGTTGATCATCCCGCGAATCTGTGGCGTGTCATCGTGCTCAACAGTGCGGTGCAACTTGCCTAGGCCAAGCGCCTCAATGGTGCGCTTCTGAGTGCCTGTCTGGCGGATGGTGCTGCGAGTTTGAGTAATTTTGATCTTGGCCATGGGACTTTTTCTTTTGCCGTGGGCGATCAGCACTCGTGGGGAGTGCTAAACGTTACCCTTCAAATACGCGCTTGACAGAAATACCGCGGCGCTTGGCAACTTCAGCTGGATCCTGGAGGCTTTGAAGGGCATCCATCGTTGCGCCAACTACGTTGTGAGGATTGCTTGAACCTTGGCTCTTCGAGAGGACATTTGAGATACCGGCACATTCCAAGACGGCGCGAACACCGCCACCTGCGATTACACCCGTACCCTCGGAAGCAGGCTTGAGAAGTACACGGCCCGAATCCTGCTTACCAATGACGGCGTGCGGGATGGTTCCGTTCGATGTAACCGGAACACGAACCATGTTCTTCTTCGCGTCCTCGGTACCCTTTGCAATTGCGTTGGCCACCTCGTTTGCTTTTCCGAGGCCGGAGCCTACCGTTCCCTTTCCATCACCGACAACAACGACGGCGTTGAACGAGAAACGACGGCCGCCCTTTACGACTTTCGCCACACGGTTAACCGAGACGAGGCGCTCGATAAGGTTGGATTGTTCCGACGCCTTAGCGCGACGGTCACGATTGCGATCTTGCTTCGCCATTTTAGTTAGTCGGTTTCGCGCTTAAAATTTTAGGCCACCTTCGCGAGCGCCCTCTGCGAGCGCGCGAACGTTGCCGTGATAACGGTATCCACCTCGGTCGAAGACGACAGCGTCAATGCCGGCGGTTTTCGCCCGCTCGGCTAGCTGTTGCCCTACAGCTTTGCTGCGCTCAATTGGCGTAGCACCACTGATGGCACTTTCGCGGCTGCTGGCATGAGCCAGCGTATTGCCCGAAGCGTCGTCGATGAGTTGGGCGTAGATGAACTTGTTGGAGCGGAAGACGCTCAAGCGCGGGCTTTCGGCCGTTCCACTCACCTTACCACGTATGCGGCGGCGAATGCGGTTACGTTGAGCAACTTTCTTTGCAGTCTTTCCCATAATTGTTGTGCGTTGTGGGCCAGGCGATTTCCGACCGTCCGGCCACGCTGTGGGGAGTTTATTGGGTTAACGAGCAGCGGTCTTACCGGCCTTGCGACGAACGTATTCGTCGGAGTAGCGAATACCTTTGCCCTTGTACGGTTCTGGCGGACGCAACCCGCGAATTTTTGCGGCCACCTGCCCGACAAGCTGCTTGTCGATGCCTTCGATGACTACCTGTGGATTCTTGCCTCGCTCGGAGACCGCAGCGATGGAAATGCCGTCCGGCGGAAGAAAGTAAATCGGGTGCGAATAGCCAAGAGCCAGTTCGAGGACCCCGTTATTTACCTCAGCTTTGTAGCCGACGCCAATCACTTCAAGTTCCTTCTTGTAACCTTCTGTTACTCCAACAACAAGGTTGTTGATAAGCGAACGATAGAGGCCATGCATTGCGCGGTGGCGCTTCTGCTCCGTAGGTCTGCTAACGACCAACGTGCCATCCTTCAATTCAAGGCTGATATCTGGGTCTACGCGGAGGCCCATTTCACCCTTCGGACCTTTTACCGAAACGTCATTCCCACCGGAAACGTCAATAGTGACGCCTTCTGGCACAGGAATAGGCAGGTTTCCAATTCGTGACATCGTAATTCAGGTTTTCAGTCGGAGTTCAGCTTAGGCTACGTAGGCAAGCACTTCGCCACCGATTCCGGCGCGGCGTGCTTCCTTGTCGGTCATCACTCCCTGGCTAGTAGAGAGAATGGCAACACCAAGCCCGTTCATTACACGCGGCATGTTCTTGGCTCCTACGTGGTGCCGGAGGCCAGGCTTAGAAATACGGGTAAGGCGTTGAATAACCGGACGGCCACCACGTTCGTACTTCAGGTAAATGCGAATGAGGCCCTGCTTGCCGTCATCTACGTTGAGATAGTTCTTGACGTAGCCCTTATCCATCAGAATCTGCGTCATAGCTCGCTTGAGCTTGGATGCGGGGATATCTACGTGGGCGTGACGCGCCTTCTGCGCATTGCGGATACGCGTCAAATAATCAGAGACAGGGTCGGTAATTGCACTCATTGAGGTTGTGTCTTCGGCTGGTTTGCTCTGCGAAGCAGAACACCTGGCCGCTAGAGAAATATTGGGTGACCTACCAGCTGGATTTGCGAACGCCTGGAATCTTGCCTTCCAGCGCCATCTTGCGAAAGATGACGCGGCTGATTCCAAATTTTCGCATATAACCACGTGGGCGGCCGGTGAGATTGCAGCGGTTGTGTAGGCGCACGGGACTGGCGTCGCGAGGGAGCTTCTGGAGCTCCTCCCACTTGCCTTCCGCCTTGAGGCGACGACGCTTCTCAGCGTACTTGTCCACCATCTTCTGGCGCTTTTCTTCGCGAGCGATAAGAGCCTTGCGTGCCATGTCAGTCGGGTGTGTTGGGATTGAAAAGGATTAGGCCTCAACCGCTTCTTCGCGGCGGACGAACGGCATGCCGAACTCTTTGAGGAGAGCGAACGCTTCTTCGTCGTTCGGGGCTGTTGTCACAAACGTGACATCAAGGCCCGAAACACGGTCAATCTTGTCGATGTTGATTTCGGGGAAGATGATCTGCTCTTTTACCCCAAGCGTATAGTTACCACGTCCGTCAAAAGAACGATCAGAAACGCCGCGGAAGTCACGCGTGCGTGGAAGAGCGAGCGTGATCAAACGATCGAGGAACTCCCACATGGTATCGCTTCGAAGCGTTACCGCAGCGCCAACAGCCATGCCGTCGCGGAGCTTAAAATTCGAGATCGATTTGCGGGCAATCCGAATTGAAGGCTGCTGGCCAGTAACAATCCGAAGCTCTTCAACCGCGTCATCAAGCAGCTTCTTGTTCAAAGCTGCTTCTCCAACGCCTTTGTTCACGACAATCTTCTGCAGGCGGGGCACCTGCATCACATTGTCATAGCCAAATTGCTTCGTCAACGCCTCCACGATCTCGTCGTGGTAACGTTGTTTGAGCCGAGGTGTGTAGTTCTCCATCTTTTTCGTGTCGTCAAGCCTACCGTTTGGCGGTAAGCCTCATGGACTAAAATTGTTTAGCTGTCTAGTTCTTCGCCTGTGGTCTTGGCGTAGCGAACCCAACGACCCTGCCCGGTTTCCTGGTCTTCCACACGCTTACGTCCTACACGCGTACCGTCTCCATTTCCATCGAGTGGAAGCACGTTGGAGATGTTGATTGGCATCTCCTTCTCAATTCGGCCGCCCTGCGGGTATGTCTGGTTTGGCTTGGTGTGACGAATACGAACATTTACGCCTTCCACAATCACGCGGTTGGTGTCCGGATATACTTTCAAAACGCGACCTGTGAACCCTTTCGGGCGGTCCATTCCAAGCTCCTTGGCAGCTGTAATGTTCTTCGTGAGCATCACAGTTTCGCCCTTCTTGATGTGGAGCTTCTTTTGCTTGTTCTTCGTGCGTGGCATAGTCGATTTATGATGTTGGATGAACAGTAGACGTCGGATCTGCAAACATCAACCGTATGTCATCAATCAGAGCACTTCTGGGGCGAGTGAGACAATGCGCATGAACTGCTTGTCGCGCAATTCGCGAGCTACGGGCCCAAAGATGCGCGTACCGCGAGGCTCATCAGCTTCGTTGAGAAGCACAGCGGCATTCTCGTCGAACCGGATATAGGAGCCGTCTTTCCGGCGATACTCTTTCTTCGTTCGTACGACGACGGCGCGCGACACATCGCCCTTCTTCACGTTGCCGCCGGGGATAGCGTTCTTCACGGAAACGACAATCTTGTCGCCCACAGAGGCGTAGCGGCGCTTAGAGCCACCGAGTACGCGGATACAGAGCACCTCTTTGGCACCACTGTTATCAGCAACGGCGAGTCTGGATTCCTGCTGGATCATGGGAGGTTGCGATATCGAGGAAGAACCACAGGTGTCGTGGCATCGACCATCGTTAAATCAGATGTCGTTAGCGTGCGCGTTCTAGAACTTCAACGAGGCGCCAGCGCTTCGTCTTTGAGAGCGGGCGCGTCTCCTGAATACGGACAGTGTCGCCCTCGTTAGCGTCGTTGGTCTCATCGTGCGCCTTTAGCTTGGTCGTCTTCTTGACGAACTTGCCGTAGATGGGGTGTTTCACCTGGCGCTCAATAGCTACGGTGATGGTCTTATCCATCTTATCGGAAACGACGAGCCCAATACGCTGCTTGCGTGAAGCGCGGGCTGGAGTCTCTTGTATGATGATTTCTGTCATAGCGGGTCTGCTATTCGCTTGGTGAGCCGACACCTCACCAACTACGTTGGATTGTGATTGGGCAGTGCGGGCCCGTTTGCTCAAGCTTCGCTGGCCTCAGCTTTCTTTTGGTTGAGAATGGTTTTCAAACGGGCGATTTCGCGTCGGCGTGTTCGCAGAATGAGCGGATTCTCAAGCCCAGCAATCGCTTGCTGAAACGTAAGCGAACTCAACTCATGCTCATCATCTTTGATGCGCTGCTCAATCTCCTCGTCGGAGAGTTCTCGAATTTCGTTTGACTTCATGGCGTGTTGGTTCTAAAAAGGGTCACTCGGATGCCTTGTCGTCGGATTGATCGTCCGACGATTCTGCGTCATCAGATGGCTCGCCGTCCGCCGCATCTGCGGCAGGCAATTCATCCTCTTCTTCGGTGACGATCACATTGCCGTCCTCCTCACGCAATTGCTCGACGTACGTAGCTAGCTCATCGTGTTCGCCATCGGCAAAGAGTCGGGCCTGTCGAAGCCAACGTTCTGCCGCTGCAGGTGCTTCTTCCGGATCTTCCGCGCCTACAATCTCGATCAAGCGATCTGCAGAGAGATCTGCCAGATCCGCGTACGTTGAAATTCCTGCCTCATCGAGTAGGTCTGAGGATGTCTTGCCCAGCCCATAGATCTTAGTGAGATCGTTTGATGAGATAGCCACAGCCATCCCCGCACCTTCTCCGGAAACAACATCTTCATTCGGAGCAACCGAATGAAAGTCGGGCCGAGCAACAAACTTGCACTTGATGGGGAGCTTCTGCATGGCCAAGCGCATGGATTCCCGCGCTAACTCCTCGTCCACTCCACCCACTTCAAAGAGTATGCGGCCTGGCTTGACTACGGCCACGAAGTACTCGGGCGAGCCTTTGCCCTTACCCATGCGGGTTTCTGCGGGCTTCTTCGTAATGGGCTTGTCAGGGAATATGCGAATCCAGACTTTGCCAGCGCGCTTCATGTTGCGCGTCATGGCAATACGGGCAGCCTCAATCTGCCGACTCGTAATCCAAGCCGACTCAAGGGCTTTGATCCCAAAATCGCCGAAGTCTACGCGCGCGCCTCGCTGAGCGAGGCCCTTTACGCGGCCCTTCTGCATCTTGCGGAACTTGGTCCGCTTCGGCATCAACATGACTTTATCTCGTTGGTCTCAGTCTGTAAGAAAATGAGGAATTCAGGGTCTAGGATGACTTGTTGCCGCCACCTTGTCCGCCACCACGGCCTCCGCGGCCGCGGCCTCGGCCACCACCACGGTTGCGGTCACCCTTGTTGTCTCGGCCTCCACGCCGACGGCGCTCTGGCGGCTGAGGAGCGGCGGCAGCTTGGCGCTGCGCGTAGGCATTTGGGCTCAAATCCGGCTTTCCGATGATCTCCCCGTGGAAGATCCAGACCTTAACACCAGTAGTCCCGTAAATCGTGAACGCCGTCGCTTCGGAGTAATCGACATCTGCACGGAGCGTATGAAGAGGCACGCGGCCTTCCATGTACTGTTCTGTGCGACTCATCTCGGCCCCACCGAGGCGACCCGCCAGCTTGATACGAATTCCCTGCGCACCCATACGCATTGAAGCGCCGATAGCCTGCTTCATGGCACGGCGGAACGAAATACGCCCCTCCAGTTGTTGGGCAATGTTCTGAGCAACAAGACTGGCATCCAGCTCCGGGCGCTTGATCTCGTTAATGTTGATCTGGATGTCCTTGTTCGTGAGTTTCTTCAGCTCCTCGCGCAGCTTCTCCACTTCTGTACCACCACGCCCAATAACGACGCCTGGGCGTGAGGTGTGGAGTGTGATGATTACGCGCTTCGGTGTACGCTCAATCACAACGCGGCTGAGGCCAGCCCTTTTCAGGCGCGCCTGCAGATACTTGCGAATTTTGTCGTCCTCTACAAGCTTGTCGGCATAGGAGCCATCCGTATACCAGTTGGAATCCCAACCGCGGATGATGCCAAGGCGAAAGCCTATCGGATTCGTTTTCTGACCCATATCTAGTTACAATTCTTCTTCTGTAATCGCTGGAACTCCGACAACAACTGTCAGGTGGCTCGAACGCTTGAGGATCGGGTGAGCGCGGCCCCTGGAAACGGGACGGAAACGCTTGAGGAAAGGAGCCTCGTCAACGCGGATTTCGGAAACGACGAGGGTACTTTCGTCGATACGCTCTTCCGAGTGCTGGTCGATGAGGTTGGCAACCGCAGAGTGGATGATTCGCTCGATGGGACGAGCGGCCTTCTGAGGCATGAAGTGCAGCGTATTTAGCGCCTTCTCTACGTTTTGGCCGCGAACTACGTCCGCAACGATCCGCATCTTGCGGGGCGAACTACGGATATATCGCTGTCGTGCGAGTGCTTGCATGATTGATTCAGAATTGGGATTTATCGGCGCTTGTCTTTGGCGGTGCCAGCGTGACCACGAAACGTGCGCGTTGGCGCAAACTCACCCAAACGATGGCCAATCATGTTCTCCGTCACGTAAACCGGAACGAACTGTTTGCCATTGTGAACGGCGAGAGTGTGCCCGATCATCTCGGGGCTAATCATGGAGGCGCGGCTCCATGTCTTTATCACTTTCTTCTTGCCGCTAGCGTTCATGTCGTCCACCTTCTGGCGGAGTTTGTACGCAATGAACGGGCCTTTTTTAAGTGAACGTGCCATGTGTTGGTTGGGATGCCTTACCGCTTGTTACCGCGGCGGCGAACGATGAACTTGTTGGAAGCTTTCTTTTTCTTGCGTGTCTTGAAGCCCTTGGCCATCTGGCCCCACGGACTCTTGGGATGGCCCCCGGATGCCTTGCCCTCTCCGCCGCCCATGGGGTGATCGACAGGGTTCATGGCGACACCACGTGTCTTCGGGCGAATGCCCAGCCAGCGGCTACGGCCCGCCTTCCCAATCTCAATGTTCATGTGATCCGGATTGGAAGTCGTTCCGATGGTGGCCATGCACTGCACGGGCACCATCCGAACTTCGCCTGAAGGCAAACGAAGCGTAGCATACTTGCCTTCACGAGCTGTGAGCTGAGCAAACGTTCCTGCGGAACGAGCCATTTGTGCACCCTTGCCCGGAATCATTTCAATGCAATGCACGAACGTGCCGAGCGGGATGTTTGAAAGCGGCAAACAGTTTCCACGCTCCGGAGGAGCGGCCGGACCATTCAGAAGTGTATCGCCCACACCGATCTTGTCTGGCGCAACGATGTAGCGCTTTTCACCGTCGGCATAGACAAGAAGTGCAATTCGAGCACTCCTGTTAGGATCGTATTCAATAGATGCAACCTTGGCGGGGATGCCAAACTTGTTGCGCTTGAAATCGATAATGCGGTAACGACGCTTGTGGCCGCCGCCCTGATGGCGCGTTGTAATGCGCCCCGTGTTGTTTCGTCCGCCTTTCCTCGTCAGAGGGGCGAGCAGGCTCTTCTCAGGCTTCGACTTCGTAATCGTGTCGAAGGCCGAGACGGACTGCTGCCGCTGGGCGGGAGTCACGGGCTTGAGCTTGCGAATTGCCATGAGATTTCAGTTCTGGGCATAACTGCCGTCCCGCGAGGGAGGCTTTGCGCCCGGTGATGTTTAGACGCTCTCGAAAAAGTCGATCTCGCCAGATTTCAGAGTAATGATTGCCTTTTTGTAAGCGGCTTGCCGTCCTTGCACCACACCCTTGCGGGTAAACTGGCGCTTACGCTTTCCACGCACGACCATGGTCCGTACTTCCTTGATTTCCACGCCGGGATAGCGCGCTTCAACGGCTTTGCGTATTTCGATTTTGTTTGCGTCCTTCACCACCTGAAAAGCGTAGTGGCGACCCTCTTCGGTAAGACGGGTCATCTTTTCGGTGATGATGGGCTTGATGAGAATTGATTTCGCCATGATTGATTCAGTTCAACTTTGCTTAGGCTGCCTCGGCAGGTTCAGCGTCGACGGAAGGAGCTTGAGGTGCAGCGCCCTTGACCGAAGGACGAAGGGCGTCTGTGAGTTGCTCAACAGCACCTTCCTGGATCAAAACAATCTGAGCCTGTACGAGGTCGAGTGTGGAGGCCTCGTTCGCGGGGCAGATGTCACACTTGGGGATATTGCGACCTGAACGGTAAAGAGCGTCGTCGAAGCCAGCCGTGAGCATGAGGACTTTCTGACCAGCCACGTCAAGGCCAGCCAATGTAGAAGCCATTTCACTTGTCTTCGGTGCATCCATGGAGAAATCCTCTACGACGCGGAAGTTCTCAGCCTGGAGCTTGTAAGCAATGGCGGACCGCCGTGCCAACTGCCGTGTCTTCTTGTTGACGCTTAATCGGTACTCGTGCGGCTTAGGCCCGAATATGGTTCCACCGCCTCTGCGGATCGGGCTCTTTGCATCGCCTGCGCGTGCATGGCCAGTACCCTTTTGGCGGTAAAGCTTGCGACGTGAGCGAGACACTTCGCTGCGTTCCTTTGTTTTGTGCGTTCCCTGACGACCATGCGCCTGAATAGCACGCACATCAAGCCAGATAACGTGATCATTCGGCTCAATCCCGAAGATCGCATCGTCTAATTCGACACTACGCTTCGTTTTGTTGCCTTCGCGGTTGTAAACGGAAAGTTTCATGATTGCTATTCAATCGCAGGGCGCGTTGCGCGCTCTTAGTCAGCTTTGTGGATCTCAAGTACACCGTTCGTCGGCCCAGGAACGGCGCCGCGAACAATAAGGAGATTTTGATCGGCAAGAATGCGGACAACGTTGAGGTTCTGTACGGTTACTCGATTTCCACCAGTACGACCTCCCATTTTCTGCCCTTTCATAACTTTGCCTGGGTATGAGGCCTGTCCGATAGAGCCGGGAGCGCGTTGGCGGTTATGCTGACCGTGAGTCGCGTCGTTTACTCCGGCAAAGCCGTGGCGCTTGACAACACCCTGGAATCCTTTGCCCTTGGAGGTTCCTGCTACGTCGACGAACTCGCCAACCTCGAACAGATCGCCGACGGCTATCTGTTGTCCAAGCTCGGCTTGAACATCGCCCGCAGCCTTATGGAAGACAAAGTCGCGGAATTCGACGACGTGCCGGCGTTGCTCAACGCCAGCCTTTTCAAAGTGGCCCTTCAGCGCCTTGGTTGTGCGCTTCGCTTTCTTATTGCCAAAAGCGAGTTGCACAGCGCTGTAGCCGTCAGTTTCTTCTGTTTTGACCTGGGTTACCGCACAAGGACCAGCTTCAATGACGGTACAGACCACAGAGCGGCCATCGTCATCAAATATGGTGGTCATGCCGACTTTCCGGCCGAGTATTCCGCTCATTGTAATCTATGGATTAAGTTAAGCGTGCTAAGGGGTTATTGACGATCAAAGCGGATGGATCCGCCTGTGATAACGGTGGCAAGCAATTCGGCATCGGCAGATGCGAGGCCGAGTAATGCAGCGAAGCCTTCTGGAGTGTTGGCGGTAATCTCTAGATCATCATCCCCGCGAAATCTGTATTCCAGCTGGAGGGCGCCCGGAATGCCTTCCCGCGTCAATGCGATTGTCTTTGCCGTCTCATTGAGCGCAAACGTTCCTGACAGCATCACCTGATCGGGAAGCGGGATACTTACACTCGTTTGAGGAATGCTCAGCTCTGCGTTGTCCTCGGGGTCGAATAGAAAAGAAAAAGCATTGCTTGAGCCAAACGTTGCCGAGGCAACAGACGCATCGACCCCCGGAATAGAAACGGACGGTAAGGGTCCGATTAGCTCAGCTCTGATATCTGTTCCGAGCCACGAGCCAATGATCAGTTCTACATCTGCACGTGTGGTCGTTGTAGAATCGCATCCGCCTACAAAGATGAAGGCGAAAACAATTAGACCTAGAATGTGGTGGTGGAAGCGGCTCATCAGAAAGCGCAGCAAGGCTGCTACTCAGACTTTGATTTCTACATCGACACCACTGGGAAGCTCAAGCTTCATCAGCGCGTCAACTGTTTTTGAAGAGGTCGAAAGGATGTCGATCAGGCGCTTGTGCGCACGTGTTTCAAACTGCTCGCGCGCTTTTTTATCAACGTGAGGACCCTTTAGCACCGTGTAAATCTGCTTGCGCGTTGGGAGTGGAATAGGGCCACTCACAACCGCACCCGTCGATTTCACCGTGCGGATGATCTTCTCGGCGCTTTTGTCGACCAGCGTGTGGTCGTACGACTTGAGCTTGATTCGAATTTTCTGACTGGCCATCTTTCGGCTCGGTAATTCTTGGGAAGCCGACACGCGACTCCCCAAGATCAACGTGTAATTAGTCTAGGATTTTGGATACGACGCCGGCGCC
Source organism: Rubricoccaceae bacterium (assembly GCA_024639085.1). Classification (GTDB taxonomy): domain Bacteria; phylum Bacteroidota; class Rhodothermia; order Rhodothermales; family Rubricoccaceae; genus JAHEJB01. The sequence continues at coordinate 88 of JAHEJB010000050.1, read as the reverse complement.
GACGGTGCGGCCGCCCTCGCGAATTGCAAAGCGCAAGCCCTCCTCCATCGCCACTGGCTGGATAAGCTTCACCTTGAACTGCGTGTTG
>JAHEJB010000049.1 GCA_024639085.1 Rubricoccaceae bacterium | reverse complement strand
ACTAGAGGAAGGAGGGATTCAAGCCACTCCACAGCGTCGGAGGTTTAGTTGCTCTTGAATGTACGGCGAGTGTGAGCACGTCGCGCAAACGGAGGCGTTGTTCAGCCATAGTCGTACCCTCATAAGTATATCCTCAATCAACCGTATATCCCGTGTCCATTACAACATCCGAACACTGTAAAGCTGTAGTTGTCAATCTCAAGGGTCAGTTCTTTGGCAGTGTCTAGGGAGCAGCGTTCAAAGAATCTATTCCTGGTCTCAGCGAGAACGGCAAAAACAACGTTGTTTTTGACCTCAGCCAGACTACCCTCATGGATTCGTCTGGCATTGGCGTCCTTATCGAAACCGCCGAAATGCTTCGCGGCAAAGGGGGCGAACTCCGTCTCACCCAGCTCGAAACGAAGATGCGCAGCCTCTTTTTCATGACTCGCCTTCTCGGCGAGGTCTTTGAGATTTTCGATACGGTTGACCAAGCCGTAGATAGCTTTGCTGAGCCTGTAGCTGTGTGAGCTCCAACGCTCAAATAGCAACAGGGGCGCTCCGATGGGGCACCTCTTTTTGTTTGTGAAAGCTTGTTTGCGGGACCGAAACGGAAGCCTCGGCGTGTGGTAGGTTGCAGACAACCGCTCGCCTTCCCCATGGCCCGCATCTCCGATTCGGTAGTTGATGACGTTCGCGCTGCTGTCGATTTAGTCGACGTGGTAGGGGATTACGTGCGGCTAAAAAAGCAAGGTCACAGGTTTGTTGGATTGTGCCCCTTCCATAACGAGAAGACGCCCTCTTTTTCTGTGGACGCCCGGCAGGATCTGTTCTACTGCTTTGGCTGCAAGCGTGGCGGTGACCTCTTCAAGTTTGTAGAGGAAATCGAAGGCGTAGGATTTCTTGATTCCGTTCGCCTTCTTGCAGACAGAGCGGGTATTGAAATCGCTGAAGAAGGTGGCTCACATCCCGAGTCGGACGAGCGGGAATCCATGCACGCGGCTCTTCGTTTTGCAGCCAAGTTCTTTTTCGACCAACTGAAACGTGATTCCGGAAAGCGCGGACTGGACTACCTCCTTGGGCGCGGATTCTCAAAAGAAACGATCATCACGTTTGGGATAGGCTATGCCCCGGATAGCTGGGATGCTTTGCTAAAGGCCGCGACCGCCGCCCAATTCAAACCTGAATTACTCGAAAAGGTCGGATTGGTAAAATCGCGGGGAGCTGGTGAGGGATCTTATGACGCTTTCCGCGACCGTGTCATGTTCCCCATCCTGTCGCCCGTCGGTAAGGTCCTTGGGTTCAGTGGCCGGGTCGTTCCGGGCGGCAAGAAGGACGATGGTTTTGAGCCTGCCAAATACATCAACACAAGTGAATCGCCAGTCTACCACAAGAGCGAGGTCCTTTACGGCCTTAAGCAAGCCAAGACGGAGATTCGAGGGCGCGAGGAAGCCATTCTAGTCGAGGGCCAGGCAGATGTTGTTTCGCTGTACCAGGAGGGCATAAAAAACGTAGTGGCAAGCAGTGGCACAGCGCTAACGCAGCAGCAGGTGAACCTGCTAGCGCGCTACGCCAAAACAGTAGTGCTGCTATACGACGCAGATTCAGCAGGCATTACCGCAGCTTTAAAGGCCGTTGAAATCGTACTTTCTGGAGGGCTTGCGGTGTACGTCGTGCAACTTCCTGAAGGTGCTGACCCCGATTCTTTCGTGCAGAATTTTGGAGCAGGGGCATTCCGGAAGGTGATGAAAGAAGACCGGATCGACTTTGTGTCGTTTTACGTTGATGAGGCCCGTAAATCAGGTCGGCTGGAGACGGGCGAGGGGAAAGGCGCGGTCGCTGAAGCGCTCATGCGTGCAGTGGCCCTGATTGACGATCCGGTGGCCCAGGAGCACTACATCCTTCGAGCTGCTGCTGAACTCGGCGTTCCCGATACACTTCTGCGGACGCGGTACAAAGAAGCCTCTCGCAATCGACGAAAGGAAGAACGAAAGCCTAAGCGCGAGCATCGCACGCCCCATGTTTCAGAGCCGCCTCCGCTGACAGAGGAAGTACCTGTTACTATGCGACCTGAAGAGGAGTCGTTGCTGAAATTGATGTTTGAGCACGGACCGCCCATGGTCGAGCACATCCTGATGAAGATGGGGATTGAAGAGTTCAGTTCTGGGATGGTGCGCGACGTTGTTCAGCACATCATCCAACGCTACCAAAGTGGAACATTCGATGGCGAGCCCTTCCTCCGGGGCGATCTGGGCCCGGACATCCAGGGGTTTGCCGCTGGGGTTTTGTCGGAAACCCACGCACTGTCCGACAACTGGGAGGTGAAAGTGGGCATCGACGTTCCAAAAATGGACGCTCACCCTTTTGAGGCGGCCAACAGCGCCATGCAATACCTCAAGTTGGATCGTGTAGATGAAGCTATTGAGCGAGTAAAGCGTCAGGTATTCCGAGCCGACCAGAGAGGGGAAGACCTTACACCAATCCAAAGGGAACTTGATAAATTGAACGCCTTGAAAATTCAGATTCAGCGAGGAGAGTTTCTTGAGTGGCATGCCCAGACCGTTATTTAGTGTGCCAGTACTCAATTCCGGCGTACTCTTTGCCGATACATAGAAGGCCACTAATTCCCGCCTCCAGTGCATACAACACGCCCCTCATCACCCGTAATCTTTACGGAAGTAGCCCTCTCCGATACATCGGCCCCGATCGGTGATGGTGCCGACGTTGCGACAACCCAAGGATTTTCGATCCAGCAGGCTACGATCCCTCAGGAAGTGCCTGAGGGCGCGCCGCTCGATCATCCTTCGTTGTATTTCAACCGCGAGCTGTCATGGCTTGATTTCAACTGGCGGGTACTTGCCCAGGCGTTGGATGAGCGCATCCCGTTGCTTGAACGCGTCCGGTTCATTGCCATCACGGCAAACAATCTGGATGAGTTCTACCAGAAACGCATCGGCGGATTGAAGCGGCAGGTTGCCGCAGGCGTGCGGTTTATTTCGCCAGACGGGCGAACTCCTCGCGAGCAACTCGAGATGATTGTTTCTGCTGCGCGACCTATGCAGACGGCTTACTCAAGGGTGTGGGAAGAGGTCTTGCGCCCTCGTCTAGCTGAACAGGTTGGGGTGGTGATTCGAGACTATGACTCGTTGACGTCAGAGCAACGAGACGAGTTGACAGAGTATTTCCGCGACAACATCTACCCTATCCTCACACCACTTGCTGTAGACCCGGGACATCCGTTCCCGTTCATTTCCAATCAGTCGCTGTCACTGGCATTCATGCTCAGCCATCCGGCGCGGAGGACCGAGCACTTTGCACGCTTGAAGGTCCCTGTTTCGCGTGGCCGCTGGGTGGCTGTGCCGGGCGAGGAACGCCACTACGTTCCTCTGGAAGACGTCATTCGCCACAACGCAGACGAGCTGTTCAAAGGAATGGAAGTTGAGAGTGTGCATGGTTTCCGCGTGACCCGCAACGCCGACGTGCGGAAAGTGGATGATGATGCCGCCGACTTGCTCGCCCTTATCTCAGAAGAATTGCGCGAGCGCAAGTTCGCCGCAGTCGTTCGCTTGGAAGTGGAAGCGGACATGCCGGAGCGCGTTCGAACTGTGTTGCAGCAAGAGCTGGAGTTGGAAGCCGAAGATGTAATCGAATATGATGGCCTTCTCGACCTCACGGACTTGTTCAGGCTGGCGAATGTTGAATCTCCAGAGCACACGTTTGAACCGTGGGAGCCGGTCGTCCCAGTCCGGCTGCGCCATCAAGGAGAGAGTGAAGACCAGGCCGACATCTTCGCTGTGATCCGCAAAGGAGATCTACTTGTTCACCATCCCTATCAATCGTTCCCGGCGAGTACGCAGCGATTTATCGAGGAAGCGGCGGAGGATCCAGCCGTTCTCGCAATCAAAATGACACTGTATCGGACGAGCCAGGACTCGCCGATTGTGCAGGCGCTGATCCGGGCGGCAGAGAATGGCAAACAGGTAGCAGCTCTCATTGAAGTGAAGGCGCGGTTCGATGAGAAGAACAATATGGAATGGGCGCTCCAGCTAGAAAACGCTGGCGTCCATGTGACGTACGGATTGGTCGGTTTGAAGACGCACTCCAAGACTGCACTTGTAGTTCGGGAGGAGGAAGGCGCATTGCGAACCTATTGCCACGTTGGCACGGGCAATTACAACCCGTCCACAGCGCGGCTGTACACGGACTTCGGCTTGCTAACCTGTGATCCGGACATTTGCGATGACCTGGTCAACCTTTTCCATTACCTAACAGGCTATGCACCGGAGCAGCATTACAATACGCTCGTCGTAGCTCCACGCGATATGCGCAATCGGTTCGTAGAGCTCATCCGGCAAGAAGTTGAGCACCAAAAGCAGACTGGAAATGGTCGGATCATCGCCAAGATGAACGCCATTGATGACACGATGATCATTGAGGAACTGTACCTGGCATCACAGGCAGGAGTACAGATCGATTTGATTGTGCGCGGTCACTGCCGCATCAGGCCAGGCCTGCCCGGTTTCTCCGAAAATATCCGCCTTCGGTCCATAATAGGCCGATTCCTTGAACACAGCCGGATTTTCCATTTCAAGAACGGTGGCGACCCAATCACATACTTCGGTTCAGGTGACTGGCAACGACGTAACCTTGAAGACCGCGTCGAAGCCGCTGTGCCGGTACGCGACAAGACACTCCAAAAGCGCCTCATTCGCACTCTCAAGTACTGCCTGGAAGACAATCGGCTAGCTTGGGATCTGCAACCTGACGGCAGCTACATACAGCGTCATCCGGAAGAAGGTGAGAAGGAACGACCCCTTCACGACAAACTGATGCGCCGCGCCCGCAACCGCGCACTAAACGAAGACATCCCCTGGGATTTATAGGGATGAGGTTGTTAAGCGTTCAGATTAAATTGAGCGCATGCACGCACGATTCACCCTGATTTTTCTTGGCATCGCTGCACTCCTCTCAGCATGTGAAGGTGGAGCCGATCCCATTCCGGCCAATATGGTGGCCATCTTTTCCGAGGACGTAGATGTCGAACTGGTCGTTCGTGCGCGCGGCAATGTTATGGAGTACCTAGACACGCGAATCGAAGCGCCTGCTGGAGCACGGGTTCGCCTCGTTATGGATAACACGCAAACGTCAAGTCCGGCGATGGTCCACAACGTGGTAGTCATTCGCTCGGAGAGCGAAGTAGACGAAATTGCGTTGGTGTCACAGGGCATTCCCGGTAGCGTCCCCGATGATCCTTCCATCCTGTTCTATACACCGCAGGCTCAGCCCCACACCAAAACAGCTGTGATATTTACGATGCCTCCAGCGGGAGAGTATCCGTACATCTGCACGTATCCAGGGCACTTCCAGGCGATGCGTGGAGTACTCGTGTCGACGCCAAGCTAGAGCGTCCGTTTAACTGTCTTCCGCGTCGGCTTCCGCTGCAGCAACGGCGGCCAGCGAATCTGCGATAGCCAGCTCACGATCTACCGCGCGACGGTTTGGAACGATGCTCAGCAGCGTTTCGGCAGTACCCGCGAGGTCGCGGAAGGCGCTCGTATTCCAGATCGAGCGGTGCAACCGGGCAATCCGCGCCTGGGTCTGGCGAAAGCGACTAGGGTCACGCTGCGCCATGGCATCAAGTTGCCCGACGAGACCATCCAGTTCGCGCTTGTTCTCCGAAGTGAAACCGAACTGACCTGCCTCCTGAACCAATCGTTCGTAGCGGCGATCAGTTCGCGTGATCTCACTCTCGTTGACGAGGTATGTGTTCTCGTTGAAGGCGAACACGTTGCTAAAGAAGTCGTAGCCGACGCGTTGTAGAACTTCCACAGCACCGTCCGGGAGGAAGAAGCGAAGCGGGTCACCATCTGCAGTAGACGTGAGGCGGAGGTTGCCGTCGGTTGGAACAAGTCCGCGGTCATCGCGCGGAAGATTGATGTGAGGGTTGAGGCGCCGGAAACGCTCGTAGGATGAGAGACCGTCAGTGCCTGCTCCCCAATCAATCGAAGTGTTGCCATCCAACGCCGTGAGAATGCGTTCCAGCGTGATCATCTCGCCACTGCGGACCTGTACCCGATCGACGCGAATCATGCGAGCCGGATCGATCAGCTTGTTCTCTGTGGCGCGGAGGGCACCGTATGCCTTAAGTACGTATGCGCGGGACTGCGGCCCGAAACTGGACTGGGCGCGAACTCGCTGGAAACCGGCGGTAACGCCCCACATGTATGCATCGGAAACATGACCGTTCACAGGTGGCCGCGCTGCATGGGCACGTAGATACGCTTGGTATAGCCTAAAAATGTTGCCGGGACCAGTATGGTAGGCCGAAATCCCGGGAAGCTCGTGACCGACTGCGTTCGAATACGCCCGAACGATCATCATCGACGGTTCCATTGAGAGTAGCGGATGATTCTCCTCCCGTACCTGAACGAAGCCGCCAGAAACCGTAGGTACCATGTACTGCTCCACATCAAACATCCGGAGGTTATCCGGCATCAACTGGTAGCGACTTCGAGCCCCAGCACTAGAAACGAGATGATCTTGGTTGAACGTCTCAACGGTTCCAATCTCAGTAGCTAGCAGGCTCAAGCCCAGACGTCGGGCCAGGTTAATTTCGTACTGGATAAACGGCTCGTCGCGCTCTCGGGATTCGAGACTTTGATTGGCCCGGCCCCAACGAACGACAATGTCATCACGCGGAATGCCGCGAGCTTCCCACTTGTCTCGCAGGCGAGAAGAGTGCGTGCGGCGATTCGGGAAATCAACGTCCTCCCAGTCAATTTCGCCCGTCGCGTCGTAGATGGCCTTCAGGTTGCGGAGCGTATACGCCTCGAGCATCTCGCCCGTGCGGCCATCATATACGCGGATCGTAAAGTTGTCATCAACGCCGTACGTGCGCTCGTACATCTCCAAGCGCCACCGGAAATCCTGGTAAAAGGAGGCTTCTTCGTCGTTCGCATCTAATCCTGAAAAAGCGCCACCGAAGTACTGGGCGAACAGTCGATCTGGATGAATGTCAAGGCCGTGTATCGTGTACGGATCTCCTAAATTGGCGGAAGGCGAAGCCGCATGGTCCTCACCGATTTCCTGAGATCCTTCTGAGGCCTGCCCAGATACGGTTCGCGCAATAGGCTCCGTTAGCAGAACGACGGCGGCCAACAGCACCACCATTCCGATTAGAAAAAGCGGGATGTGTACAGCAGGGTGCCTGAAGATTCGACCCAACAACGACCGCTCACGCTTGTGCCCTTCAGGTGACGCATTCTCACCTTCAAATGGGATCGGGCGGAAGTCTGGGGAGCGATCCTGCATGATCTCGCGAACGCGGGAGGAAGTGGTGGGAGGCCTGCTGCGAACGAAATAGACAACAAATCTAGTTCAAGATGCGCCTTAAAACGTCAGTAGGGCCAAATAATTACCTAACATAGCGCAAAAACCGCGCCGCATGAGGCTAGGTGGACTATCAGCTGCTCTTTGCGCGATCTACCAAGTAGGAGAATAGAGGGGCACCTTTTGCACCCATTTGCTCGGGATGGAATTGAACGCCAATGAAGGCTCCATCAATGCTTTCAATGGCTTCTATTACAGCGTCAGGCGCCAACGCAGCGATCCTGTAGCCTGACCCCAATGTCATAATGGCCTGGATGTGCCGGGTGTTTACTTCAATTCCTGCAGTTCCAAGAATGCTTTGTAGGATGGTTTCGGGCTCAACAAGTATGTCGTGTACGGTTCCCCCACGCTTCTGGCTGTGGACTGCAGATCCGTCTTTCTGTTGCTCCACATCCGCGTAGATCTGTCCACCATTGAGCGCGTTGGCGAGCTGCATTCCGTAGCAAATTCCAAGGACGGGTTTGCGCCTGTTCAGAAAGGATGCAAGGATACGTTTGTCTGATGCAAGGCGGACGGGGTCTGTCGGGGAGATGTCGTCGGGTAGGCTGCCGACTAGTCCATCCACTACCGCTGGACCTCCCGTAACGACCAGCCCGTCAAGCATTCCTGCGAGTAACTCCGTCGCCTCATCATCTCCGAGCATGGGGATAATGATAGGAAGGCCACCAGCGCGTTCAATCGCTTGAACGTAGCGATGGTCAACGCGTTGTTCACCCTCATTGAAGGATGTCGTTATGCCGATGCGCGGTCGCGGCATGTCAGTGGAGGTCGAGAAGTGTGATGGGCGTAGGATTGCTTGCCGAAGATGCCACAATGCCCAGGATCGTTACGTCTTCCATCATGTAGTGCGAGGTGACTCCCCTCATTCCTTGTTCAAGATGATCTTCGAGGGCATGTTTGATCGTCTGGTTTCGGGACATGCGGTCGCTCGTTGACGAACCGTGGATTACTCGCAACGTTGATCGTCCTCGCTCACGCGAGACCTCAATGGCTCTGTCCACAAGGCTAATTGCCTCACGAACGCTCGCACCGTGTAGATCCAGTTCCACGGTCTCACCATTGTCGCGTACGCGCAACCTGCTCATTCTTCAAAACCCATTATCTCAAATCCAGCCGCTCTCCAACCGGTAAATCCGCCACTCATGGACATCACATTTGTGTAGCCCATCTGCGATAAAGCGTCTGCCGCTATGGCCGATCGAAATCCGCCTCCACAATACAGAACGATAGGCGCATCGAGGTTGGGTACCAACGTCTCGATATCACGCTCAATAATGCCTTTGCCGATATGGATCGCATCTGGGATGAATCCATTTGCCCATTCATGGTCTTCCCGCACATCAACTAGAACAAGCTCATTGCCATTCTCAAGTTGCCGCTTGACATCTTGAAGGCCCATTTCACGAATGCGTTCACGTGCCGCTTGCGTAAACGCCACAAAGCGTGGGTTGTGAACTTTGGCCATTCGAACTATTCCTCGCAGCCACGAATGGGAATAACCTCGCCCGTCCTTTCGACCATCCAGAAACCTCCGAGAGGCGCATTCTCTTCTCCCAGAATGGACTCTGCGAACCCGACCAAAATCGTCACGAACGATTCATCCGGCGCGCATGGATTAACCAGCGTTGAATCGTCGGTAACGACAACCTTTAGTTCACCCAAAACTGCAGCGAGTAGACCTGGATCGCCAAGCCCTATCGGCAACATAGCTGGTCCGGCCGTCCGGACGAGAGCGTCGGGTTGGATCGGCAAGACATCTTGCAAAGCTGCCTCCGCGTCGGCGCGTTCACGAAAAGGGCCTATGACAGCCGCATAGAAACCCGGAGTGAGGCCGCTGTACAGGTCCGTCCGCAAAACCCAGCCACCAAACTCTGACGAATGGTTTTGAGCGGCTTGTTTTGTTGAAAAGCTGCCCATGTACACAAGAAAGGCGCCCTGCTCAGGCGCGGGCGTTTCCTGAGCATGCACATGGGAGGAGGCGAGAGCTCCAACAATCAACAGGGCGAGGACTCGTAGCACATCCAGAATAGCAAATCCGATGAAGGATACGAGTGGTCGGAGCCGCGCGCTATTCTCCGGCGTCGCTTTTGATGAGACGAATAGGCCGCTGCAGGGACTCTGATTCAGGCGAATTCTGCACCGAATAGGCCATGTCATGCAACTCAGCGGTTTCGTCTCGAGAAAGGTTTAGAATCTTACGTGCCTGATGCAGGCCAACATGCTCACCCGGCTCTATCGTTTCGTCTGCAAGAACGATATCGATGAGATTAAGCATCAACGTCTTGCGGAACTCTACATCCTGGTCCTTAAACGCGAGCAGACTGCGCTCCAGGGGTGGCGGATTCACGGAGTGCGAAAAAACCTCCTTCCGAGCTTCCTCCGACATATGCGCTAGGTCCAGAGACTGGAAAATGCGGTCTGTCTCCGTCTCGTCCATGTCGCGATCCGCCGCCGACATAGCGAAAAGAGCACTGAAGAATGCTGTACGGTCGGCTTCTGAGTACGCTCTAAGATCTAGAGTGCCGATAACGGGGGAGGCTGCTGGCATTTGTCCTTTGGGGAAGACGGGGACTCCAAAGTACGGAGGGAAGTGCTGCGTACGGAAGCCAATTTGGTTGGTTACGGAGCCGCCAGGCCCACCCGGTCGTGTTCGGCCTGGTCAATCAAAGCCTCTGCTGCTTCATTGCCCAGGTAGTGGTCAATGGCCCAGTGACCGGCATAAATCAGGGGAGTGATAATGACGGCGATAACAAGTTTGTAACTGTAATTGAACAGCGTAATTGCAACGATATGCGCGAATGGCAACTGCCCCGCAAAAGCCACGGTGAGCACAATAAACGTGTCGAGAAATTGAGAGCCGAACGTGGAGCCTGTGGCACGGAGCCAGAGATGCTTTCCGGACGTGAGCTTGCGGAGCCAGTGGAACAGACTGATGTCGGCAAACTGGCCGACGAGGTACGCGATGAGGCTCCCAAAGATTACCCGGCTTGTCGTGCCAAACACGCTCGCAAACGCATCATCTGGAACTGGCGAGATGGCATCTGTGGGGACGGCGAGTGCGGCCTGTATTAGCAGGAATTCAAACACAACCATGGCCATCCCCAACAACGTGACGAACCGAATACCCCGTTTGCCGAAGTACTCGTTCATCACGTCGGTAACGATGAACGTGATCGGGAAAGCGATGACCCCCGCCGTCATTATTACGCGATCGAACTCAACACCGAGGAGGTTCAGGGTGAACGGTAGATGGAACGCTGTGAAGAACTTTCCGGCCGTCGCCTCCGCGATGACGAGTGCCGTCAAAAAGATGGCTGCGCAGATCGCAAAGACCTTTTGGGGTCGTGTGAGAACGTAAAAGGAGCGCATGGGCAACAAATGGACTTGCCAAAGTTTACGGCACCAGACATCTTCCCGCGTTCATTGATGTGGCTTCGTTACCCCGCATTGAGGCATCGCGGCAGTTCCATGACCATGCCCAATCCGCTTCTCAGACTACTCCTGATTGTCGCCATCTTACCAAGTTGGTGCGGAAATGCGGTGGCGCAGATTCAGCGAATCGTTCCGCAGGACACGACTATCGGAAATTACTTCGGTACAGTCGTAGCTATGGATGCGGGACGCGTGCTGGTAGGAGCCAGTGGCGTGCCCTCGTGCGGTGAGAACGCGGGCGCGGCCTTCATCTACGAAGCAGCAATTGATGGACGCTACGAACTTGTGGCTACGCTGGCCCCCGAGAACTGCAAATCGGGCCGGTTCTTTGGGCACGTCGGTGCCCTTAGTGGCGACGTAGCGGTAGTTGGAGGAACGAAAGGGTTTCTTGGTGGGACGGTCTCCAATCCTATTTATGTGTTTGAGCGCGATGATGTGGGAGCGTGGTCAGAGTCCGCACAGCTCCTACCAGATAACGAGGACCACGCGCTTGGTTTTGGAGCATCGATCGCATTGCAGGAAAACAGGCTCGTTGTTACAGCTTTGGGCGACGCAGCAGCTGGGATTCCGGGAGCCGCGTTTGTCTTTGAGCGGTCCGCCGGCGGAGCGTGGGAGCAGACGGAGCGAATCGAGCGAGATGGCTCATTTGGAGCAGTCGTCGTTCTGGATCGAAACAGACTTGCGGTGACGGCCCCGAGTTTAGGGATGAACGCTGACGGGGGTATCTACCTTTTTGAGATAGACGCCACTCGAAGGTGGCAAGAGATCGGTAGAATCGGGGGAATAACTGAGGCCTCCATTCGCTGCGATCTTGACGGTGACCGCCTCGTGATCGGACGCAGCGGTTCGGAGCGGCGACAGCGTGGTCGGGTTGACATATATGAGAGATTGCGGAGCGGAAACTGGGAGTTGGCCACATCCGTCAGTCCTCTGTCCTCTTATGACTTTGGCGCGTTTGGAACCAACGTTGAGATCGATGGAAGTCGTCTCCTAATAGTAGGATACACTGAACAGATCAATCTTCCCTACAATATCGATCGCGTGGTGTATGTGTTTCGTCGGACAGGCAACCGATGGCGCCAGCAGCATATCATTGATGTCGGGACAACGGGCTTTGGCATCGCTATCGATCTGGAGAATCGAACGGCCGTGATTGGCGATGCAGGCGATAGTAATGTGGGATCGGCGTATGTGGTGCAGTTGTTCTAGCTCCGCGCCACCATTCTCCGCGGCCTGATATTAATCCAGCAGACAATCGACTTCACTGGGTTTAATGGAAGACCACCGAACGCTCGAAGGCATCACGGAAAGTGAGTGACAAGTGCGCCGAACGGCAGGCTTACACAGCCGGAACTTGTTGTGTGAGGCAGTGGCACGAGCCCAAGCCCCCCACAAGTACGCTTGCATCGATTGGGACGACTCGCCGTTCGGGGAAGCACGATTGAAGGCGTTCCGTTGCGATGTCGTCCTGAGCAACACCAAAAGCAGGCATCAGCACTACGGAATTCGCGATATAGAAATTGGCGTAGCTAGCTGGAAGACGCTGTTCTTGATGGAAGAGTGGCGGTGGCATCGGAAGTTCGATGGTCTCCAGTTCAAAACCGTCGCGCATCCGATGGGATTGTAGTCTGACCAGATTTTCTTGCAATGACTTGTAGTTGGCCTCGGTCGGGTCGTCCTCAACAGCGGTTACAACTGTTCTCTGGCCCACGAACCGAGCTAGGTCGTCGATGTGGCCGTCCGTGTCGTCGCCCTCAATGCCGTCGCCCAGCCAGATGACCTCGTTGATGCCAAGACCCTGCTTCAGGTGTTCTTCTATCTCGATCCGAGATTGTGACGGGTTACGGTTCGGATTTAGGAGACATGACTCTGTTGTTAGGCACACACCTTCTCCATTCACGTCGAATGCGCCCCCTTCCAGCACGATCGGATAGGCTAGGTGCTCAACTCTGACGACCTTCGCCATTGCTGCTGGAACGCAGTTATTTATCTCAATCCGGTCGTATTTGCGACCCCACGCGTTGAATTCCCAATCCGTTGCGACAAGGCCCTCTGGGCCATGAACGAAGAAGGCACCGTAATCACGGATCCATTCGTCGTCGGTAGGGAGGACGATCAAACGAACGTTGCCGCTGTTTGTGGGAATCCCTTCGTCTGAAAGAATGCTCCGAACGGATTCTCGATGCTCTGCGTCGAGTGTATTTACGTACACGACCTCACTACTCGCTAGAGCGCGAATCATTTGGATATAGGCCGGAATTACCTCGTCGAGTCGGCCGGGCCATGTATCCTCGCAATGTGGCCACGTCAACCACGTTGCTGCATGCGGCTCCCACTCGGCTGGCATCCTAAACCGCGTGCTCATTCGTCGTCGAGGAATCGCGCGGTGAGACCGTCATAGGCATCCACGCGGCGGTCTCGGAGAAATGGCCATCCGGCTCTCGCCGAATCAATTGCTGCCAAGTCGATTTCCGCCACTAACACTCCTTCCTGGTCAGTTGGGGCCTGCACAACGATGGATCCGTCGGGAGCGACAACAAAACTCGACCCCCAGAACTCGATGCCGCGTCCGTTTGACCGGGCCTCCAGGTCTTGCGGATCTGTTGGCTCAAACCCTAGTCGATTGACGGCAATCACATAGCAACCATTAGCAATTGCATGAGCGCGTTGCGTCGTTATCCACCCATCGCGCTGCGCCTCTCCAAGTTCATCCTTCTCGCCAGGATGCCAGCCGATAGCGGTTGGATAGAAGAGCATGTCGGCACCTTGAAGAGCCGTGAGGCGGGCGGCTTCGGGGTACCACTGGTCCCAGCAAATCAGCACGCCGAGGCTCCCTCTGGAGGTGTCCCATGACCGGAATCCAAGGTCGCCAGGAGTGAAATAAAATTTCTCGTAGTAAAGCGGGTCGTCGGGGATGTGCATCTTGCGATACTTCCCCAGGTAGCCGTTGCTCCTGTCGAGAATTGCCGCTGTGTTGTGGAAAAGTCCACGAGCACGCTTCTCGAAAAGGCTCCCAATCACGACGATGTCTAGCTCTGCGGCAACGGACGCCAAACGCTCTGTAGTCGACCCAGGAATCGCCTCTGCAAGGTCGAAATTCGCGACATCCTCTGTTTGGCAGAAGTAGCGCGTTTGGAATAGCTCGGGAAGACAAACGATTTCTGCACCTCGGTCTTCGGCTTCCCTCAGACCTCGGATGGCCTTTTCAAGATTTGCAGAGGCGTCCGAGTCCATTTGCATCTGGACCAGACCAATACGGCGTCTTGTCTCGCTGCTCATAATCGGGCCTCGAGATATGTCGAGCCTTCGACGAATTCGCTATAGCGTGCTCGCATTGCATCGCCTTCTGACTGAGAAAGCACACCGTCTCCAACAGCATTATCCACGAGCGCGTTGACCGTCTCCGTGAGCGTGCCTGGATGATAGTGAACACGCTTGACCATGGACTTTACGGACGCCCCAGGCACGATCTCCCGAATGGAATAACCAGATGGCCCAATTTCATCTGCAACAACGTGTGCCTCGGTGACTGGTCCGAACAGGTTGTGATGGTCGCTCAGGCTGTCTTGATAGGCTCCAGTCAAAAAGACACCCAGGAAATAACGCTGGCCTCGCCGAATGGAATGTAGATGTACGTAGCTAGCCGGTTCATTCGGCGAGACAAACTGCTGGATGGTTCCGTACGAATCGCAGGTCAGATCAACGAGACGGCAGCGTCGCGTAGGTTTATCGTCAAGGCGATGAATGGGCATGATCGGGAAACGCTGCCCAATCGACCAGTGGTCCGTGAGTGACTGGAAAATCGAGAAGTCGCACAGAACCTGATCGACGAGGTGGGCGTTGAGCTCCTTCAGCTCGGCGGGGATGTGATTGGGCTTGGCCGCATGAATCCGATCATTGATACCCGTGCAAATCGTCCAGTAGAGTCGCTCAGCAAGAGCCTTTTCCCCAAGAGAGAGGTAGCCGTAGGCGAAGAGAGTGTCCGCATTCCGCCGTTCTTCTACGGCATCGTGAAAAGCTTCCAGTAATCGACCTGCGCTAAAGGTGTTGCCGTTGTTGGGCTGCGTTTCGACAGCCATCTCGTAGAGGAGGTGGATGACTTGATGGTCGTCTTCGGACGGCGTGAAATCCAGCGTTGCTGTCGGCTTCGATGTACTGCTGACTGCTTCGGTAACGAGCATGGCGTGGTGCGCCACAATGGCCCGCCCATTCTCCGTAACCAGCGTTGGAACGGGCACATTCTCTGCGTCGCAGACTTCCTTGACGGCATAGACAATAGCGTTAGCGTATTCCTGGATTGAGTAATTGACACCGCCTTTCCCACCGCCGAGAGGGTTAGAATCGTAGTTCACCCCAAGTCCTCCGCCTACATCGAGGTAGGAAATGTGATGTCCTCTTCTGTGCAGGCTCACGTAGATGCGTGAGATTTCCTTTACAGCCATTTTCAAAGCCTGCATGTCGTCGATTTGGCTGCCGAGATGGAAGTGTAGGAGCGTGAGGGCGTCGTATAAATTCGCGTCCTCCAACTTCTGAACGTGGCTCAGCAAATCGGGCATCGAGATCCCAAACTTTGAGTTGTCGCCCGATGAGTCGGACCATTGCCCGGCACCCGTTGCAGAGAGTCGCACGCGTATTCCGAACCTCGGACTCGTATCGGACGCCTCTGCTTCTGCAAGGATGGCCTCGAACTCGCTTTGCGTTTCGACGACGGGTACCACGTTCTTGCCCATTCGCTGAAAGCCGAGCATCAGGGCGATCATCTCGACACTCTTGTAGCCATTGCAGATAAGGAGATGCTCGCTGATAGCGAGATAAGGCAGCGTAGCGATTAGCTCAGCTTTTGATCCGCATTCGAGTCCAAACCCGGCACCGTCTTCGCCGACCACGCTATCTACTACCTCGCGAATCTGATTCACCTTGACCGGGTAGACGCCTACGTAACCGCCAGCGTAGTTCGTCTCTTCCATGGCCTCGAAGAAGGCTACTCGCAATTGTCGGATGCGGGTTTTAATGACGTCCGGAAAGCGAAGCGTGACGGGGAAACCGACATCGCGGGCAGCCAATTCCTTAACGACAGCAAACAAGTCAATCTCGGTGTTCACATTGTGGTTCGGGCGGACCACCACATGCCCTTGTTCATTCACGGCGAAAAACCCCTCGCCCCAGGCGTGGACGTGATATTGCGCTTCCGATTGGGAAGCTGAGCGGGGCTGACCTACGGATTCGTCGACAAGTAGCATGGATGCAAAATGCGCCTCATGACGGCGCTATGCAAGGCTTCGGGGGTTGTATGTTTGGCAAACTTGACTGGTACCCGATGGCCGACTCAAGACCAATCGCTTCATTTCTCCAGCGCCATTTCCGCCATTTCAATGCGGCGGCGTTGGTGGATGCTGCGGAGGGGTACCGAGCCCATGTGGATGGAGGAGGAAAGATGCTCGTTGCGCTCGCAGGAGCAATGAGCACGGCGGAGTTAGGTATTTCCCTGGCAGAGATGATCCGACAAGGATATGTGGACATCATTTCGTGTACAGGCGCGAATCTGGAGGAAGATCTCTTCAATCTCGTAGCGCACGACCACTATCACAGGATCCCTAACTACCGCGATCTCACGCCGTCCGATGAGCAGGCACTCGTAGAGCGTGGTCTGAACCGTGTCACAGATACCTGCATCCCCGAGGAAGAAGCCTTTCGGCGATTGGAAGCACCGCTTTTGGCTGAATGGCAACGCGCCGATCAATCAAGCGACCGCTACTTCCCGCACGAATTTCTGTATCGGCTAATTCGCTCTCGTGTGCTAAAAGAGTTCTACCAGATCGATCCTGCGGATTCGTGGTTGGTGGCTGCGAGCGAGCGTGACCTTCCCATTGTCGTCCCGGGTTGGGAGGACTCTACTTCGGGCAATATCTTCGCAGCGCACTGTTTGAAAGGTGACATACGAAACGTCCATACCGTGCGAACGGGCATCGAATACATGATGGAACTGGCCGATTGGTACACGGCCAACAGCGAGGGTTCGGGGATCGGATTTTTCCAGATTGGAGGTGGGATCGCCGGGGACTTTCCGATCTGCGTCGTGCCCATGCTGGAGCAGGACATGGAGCGCCCGACGCCACTCTGGAGTTACTTCTGTCAGATTTCAGATTCCACGACCAGTTACGGCTCGTACTCCGGCGCTGTGCCGAACGAAAAGATCACGTGGGGGAAGCTCGGCCCGGATACGCCCAGCTACATCATAGAGAGCGACGCGACCATCGTGGCCCCGCTGATCTTTCAGTACGTGCTGGAATCGGCGGGGGAAGTTGGAGTGAATGGGTGATCAATTTCTAGTAGCCCTCTGGCGGGCGGCCCTAACAATTCCCTTTCACAGCGCACGCGAGATTTTGCTAGCCAGGCTGGTCGCAGGGCGAACGCTGGCAACTGAATCCGCGCCGAGGAGTTACTCGACGCGGAATGAGCCTTCCTAGTTTGAGCGGGATCCGTGCAGCCTGCCGTCAAACTCGAGCGGCTCGCCCGTGTCATACGTCGCGCGGAAACGCCCTGTCATTTCGTCTCCGGAAACGCTAACCACGGAAGTAAGCGACGTCACCATCGCGCCATCTCGAAGTGCACTTGGGTATGCTCCATAGACTACCGTCACGCTGTCGCCGGCCATTGTGACACTCTCTGCAGGTACAGGCTCGTCAACGTGATCGAAGGCGATAGTCCAACCCTCTGCGTTGTCTGTCGCGAACATCGTTGTCGTAACGAGAACGCTGTCAGAATCCATGGTCATTGCATCGACAGACCAGGTTCCTGCGAACGAGGCTTCTTCAACTTCTGGTACTACAATTGGGTCGTCAACGGGCACTTCTTCTTCGGAGGGTGTACATCCGATGACAATAGCGAACACAAGCAAGAGAACGAAATAACGCATAGAGGTGGAGGTTGGGTGAGTACCACACTAGGTACGATTCAACATATTAGGAATCAACCATTTCCACCTTCTGTCCTAATCTTGCAAGCGTACGGCCGTGCCGTAGGCCAGCATTTCGGCCATGCCTTGCATGACCATGCTGGTAGTAAATCGCACGTTGATGACAGCGTCTGCACCGAGGCCAAGGGCGTCCTCCTTCATGCGGTCGAGAGCTTCGTCGCGAGCCTCGCGGAGCATGTCCGTATAGCCACGGATCTCACCGCCAACCAAGGTCTTCAGCCCGGCCATGACGTCTCGGCCAATATGTTTGGC
>JAHEJB010000166.1 GCA_024639085.1 Rubricoccaceae bacterium | reverse complement strand
GACGACCGGTCAAGCTAACATCTGAGCAGCCCGGGCGTAGTCATCGGGCGTGCCAATATCAAGGAACGGCGCGTCGGGGAAGCGATGTGCCCACAACGATCCCTCTTCCACAAGCCTAGGAAAGATGGCACGTTCCAAGCTCACACGCTCGCCTTCAGGAGCATCTGCAAGTGCGCTCTGGCTGAGGACGTACACGCCAGCATTGATCCAGATAGAGCCGTTCGCGGGCATATCCTGGCCCTTCTCTACGAAGCCGGTCACCTGAACTGGCCCATCACCTCCGCCTTCGTCAAACAAAACACGTCCGTAGCGATCTGCCGACTCTACTCTCGCCAGAGCGATCGTTGCCTTTGGGCTTTGCGCGGCATGATGGGCTTCAATGAGTTCTGAAATCAAACCTCCAAAGAACGTATCGCCGTTCATCCCGACGAACGGGCCGCTAATTCCTGCTTCTCGTGCGGCAAACGCTAACGCTCCACCAGTCCCCATCGGTTCGGGTTCGCGGACGCACTGCACGTTCATTCCGGCAAGGCCAAGCGCGCCCACAAATGCTTTGACCTGCTCGCCTAAATAGCCTGTCGAAAGCACGACGTCCTGAACACCTTCGACGGCCATACGAGCCAATAGATGCTCCAAGAAAGGCTTTCCCGCAACTTCAGCAAGCACTTTGGGTCGATCATCGACAACCGATTGAAGTCGGGTGCCGAAGCCGCCGGCCAGGATGATTACTGGAAGCAAGGTATGGTGAACGGTGAATGGTGGATGGAAGATCGTGAAAGATGAAGATGATACTTGCCGACGCCGCACCTATTAGCTTCAACTTTTCTCACTTGATCCTCCTAACTTCGCGACGCCAGTTCTTCGATGGCCTCGTAGAGCCGATCCCACGAATACTTCTTCCGCTCTCGCCGGACGCCTTCCGATAGAGCATCCTCCATCTCGCCCTCGAAGTAGCGGATGATGGCATCAGCTAGAGCTAAAGGGTTTTCGTGAGGGACAACCAGACCGGCTTCTCCGTCCGGGACAATCTCAGCCAATCCGCCCACATCTGTTGTGATCACGGGGCGACCAAAATGAAAGGCGATCTGAGCGACGCCACTCTGTGTAGCGGAAACATACGGTTGAACAACCACATCCGCAGAGCAGAAGTAGGCCGCAACGTGTTCATCCGGGATATAATCAGCGGAGAACTGAACCGAATCACCGAGCGATGCGGCCTGAGCACGTAGCTCGTTCTCGTCTGCGTAGAATTCGCCCGCGACGATTAACCGGGAGTTTGGAATACGCTCCACAACTCTCGGCATCGCATCCAGCAAAACATGGAGCCCCTTGTAGCGGCGGATGAAGCCGAAGAAGAGAAGTGTTGGCACATCAGCCTTCAGTCCCAACGAGGATCTGGCCTCTGCCTTTGAGATGGCTTCACCGAACACATCGTAAACAGGGTGGGCAATCTGTCGGACGGGCGCTTCCACTTTCAGCGATTCAACATCGCGCCGAACCTGGTCGGACATCACGATGAGCCCGTCGCATGCTCCAAGCACGTACCGTCCAAGCGCCTTATCTCCCGGCCTCCGCTCGTGCGGAATTGCATTGTCAACAACCGCGATCACCTTCACGCCATGCTTCCGAAGCCTTCGGGCCATTGTGCCAAACGCAGGCGCGAAGAACGGCATCCAGTACTTGAAAATGACGAGATTTGACCCGCTCTCGATGATGAGGTCCGCCGTGCGCCGCCATGAAATTGGGTTCAATGTGTCCAGGAGGCGTGGCGAAGGTTGCTTCGGCGGTGGGCCCTCTGCGTACTGGGTCTTCCCGGGAAACAGATTCTCCGGGTACTGCCGCTTGAATGTGACCGTATCGACGGCATAACCACGATTTGTGAGCCCGACATCCATCGCCTGCAGGAAATGAGCGATTCCGCCGCGGAATGGCCAAAATGGGCCGACGAGTGTGAGACGCTTCGCTTTCACGCCAATACCGACCGTCCCTTTGCATCGGCCCTGCGAAGCCCCTTGCGTGACATTGTAGCTGACTGTTTAATTAAAAATGGCAATCGGCAGGGTCGTGTAGGCCCTATGCATTCCAACACGCCGGCCCTCTCTCCCTTCCCTCTGTATGCGCACAACCTGGATACTACTCTCTCTCTCCCTGCTCATTCCCTTCCAGGTTGCTGCGCAGAATTTACCGATCACAGCGCTGCCGTTTTTAGAGATTCCGCCATCGCCTTCCCTGAACGCTATGGGTAGTGCCGGTGTGGCCCTTCCTTCGGATGATCCACACGCGTTTCTGTACAACCCTGCTCAACTTGGCATAGCGGCGAGAGATACCCGAGCGGCCGGAACCTTATACCCCGGTGGAGCAACGGATTGGCTCGCAATTGGCGATCTCACTGTCGGAAGCACAGCGCTCTTCGCTGGTGTTGATCTGGCCCCATTAGGCGTACCGCTCGTCGCTGGCATCGGACTGGGACAGACCGCGCTGAACTTCAGCGAGCGCATTTTTGTTGATGACGCCGGCCAGACCATCGCATCCTACCAACCACGTGATCGATACCATGCACTTTCAGTCGGCGTGGCGACGGCAGGAGCAGCTCGTATCGGTATCGGGACCACTGCTCGGTACATTTCTTCCACGGACCGAGCTCGTATGGAGAACGATGAGCTTGCCGTTTCCAGTCTCCGCGGATTTACGTTCGATGCGGGCGTACTGGCTGAAGCGGACATCTCGAGGATTCTTGGCCAGCCGTCGATCGGGTCTGTCCAGCCTACGTTTTCTGTAGCAGCAGGCTATTCCCAATCTAGCATTGGCGGCACGATTGCCTACACCGGCCAGTTCTCTTCCTCGGCCCTGCCACGCACGGCTCGTTTGGGCTGGTCGGCTTCGGGGGGATTGACCATGCCGCTCGAAACCACATCGCTGCAATTCGTTCAGGCTGATGTCTCGATGCAGGCAGAACACCTGTTAGTGCGCGAAAACGAGGACTACTCGTTCTCCTACGCCGCCCTGCTCGGCGATATCAACATGATCGACAACGGCCTTCTTGGCCGTGGTTCGGACACCGTAACAGGCCGCCACGGCTACCGTGTTTCCTTCCTCGAAACCTTTGCTCTTGCCCGCGGCGGGTTTGATGGCTGGGGATTCCAGGACGTGAAAACCCGCGGTGTGGAGTTTCATCTGGCCGGACCATTAAAGATTCTGGGCGAGGTTACGGGCAACGCCCGTCTCGCCGATCTGGCGAGCCGCTACGATGTGCGCTTCAGCCACTCGGTCTACTTCCACGGCGAATCGAACGAAAGCACGTTCAACGGCATCTCTTTTGTCGTGAAGCGCTAGGCGCTATCTCGAAACTGTGATCCGCGTTGACAGCGCACCGGCCGTCACAACGTAGACCCCGACTAGCAGACCCGTCGCATCGAACGAAGAGCGGCCACCAATTAATGGTATTTGGCTCACAACTCGCCCTCTCATATCCGTGATAACGGCTTCCACGTAACCCAGTGGTGCCTCGATTATGAACGCACCGGCAGCGGGATTCGGAAACACTCTAAGCTCTCCGAACGACTCCTCGGGCAGTGCTTCCGGCGCGTTCGCCACGACAATAGGCTCAGTGCTCCTATAAACCCACTCCTCGTCGGATCCACTGCGCGATACGGATATATACAACTTGCCATCTGGCCCTATAGCCATGTCTTGGGACTGAATTGCGGCACCATTTACTTCAGCGGGCAATTCCCCCGTTTCCGTCCACGTTTGTCCGCCATCCAGACTCTCAAACAACGTTAGATGATCTCCTTCCTGTGCAGTACCGCCTTCAACGGTAAGAATTCGCTCGATCCCCGGTGAGGGAACAAAGATGATCAAGAACCGCTGCGGACGCGTTGTAACGTGCTGCCACGTTAGACCATCGTCGTCGCTCGCGTAGAGTTGGTAATCCGGTGCCTGTGCATCACTTACGGCGGCAAATAGCTTTCGCTCGCCCGTCAAGTGATCCACGCCTACTAAAATATCTTCGCCTGTATAGCGGCCGTCTTGAAATAATGAGCTCGGTGTCCAATTCTGGCCTGCATCTTCCGACACCAGAATCCCATTAAATCCAGCGGAAACCAGTCGCCCGGTAGCAGCACCATTAGGTATCTCAACCGCAGCGTGTAGCCTAGACCTCGAGCTCGTCGAGACAGAAATTGACGCCTCGCTAAACGACGCTCCCCTGTTTGTCGAATAGGATATTCCTGTACCCCCTAGCCGAGTGCCACACAACACTACACCGCTGTTAGGCCCGTTCTGTTCAGCAGCATATAGTGAGAAGCCTTCGTCATAGACGGCAACAAAACCTACGCCACCATTCGTTGAGCGGCCAACACCTGAGCTACTCGTTAGAAAAAGAGTGTCAGGCGAAAGAACAAGGATTTGCCTACCCAAGCCGCCCGTATTCTCATTAACCACTTCCCATGAAGAAGAACCATTAGTGAGCCGGTATACATCGGAACCAGCAACCCACAATGATTCCTCTGAATCAAATTCAAACGAGATTCCATCAAATGGGAAATTGCCTACCTGCTCAAAAAGCAGCGTTTGCCCAGAAGCTGTCGCCAGCCCCCCTGTGAAAAGGAGGTAGGCAACAAGGAGGATGTTAGAAATGCACTGCGGTATCATTTCAGGAGCGTAATGCGTTCCGTAAACGCATGAGTACCAACGCCGTTCTACTCTATGTCTCGTTTGTCGTGAGGCGCTAGGCGCTATCTCGAAACTGTGATCCGCGTTGACAGCGCACCGGCCGTCACAACGTAGACCCCGACTAGCAGACCCGTCGCATCGAACGAAGAGCGGCCACCAATTAATGGTATTTG
>JAHEJB010000048.1 GCA_024639085.1 Rubricoccaceae bacterium | reverse complement strand
GGGGACGGTAAGTCATCCTCCAACGTTGTGCTTGAGAAAATGCCTGCGTCGTACTTGAAGATTCTGGCGCGACCGTTCAGGTCTCCATCGTGGCCTGACAACAGGATATCGATATCCCCGTCGGAATCGTAGTCTGCCCACGTTGCGGCTGTTAAATCCCACCAGAATCCGCCTGCGGGGTCTTCAATGATATCCGCAAAGATGTACTCGCCAGCTTCATTCTCGTACACGCGAAGCGTAGTCGTATAGGTGCCATCAAGATCGCGAATATTGCCAACCAGAAGAATGTCAAAGTCGCCGTCCGCATCATAATCAGCCCAGCTCGCCTCTCCATGTGCAATCCTGATGCTGCCGAGAAGTGGCTCAGCGAAAAAGACACCGTCACCATCATTGCGGTACCGCACAATCGACCCAGTCGTATCGTCAGGTGCAGGTCCGACGTCAATCAGGAGCAAATCTAGATCCTGATCGCCGTCATAGTCGGCCCAGAGGGACTGCGCGTGGGAAGTCGCGGCAAACGTTGAATCGGTTTCCGTCATGATCCAGCCACCTGAACCATCTGGACCGTCATTGCGCATCAACGCGGCTCTAAACTCAAACTCCTCGAAATCAAAGACTGACGGAATCAGAAGGTCCTCGTCTCCGTCATTGTCATAATCTGCCCACGATAGGGAGCGGAGATCGAAGTACCCCTGCAGATTGTCTTCGATATAACCCGGCAGTACCGTGTTCGTAGCGACCATCGATCCTCCGTCGTTCCGAAAGAGGACAGTTTCGTCGCTGGCTCCAACGACGAGGTCCAGGTCACCATCACCGTCCGGGTCGCCCCAAGCCATGTCGGAATCTCCAGCGCTGAGCTCTCCCAGCGGGACGTCTACATAATCGAAGTTCCACTGCTCCGGCGTTTCTTCTCCGTTGTTCGTCATTAGAACGAGCATGTGTTCGACGCTTTCGTTATACACGACATAGAAACCAAGCACGGCAATATCGAGGTCGCCATCGTTGTCGTAATCCGCTGGTGCGGACGTTATTACCCAGAAGTCTTCTTCGATGGGCGTTACCCAGAGCGGATCCAGCGGTGTTACTTCTGTGAAATCACCCCACGTGCCACCTGGACCGTGTTGTACAACGAAGATTTGCAACACGTCGTCGCTGGCACCTTCGTTATCAGTCACCGTCAGCGTAACCCAGTAGGTGTCCGGGTTTTCGTAAACGTGTGTCGGATGTTGCTCAGTGGATGTGTTTCCGTCGTCGAAATCCCATAACCACGCCACGATTTCGCCATCCGGATCGACGCTCGTGTCGGTAAAATCAACCGAAAGCCCGTTCGCCACATAGTCAAAAGAAGCGATTGGGGACTGATTCGCCGGTGGCGGTGGGGGGCCGGTAAAATGTTCAATGTATCCGCGATGGCCGACTGTCCATGCATCACCGACAGGTACTCCGATTATGGAATCGTATGTGTCGGCGTGATCAGAACCCAAGTCCATCACCGTCCAACTCTGTCCGCCGGTTGAGGAGTGATAGGCAAGGGAATTCTCGTCGGGAAAACGACCACTTGTGCTCACCCATAATTCGTTCGGCCCTAGCAGATCAATGTGAGTAAAACTGGTCACGTCATCAGGGGTCGGCAGAATTTGCCAGGTTGCTCCTCCGTCAGCCGTGCGAGCGGCATATGATGAGTTTTGCCACTCACCCACGGCGTAGCCAACGTCTTCGTCGAAGAAGTCCATGTCCAGAATATCCTGGCAGCATGGGCCGGGGAGGTGTCCTTCAACCCATGTAGTGCCGTTATCCGCACTCCGATAGAACAGCCCCGTGATGTTAGACGCCCAAATCGATGTCCCCTCCTTATCCATGGAGACATAAGCTCCTCCAAAACCGCCCGTCGCAGATGTCCACGAGACACCGCCATCGGTCGTATGAAATAGTACTCCCGGCGGATCGAAGCCTTGCCCAATTACCCAGCCGTCGAGAATGCTGGTGAACTCAATGTCTTCTGCGGGTCCGAGTTCGGGTGATGTCGGAGTGCTGGACCAGCTATCGGCGCCATCAACGCTCAGAAATACTTCTCCCAACTCGTTGACAACAACCGCCTCTCCCGGCCCGATTACGTCGACGGCTTCGATGTCGTATGTAGTGAACTGTGGGCTCAGAATCCATGGAGGCAGGCCACCAACGCTTTTGAGCAACGTGCCGTCATCTCCGACGGCAATCATATCTCCGTTAGGAAATCTATCAACATCGTTGAGTTGCTGCCCATATCCACTTGAGACCTGCGTCCAACTAGCGCCACTGTCGGTCGTCTTGATAACGAATCCGAAGCCATAGGCGAAGTAGCCTGTCGACGCGTCTGTGAAGACGGGCACAGACGTGCTGAAATTGCTTTGATACGGTCCGCGGCGTTCAAAAACCTGACTCCACGACTGACCGGCATCGGCTGAATGAAACATGTTACCGGTACCATCGAAGGCGGCAACGTTTTGCTCATCTGCCACAGCGAAAGCAAAGTCAGATCCATACATGTCAGGATCCATCACCTCACCGAGGTCCACCCACGTCTGACCTCCATCGGACGAACGAAAGATTCGGTCATCGTAATCGGGAGGGCTTCCTGCTCGGCCCCAGGCGAGCACCACGTTATTCGAGACGGCGACAAGGTGCTTGCGGCCTTCTGCCAATGTGCTCACATTCCACGTAGCGCCTCCATCGGAGGAGAACACAAAGCTTCCGTCAACGATACCTACGGCAGCCAAACTTGAAAGGAAAACCACATCCTCGGCATTGCCCGGATGCACGATCGAAAACGTGTTCCCCCCATCTGTCGTCCTGTAGATGCCCGACTGGGTAATTCCAAGGCCTAGTAGGGTGTCGACAAAATCGTAGTCGAAGAGGCTATCTGGGCTGACCTCCCAATTGAGACCGCTGTCCAGGCTAAACAGGTGATCTCCAGTCCAAGCGTAGCCGAAATCTGTCGTGAAAAACTCCATGCGGTACGTCGTATTTAGAGGAGATAGCTCCTCCCATGTGAGGCCACCATCGGTCGTGCGGTAGTTGACGTCTCCGAAGATCCAGCCGTTCTGACTATCCAGAAACTGAATGCCGTTGAGTGGATCGTTAAGGCTAACGGGAATGTCACGTTGTACCCAGTTGGAGCCTCCATCTGTTGATTCGAAGAGCGAGCCGCCGTCATCATATTGATCGTCTGCAGTGGCGACAAAGACACGCTGGGCCGTTGGAGCTCCCACCCCCCGTATGTCGAGATACGTGGGTGTGGGACTTTGCGTGTCCCATTGCGCGTTAACAGGCCCCGCGAGCACGAAGAATAAACTCGCCAGCAATGCAAACGACGAGGTCAGAAATCTTTGAGAGTGCCAAGTGCTCATGATTCCAATGGTTTGATTACCGAATCGTGCAGGTGCTGATTCCCATAAGGCGATACATTGGGCAAATCCCAAAGAAGCCTGTCCCAATTAGAATCAACCCGACAACAATGGCCGCGCCAGACCAGAACCCGCTTAACGACAACAGGGCCAACGACAGGAGAATAATGCCAACTACAATCCGAAGGAATCGATCTGGGCGGCCGACGTTTTGTTTTATTTTGGATGATGTGTTCATTGTCTTAGTTGAGAAGGTGAAAGTCTTAAACCGCAAGTGTCTGGATCTCGCATAATCAGAGTCAAATGACCGCGATGACGGTTTTGTGAGGGGGCCAGCTATCCTGTCGGTGTTATCCCTGCGCCATGAAGCGTTTGGGGTTCCGTCTCGAGATCCGAGGGTTGATCATCGGATCTGTGATCCTCCCTGTACTCGATCCAGCTCAGGAAAATGGAGCCGAGCGACCACAATACAATGAGAACACTTGCAATTGCAGATAGTGCGACGTAGTTCATTATTCTCACCACCGAAGGTGAAAAGTGCAGTTCATCGAACCCTATCTCAGTAGGGTTACATTGCTCGTTGTCGTAAGGGATTCACCTACGGCGCGTAGCAAATAGACTCCGCTCGGAAGCCCAGCCGCGTCGATCGAAAACGCTGTAATTCCGGCTGCGAGGGTGCCGTTGTTGATGACTCGTACTTCTCGCCCAAGCGCATCGAAGAGTGAAATCCGGACAACTTGAGATACGTAGAGATCGAGAGAGAATCTGGCCTGTGGATTAAACGGGTTAGGATACACTGGAGACAAAACGAAGCCATTTGGGATATCTGCGATCGGATCACTGGCTGTCGTCCCATCCGAGAATCGAACAATCGTTCCGGCGTCACCAACGGCCCAGCCGTCCGAGGACGCCGGAAAGTGAACCCGATTGAATGACTGGGCGGTACCGCTGGCCTGAAGGACCCAACTCGTACCACCGTTAGCCGTAAACCAAATCTGGCCCACATCGGCTACCACCCAACCCATGTTCGCATCCACAAAGAAAAGCCCGTTGCCGCTAACTCCAGATGTTGCAACGTTAGTCCAGGTCGCACCACCGTTGGTGGTTTTCAGGACGACGTTTCCATTACCGGCGATGTAACCCGTGGAAGCATCCAGCATTTGAATGTCCTTCAGATCGGAGGCGGTGCCACTAGTCTGTGTAGTCCACGTTGAGCCGCCATTCGTCGTATGCCGAATCTCGCCGCCATCGTTTGTAATCCAGGCTTCGGTGGCACTTACGCCGTCAATACTCTGGGTGCGGTCTGCAGATGCGGTATTGTGATACGTCCAAGAGGCGCCAGCGTCCGTTGATATGGCGCTATCACCGTCTCGCCCAGCGACCCACACAACAGATTCGTCAACCCAGTCGACGTGGCGAAGATCTCCTGCTCCTGTAGATACGAGCGTCCAGGTCGCCCCGCTGTTTGTTGAGCGAAAGACGGGACCGTCGCCCGTTGCAATGACGCCGGTCGTACCCGAGGGGCTGAATTCTATCCCCTCCAGGTCGAAAGCTCCACCGCCGATAGTCTGCGAAGACCATGTGTCACCCCCATTCGTTGTACTCACCACAAGACCTGCATCGGCGACCGC
This sequence comes from Rubricoccaceae bacterium, assembly GCA_024639085.1. Lineage (GTDB taxonomy): Bacteria > Bacteroidota > Rhodothermia > Rhodothermales > Rubricoccaceae > JAHEJB01. The sequence goes on along the minus strand of JAHEJB010000048.1, from coordinate 13,219 downwards.
AAATCCTGTGGACGGGTCAATGAAGTGCACGTCCGCAAGTATGGCGGATGTCCCGCTTGTTTGTGGAGTCCATGTCTGCGCGAACAGCATAACCGGAAATAGAAATAGCGAAAGAACCGTAAATAAGCGTCTCATGGGAGGAGAGGATTGGTGGGTGGAACTATGAAGGGTGGTAATCGTGGGGCGCGCGGCGAGGCCTGGCCGATCGTTGGCCCCGCCGCGTGAGCCCGCTTCCTTACGGGGAAGCATTGCCCCTGGCTAATGATCATCGAGTTTGAGTTTCTCGGCGTAGTAGGATCCGTCTGGTCTTGCGAAGCCGTCGGCCTCAACTCGATCGCCGACGCGGAAGACATCATATGTGATCGGATTGTTGTTGTTGTCTAGGTATTCGGTTCGTTCGTCCACGACGAAGAGCCGGCCGTCAACCGTGACGGACGTTGCTGTCTTGGCCTCGATGAATCCGTGGACTTCGATCTGGTTTTGATCATTACCGTCCTCGAGCTTGAGTTTTGTGGCCCGGTTAATTCCATCACTTTGTCGGCGTCCTTCCGCTTCGATGAATTCTCCTAGTCGAAAAACATCAAACGTGACTGTCTCATTGTTGCGACCAAGCAGTTCAGTTTGCCCGTCAACGACAAACGTCTGATCGAGAACTGTCACTCGGTCGCTTGTTCGGGCTTCAATGAACCCGCGAACCTCTACCTCGCCGGATTGGGAACCAGACGATGAACCCTGAAGGATTATGCTGAGGCCCCTCCCTGATTTGAACAGGTTGTTATTGACAAGGATAGTGCCGGTAACGGGGTTTGAGTCCCCGGAGACAGCTGCAAGTGATAGCGCTGTGCCTGATTCCGCATCGAATCGGTGCTCCCAACGGCCCGAGATTGTTGTTTGGCTGTTTCCCGTGTTGTCTGTGAAGGAAACTGTCGCTGATGATCCTTCTACTACGTAGGTTATTGAGAGAGCTCCGGATTGGATCGACGTGGAATCGCACCCTGATACGAGAAGGAGTGCGGTGGACAAGACTAATAGACGACTGAACATTGCTTCTCTGGACTGATGGCTGCGGCTGTAAGCCGTTCAGACAAATCCATCCAAATGCAATGCCAGATTGGTTGTGTCTCTCGAAAAGGCCCCCTACGAGCCAAGTACGCAATAATGATTCGCCATATCATCAATCCTGTCTATATATCGCGCAACAGATGCAAGCCGTGTGCAACCCATGCACAATGGCGGGTTAGAATTGCCAGCCTACCGAAAATCCCGTGGGTGTCGGAGAAATCTGAAGTGACGACTGGGGGCCTCGAGTGACAAGAGCATCCGTTGCAGCGTATGCCCAAATCGCTGCCGCACCAATCAATAAGCCGCCTCTTACGCGATGCCAGGTGTTGTATGTGTCATATCTATCCGAAACTAGCGTCGGATCCGTTTCGCCGAGATATGCATCGCGCGCATCCTGTCGTTGGAAATGAGCGGCGACGGCGCCGCCCAGCGTGGCCGCCCATCCAGCAGTAAGCAACCAGCCTTTGGTGTTCTCACCTTTGTGCCGTTGACCCCATCCTGGCAAGGCAACCGACCTCCAAGTTGCTGCAGGACGATCATCTAGAATTTGAACGTAGCGGATGGACTGGTCCGGATTGTCCTGCGTGTTCCGTTGGCGAATGAAAGCAGCCTTCGTGTCATCATAGAAGGCAAGTGTCACAGGAGATACTAGTAGCGGATCGAGTCGAAGATCCGGATTGAGGGCAAGTGCCGCCCGGAATTGGACAGCTGCTTCGAGCTCCTCTCCTTTCGCGTAAAGCACGAGCGCCAGCGCTGTGTGCAACCGTACGAGTTGGTCAGGAGAGAAGACCTCAAAACGAGCGAGCGCGCTTCTAGCGAGGGCCTCAGCCTCGTCGTAGGCGAGGTTTTCGTATGCGGCCTCAACGCGGTCGACTTGTACCGCGGGATCCGCGGCAGGTTGTGCAACAAGCACCGATGGAATAAATAGGGCAAGCGCAGCACAAAGTTGTATCAGTCGGAGCATCAACTACCTCACCCGGGTGACTATCTGGATTGTCGATTGCAGTCCGTTTGTAGCGCGAACGAAGTAAACCCCATTCGAAACAGCTTGCCCAGTGCTATCCATTCCATCCCAGGTCAATTCACGAGTGCTCAGAGAACCAGGACCAGAATAGAGGAGAGCGAGCTGCCGACCCAGTATATCGTAAACAGCAACGTTTACATTGTCTACGCCATCCGCAGTGAGCGAGAAAGAAGTAGACAGGTTAAACGGGTTCGCCCCACTGAGCACCAAAGCGAAAGCTCTGTCTGGCACAGCTGGTTCGTTGGCAGTCACGAGATCTAGAGAGACGGATGTTAGGATCAGATCTCCGGAGTCATCCTGTCCTCCGAAAACATAGATGGTCTCGTCCACTGTTGCTGCAACCGCGCCCTCGCGAGGTTCAGGAAGTTGTGGGCCGGGATCCCATTGGTCAAGGCTTATCGTGTAAATGTCGACCCGCCCAAGGACGTCTTGAGACGCGTTTCTCCCTCCGATTGCGTAGACCCTCCCTAATCCGCCTGTCCCAGCGAGGGCTCCTCTGGGCTCGGGAAGGGATGCACGGGTTATCCCACCTTGATTGGGGACATAGTGCTCAACCTCCGCAACCGGACCGAGCGAGTTGAATCCGCCGTAGACGAGAACTCCAGAACTCGTCGGAGCCGTGGCAAACGCAGCTCTTGGCGTGTCCAGCACCCAGAACCCATAATCATCCCAACTGCCGTTTGATTCATTGTAGACTTCGGCATCATCTCGATACTGCCCACTTTCAGTTAGCCCTCCGAAAACGTAAACATCGTCTCCCGCGACAAACGTCTCGTGTCCTTCACGTTCGTCCTGCAAGTGATCAAACGACTCCCACCTAGCATCGATCGGGTCATACACATCCACATCGTTCGTTAACACTCCCTCGCTTCGCCCGCCCGTCAGCAGGATTTGTCCATTAAACGTAGCGGCGGACGCATTATAACGCTCATCGCGGGTCGCGTCTATGGTCGTCCATGTATTTGAATTGGGATCGTATCGCTCCACCACGTCGAGAGCTACACCACTCCCACTACGACCGCCGATCACATAAATCTGCCCGTTCAGGACAGCGGCAGCAGGGAACGCCCGGGGCGTAGGAAGGGGCGCGATCTCAGTCCAATCAGTTTGCGCCGAAGCGGCAACTTCAAAAAGAAGGAAGACGCAAAGGAGGCTAAGTGATCGCGAGTGTCTTTTCATCGTACCGAAAGAGTAGTTGAAGCATAATTTTCATGCAAGTCGAACGCCGTTAGTCGCCCGAATCCCCCAGCAATTGGGTCAGATTGTAGGGAAGGGATCGGCGGTCACCTGCGACGGCTCGAATAGTACCAGACCAGGTCCCAAGCTGAGGATGCGTGAGTTCGATGGTATGCGGTCCAGGTCTGAGGATCACGGTACGCTCGGGCGGAACATCACCTATAGAGAGGCCATCAACGCTTACGCTCGCCCATGGATTGACCTGTAGCGTTATTCTGGCAACGTGTTCCCATAGTGAAACAGCAAGAGTTTGCTCTCCACCTTCCCGAATCTCTATGGAACTCGACACATTTGGGAATTCAGGGTTTCGAAGGCTTACCTGATGTGTTCCAGCGGCTAGTTCTTGTACATCAATGCGGGCACCCTCGCCAACCTTTCGCCCATCAACAAAAACTTCCGCCCACGGCTGAACAGAAATCGAAAGACTTCCGACCGCCGTTACTCCGCGTGGGTCAGGTTCTGATATTGGGGATTGCTCTGGGGGATTAGCAGTGCTTCCCGTTGCTTGGTTAATCTCTTGATCAATAGGAGAAGGTTGTATTGCTTCGGGTGATGTGTTCTCAATGGGTATTTGGCTCTCTTCCGCGAGCGGGTCCGGTTCGGACGCACCCTGGCCGATGGGGAATGGCTCGGTCAGAAACTCAACACCCAGGGAATCATCCTCTTCAGTTCCCGCTAGGAATCCATTCGAATTTGAGCTGGTTTGTTGTGTCGATATAAGAGCAAACGCCGTAATTGCCGCTGCCAAAACAACGGACGTGACTAGTGATGCAACTCGAATGCCGCGTACACGCCAGAAGTCCCTTTTCTTCGCCGAGGGAACGACGGTTGCGGTGATTGTACTCGGTCTGTCTGCCACATGAAGGTCGACGACAGGGCGGAGCATTTCGTACTCCGATGGACGGTCTAGGAACGCGGCGAGCGTTTCAGGTTCAATAGGCTGATTGTCCGTGGCGGGAAGGATGGCCGACGAAGCAAAACCTTTGGATGCATCGCTTGCCGTCGTTCTTTTGTTCGGATTTCGATCGAGGAGCGAAGCGACAATATTTGCCAGCGAGGGCGGAACGCGTGGGTCGGCGCGCAGGCTCGGTACTGGGTCATGATGAATCGCAGTATCCAGGGCCTCCTGGACATTCTTGGCTGGAAACGCCACATGACCAGTTAGCGCCTCAACAATTGTCGCTCCGAGCGCAAAAAGGTCGGCTGGTGCACCTGCTTCTTCGCCCAACACAATCTCTGGGGCCAGATAGCCAGGCGTTCCGCGCACGCTAAAATTTACCTGACCTGGCTCTGGCTCTAGCTGGGTTGCCAATCCAAAATCTGTCAACTTTACGGAGCCATCTGATCCAAGCAACACATTTGCCGGCTTTAGATCTCGATGAAGAATGCCGGCGTTGTGCGCAGCTGACAGACCTGCCGCAACCTGTGCGCCAATGAAGGCCGCTAATTCGGGGGGGAGTGGCCCATACTGTTTCAGGACATCAGCAAGAGAAGCCCCTTCAACGTACTCCGCTACGAGAAATGGGCGTCCGTCCTCTTCTCGCCCCGCGCGGTAAAGTGTGACCACGTTCGGATGTTCAATCGAAGCAACGTGCTGGGCTTCGTTCTCAAACCAATCTACAAGAACCGGATCTTGTGCAGCTTCATGCGTCAACACCTTGAGCAATACAACCTGCCCCGTTTCTTCCTCGTACCCCTTGAATACAACGGTTGTAGAACCGCGTGCCAGCTCTGCAAACGGGCGAATTCCTACTATCGTGGTTTGGGCAAGAATGTCGGTTGTACTGGTTTGGTCAGTGAAGCTGCTTTGCGCCCTGCGTTCCCATTCTTATTAGCCCCATCAACTGTTCTTCTTAGTCGGGATTATCCTCTTCGTTCCACTCTTTCAGCCTGTAGTGGAGCCAGCGACGTGACACACCGAGCGCGCGTGCTGTTTCCGAGATGTTTCCGTCATGATGCTCCAACGAATGTGTGACGTGTCGTCGCTCGACTTCCTTCATTGGCATATCAGGGTCCAAGGACGCAACCGCACCGTGGTCGGGCAATCGAAGGTCAACCGTGTCGATAAGTTCTCCTCTTGCCATGACCGCTGCTCGCTCGATCGCGTTCTCCAGCTCCCGGACATTCCCAGGCCAGCGGTATCGTTTTAACGCATCCAACGACTCCGGAGTAAAACCACGCAAGTGAGCTCGTGTCCCTGTTGCAAACTTGTCCAGGAAGTGAGCGGCTAGTAACGGAATGTCATCTCGGCGCTGGCGGAGCGGTGGCAACTCTATATCGATAGTATTTAGTCTGTAAAACAAGTCCTCGCGGAAGGCACGCTCAGTAATCTCGGCTTTGAGGTCCTTATTGGTTGCCGACACGATTCGAACATCGACTTTGCGAACGCCTGTTTCGCCGACTCGCTTTATTTCTCCTTCCTGAAGCACGCGCAAAAGCGCGGTCTGGAGCTTGGGAGATAAGTCTCCTACTTCGTCTAGGAAAACGGTTCCTCCGTCCGCAGTTTCGAACAACCCTTTTTTGTCCGCAACTGCCCCCGTAAACGCTCCGCGTTTATGTCCGAACAATTCGCTCTCGAGTAGATCATCCGGAAGTGAACCGCAAAAGATGGCCACGAATGGCTTGGCGCTACGATGTCCGTTGTAATGAATCGCACGCGCCACAACTTCTTTGCCTGTGCCGCTTTCTCCACTCAACAGAACAGAAGCATCGGTATCGAGAACGCGTCCTACGGTGTCAAATACATCCCGCATTCGCTTGCTCTGCCCAATAATTCCGTCAAAGCCGTGCGCTCGCTGAACCTCGGTACGGAGTCGCCTGTTTTCGTCACGAAGGCTCTGTACAAACGTTGCGTTCTCAAGCGCGATGGCTGCTTGGTTCGCGAACGCTTGTAGAAATGGAAGGCTTTCTCGAGTAAACCGACCTCTCTTCGAAACTGAGTCCAGGTAGATGACGCCAATCTGGCGTGCTTTTAACCTGAGCGGCACGGCCGCAATGGATTGAATGTGCTGCAACACAACACTCTCTGTTGATCCAAAACGCTCATCGGTAGAGGCCTCATAGAGAACAACGGGCTCGCCCGTAGCCAGGACAGACCGAACCACGCTGCCCGATCCTTCACCGCTACCTTCGACAACGCCATCAAGTTCGTCTTGGCTAAAGTTCTGCTGTGCTTTTACAGCAAACCCAGTGTCTGCCTCTTCATCTTCAAGAAAAATGAAGCCGCGTTCCGCGTCGAGAGTTTGCATCGCGGTTTCGAGAACAGTTTCGAGAAGCCTCTGAGGATCGTGGACCGAGTTGATGGTTGCGGCAATTGCCGATAGTGCATTTAGTGATGTACGGAGGTCACCGTCCGAGGAGATCTGGGGTGGTTCTTTTATCTCAGCCATGCTGTAGCGTACGCCAAACGCGTGCCTAAATAGAAGCGTATTTATGGAGTTACTGAAAATGGACCCAGTGGACGCGAACGGCTCAGGTTTCCAAACGCGTCTACTGCACTCACGGTCCAAGAGTAGTTACCAGCTGGCAATACATCCGGAATCGTAAACGTGGTGTCCGTGGAGGCTATTCCAGAATAGCGCAAGACCGGAACCTCCTGGCCCGGTACAGGCACGAACGCTACATCGAGGCGTTGCGTGAAAGTGAAAGGAAGCTCAAGCATTCTCCAGACAAATGTCGGTCGTGATCCGGCTGTGTCTAGGGGAGCCGGGTCCTGACCCTGGGGGAATACCGACAAGATGCGCACAATTTGCACAGGAATGCTCAATCCATTCACACCTTGATTGTCAGTTGCCTCTATCTGCAGCGGGAGCCCGAGCATGTCTTGCGCAGAAATCGGCAACTCACTCTCCGACAGGATTCGACGATATACACCGGGCTCGCCAGCCACCGCGCTCAACGTGTCGGAATAGCCGATTGAGGGTCCAACAATATGAACTTGTGATACATCTCCAATTCCATCCGGATCACTCACATATGCCTCAACCGAAAGCTGAAAGATCGGGTCCTGAGGAAACCATCGGTCTAGATGCTCCGAGTGGATTGATGTAACTGCTACGGCCGGGATCCCGTTGATTGGTAGTGTCAGTTCGACCAGGACGCCAACTTCAACGGCAACTGTGTCAATCAAAGGAGCATAGCCGTCCAGCTCCGTGGAAACCTGATAGTTGCCCGCAGGAGTATTTGTAATCGAGAACCGTCCGGCGGCATCGGTGATTGCCACGCGCTCCACACCTATGCCGAGCGGCGCGAGCCTGACTCTGACTCCGTTTATTCCGCCAAATGGAGGAAAGTAGGAAGAGACTGTTCCAGCCACCGCTCCTGAATTTTGAAAATTATCGGAGAGAGGATCTAGCGGATTACCTCTTTCAGCGTCACCAACGCATCCGGCGATCAATACAAACCCAACGGCGATCGCCGCTAGCAGAACCACATTGGTCTTGGCAGTGACAAAGGGCATGCTGGCCGAAATGGCTTGTGTTCAAACCGACAATGCAAATGCCGATCCCAAGAACAAGCTCCTCTTTGTTGTCAAGAGGGTAGACTAGAAAAGGAGAAGTTCTCAAGGTAGGCATCGAAGATGTTGGAGCCTATCCTGACCAACGCAACCGCCCGATACATTTGGGCTTTATTGTAGGCCGGGTGCCCTTTGGGAAGCCGGACTGTGCGGGTAACTCGAAAGTCTGAATCGGCATTGCCATTTCAGTGCAAGTCGGTTCGCGGCGAATTGGTGTACAAATCTTCTCCTTCCGGGGGCACCACTGTAAAGCACGCCATGTCGTGTGATAGGAGGCGTTATTGAACGAAGGCTTTTTTTGTAGGGCCGGGGATCCGCTCACGGGTCAGTGGAAGCGTCTGCCTCCGAACGCTATGAGGAGCTCTCGACGGGGAATCGAGCATTTCTCGCGTTCGCGATAGGTTTGAGCGAGAGAATCGGAAAAAAGGATCTTCCGGACTTGCAGGCGGGCACTTAATCGCCGGGTATTGGGTGTTCGTTCCGTCTCGTGAACGGGGGCATGTTTGTGGGACTCAACCTTGTTATCCGTTATACGGAAGTCCCTACAACCTTCTTCGCAGGGCGAACCCGCATAGAATCCGTTCCCCCGCCCATTTGTAGATGCCCCTTGTATCCTCCAAACGCCCCGTAAAGCGGCCAGGCATCAATCACGACCAAGCCTCGCCAGTTGCTGGCAACCTGTACTTCTCCGCGAACGATCATGGCGTCCTGCATGAGCACATGCTCCAGCCGGTCTCGCACCGATGGCCACACGACCGTTTGCAAATAGCCGGTTTCGTCTTCCAACGTGACGAAGAGAACACCATTAGCTGTTCGTGGGCGCTGCCTGAGAATGCAGATGCCAGCTGCTGTAACGACCGCGTTCTTGCCTTTTGATTCGGCTAGGTCGCCCAGCGGCCAGCATGTTTCAATCGGGCGAATTTCAAGCTCATTGAGGTGCCGGCGGATGAGGCGCATCGGGTGGGATCGCGCCGCGTTGTGTGCCTGATAATCCCACGAGAGGCGTTCTTCCAGTTTGAGGTCGGGTAGCTCGGGAAGGTCGCGAACGTGGATGGCAGGCATCTCGAACAACTGAGGCATCCGGCCTTGCCCAGGCTCGCCGAGACGCTGCTCCAACACGCCGACCTGCCAGAGTGCCTTCCGCGCATCACCAGCGAGCGAATCCAGTGCACCGCTCTGGGCCAGCGAGCGGAGCTCCGCGATGCCAACCGTCGAGCGCCGATAGACATCCTCAAGGTTCTCGAACGGCGCGCGCATCCGCTCGAAAACGAATGTGCGCGCTTTCTCCTGCGTCCAGTTTTTCAGGGCCGAAAGCGGCATTCGAATCTGATAGCGGTCTCGTTCATCGTATTCGATGTCGTACCGCGACCAGCTTCTGGCGAGGTCAGGTGGTGCTGTTTCGATGCCAAATCGGCGAGCTTCCTCCTGCAACGTCGTGAGGTTGTAGAAACCTGGGCGATGCTGCATGAACGCGGCCATGTACGCCGCGGGGTAGTGCTTTTTGAGATAGCAGGAGATATACACCGTCTGCGCAAACGCTGCGGAGTGGCTGTGGCAGAACCCGTAGCCCACGAACTTGCTCACCTTGTCGAAGACTAGGTTGGCTATTTCAGACGACGCGCCATGCTTCCGGATGGCGCCCTCAACGAACTTCGTCCGCATGTTTTCCATCTCGCCCGGGTCGCGAAAGCTCGACATCAACTTGCGAAACACGTCCGCCTCGTCCAGGCTCATCCCGCCAAACTCATGCGCGACTTCAAGCACCTGATCCTGATAGAGGATGATGCCCAGTGTGTGCCCGAGGACCTTTTCGAGGCTCGGATGATCGTACGTAATGGGTTCAAGACCGCGCCTGCGCCGAACAAACGGATCGACCACGTTGCCCTGTAGCGGCCCGGGGCGAAACAACGCGATCTCGGTAATCAGGTCGTTGAAATCCTCCGGTTGATGCTTGCCGAGCAGGTGATGCTGGCCCTGGCTCTCAATCTGAAAACAGCCGATGACATGCCCGGCGCGAATCATCTCGAACGTTGGTCCGTCGTCCAGCGGCAGCGCATCGACATCAATGTAGAAGCCTTCGTGCCGCTCGATGATCTCCACGCACTCGGCGATGGAAGCGAGCATCCGGAGCGCTAGCACGTCGAGTTTTACAAGGCCGAGGTGCTCCGTGTCGTACTTCGCAAATTGGGTAACTTTCACGCCATTGGCCGACCGCTGGATGGGCGTGAACTGATTGAGTGGCCGTCTCGACAGTACCATTCCGCCGGAATGTTGCCCGAGATGCCGCGGACAGCCATCGAGCCGAGCAACGGTTTCAATCAACTTGTCTACAAAGGGCGAGGTGCCCAGAATCGACCGCACCGTTTCGGCGACCTCCACAACGTAGTGTGGCCTGTGGGGCGCTACGGCCTTGCCCAGCTTGTTGACGGTCTCCATGTTCCAGCCGAAGGCCTTCGCCACGTCTCGAACGGCCGAACGAAGACCGTAGGTCACCACGGTAGCCGTCATGGCGGTCTGTTCAATGCCAAAGCGCTGCTCCATCCACGCGATGACTTCTTCGCGGCGCTCGGAGTCGAAGTCCATGTCGATGTCCGGCGTGCCTTTGCGGCCGCGATGCAGGAAGCGCTCAAAGACGAGGTTGTATTTGATGGTGTCGACGTTGGTGATGCGCAGCAGGTAGGCCACCAGCGAACTGGCCGCGCTGCCTCGGCCCGAGCAGCGGATCTTCTTGCTTCGCGCATAAGCGACAATTTCCCGAACGACGAGAAAGAACTCCGGGAGGTCCTTCTCCTCAATGATGGCCAGTTCCTTTTCGAGTTGTCTTCTGGCCTCTTCGGGAGCCGGGTCGCCGTAACGTTCGGCAAGCCCCTGTTCGCAGAGCTTGCGCAGGTAGGCGTTGCCGGTAGTTCCTTCAGGGATTCGCGCGCCTGGCGGCGAGATCATACCGGGGAGCAGATTGACGTTGCACGCCTCGACAATTTCGGCAGACCGTGCGATGGCTTTGGGTAGTGGAAGGCGCCGTAGCAAAGCCTCTTCACTGATCAGCGCACGCTCGCCGTTGCGGGGCCGCTCGGCGTGCGGTTCATGGACGCTGATCCCGTTTCGAATGCACGTCAGCAAATCGTACAGAACGTAGTCTTCGCGGCGGGCGTGGCGGACATCGTTCGTAGCGACCAGCGGCACATTCGAGGATTCGGAAAGATGAACGAGTTTTCGCATGCGAGCATTCGAATCAGGGTTGAGCGCATGCGACACCTCGATGCTCAGTCGCTCTCCGAACACATCATGTAGCTCCCCGACCCAGTTTCTGGCCTCCTTCGTTCTCCCCGCATCGAGGTCCCTCCAAAGTCTGCTGCCTTCTGTTCCCGTGAGGCACCACAGATCGTTCGAGCGCGAAGCTAGTTCCTCAAACAACGCTGTCGGATTCTCACGGTCCCGAAGGTGAGCATCGGTTAACACCGAGCACATGTTGGCGTAGCCCTCGTGTGAACCCGCAAGGAGCACAAGCGGGGCCCCATCAACCGTGATCTCCGTACCAAAAACAGGCTTGATGCCCACGTGCTCGCAGGCTATTTGGAGCTTTATAGCACCGTAGACGCCGTTTACGTCGGTGATGGCAAGGGCCTTCTGGCCGTAGGCGGCAGCTTGCGCAACAAGATCAACCGGCGAGGAGCCGCCGGCGCGAAAGGAAAACCAGCTTCGCGTGTGTAAATGAGCGAACATCATTCCATGCGCTCATCCAGCCTTTCTGCGATCTCTTTGGCGAGATCAGGCGCAGATCCCCACGCGCGATTATTGAGCACCAGATTGACTGCTTTGTGTTGCGCGATGGCTTCTTCTGCAAGTGCCACGGTGTCGTCCACCATCGCCTGTCCTTCCTCCGACTCGACGATCTCCGCAACCGGCTCCTCGAACGGATAGGTGAGGTCGAAGGCCTGAGGATAGCGCAGGTTGAGTGGTGTCAGGAGGCGAACGACGGCTTCTCCATTGGCAGCAGTAAATCGTTTCCCAACGTAGTTCCACTGCTCGCGGATGGGCTTCTGCCACGTGGAATGAGAGAAGACGAAGCCGAGCCCACTGTCCGCCAGCCAATCGAGGTACATCGGCACATGGAATGCGGCCGTCCTGATCTCCAGGTGAAACTGGGCGTTGGCCGGGACCTCCCGGAAAAACTGATCGAGCCCGACGACGAACTCCTCAATTTCCGGGCGTTCGTTCTTCCGGAGATACTCTTGCTCGAAGATGATGCCGACGAGCCGCTCATCGAGCCGTTCCAGGGCCGGGGTTAGAAATCGCTCGTCGAAGGCACGGGCGTTGAGATAGTCCTCATTTTCAATCCACCCTTCCTTTCTGCGCACCTTTCGGGCTGAGTAAACCTGTGGGGCCTTCAGCAGAAACCGAGCATTTGCGGGCGAAAAGGCAGCGTATTGATCGAGCGTGTTGAATGTGTGCGAGGGGTTGCCGTCCTCCCGGAATAGCGGCGCGTAGAACGTAAAATCGAGTTCGAGAATGGAGAAGTGTTCGAAGTACTCGTCGACGCTTGCGATGGGCACCTGTTCGATAGCGTAGGATTTTCCTCCCAGCGTCTTCTTACTCTTCTTTATCTCCTCGTCCCATTGCGGACTGTAGATCTTCCCGCGCCACGAAGCATAGCGATCGGAGGCTGTCCCCATTCGAACGTGTGGGCCGAGGTCGTGGAAATCATAATCGGAATGTGCCATGTGTCGTAATCATGTCTGAATGCATTTCAAGCTATCGCAGTTGTCAATCAAGTACACTTGACAGCCACCAACCGTCGCCGTCGCGGTAGACCTCCACTACACCGTTTGAGGTGACCAACTGTATGTAGTGGCGACGCACTTCGTTGCTCCACCACTGGCCTTGGATCACCCAGGCATTTACCTGTCGCTCAACCGGAGACCAATGTCCCTTCCAGCAGAGTTTTCCCAGTGCCCCGCTTTTTGATCGCTCGACTTTTACTGGTAGACGTCTGCGTTTCATCGCTCGTCCTCGTCTAGAATTACAAACGGTTCGATCCGATAGGCATCTTCTGGAAGCAATGCATGGGGCACGTGAACAGTTCGGGCACACGCTCCGGGAAAGCGCGGCTCAATTTTTTGTGCGGCATCCTCAAGAGTTGGGCGGCTTCTCCACAGTGAGCCCTGCCGTGTATCGCCAACAGAGAATGACCGAAATTCGACACGTAGGGTGCACAGTGAGCCCATTTCCTCCAGTCCTGGGCGGATGAGAACGCGTACCTGTCGAAGGAGGTAGGGCAACTTGTCGGTGGCTTTGGGGAGGATTCGGGTCATAATCTTTTCGTTCTTCCCGTCGAACAGCTTTACAACCAGACGGCGGCAGCACCAGCCTCTCAGCTTCCT
>JAHEJB010000165.1 GCA_024639085.1 Rubricoccaceae bacterium | reverse complement strand
GCGTCAGCGAGATCGTGGGCGAACGTGAGGCGCTCGCGCATCAGTTCGGCAACGGCGAGAAAATGTGCGTCTTCAACGGGTCCTGCCTCAGCCTCGACAGCTTTTCTCGCGCGGGAAGCAATCTCCTCTGCCGAAAGCTGCCGAACGAATTGCCCGTTGTACCAATTGAGCTTGTCAATGTCGAGCTGCACGCCCGCGTGGCCGGTACGCTCCACCGAGTAAGCCTGGATGAGTTCGTCCATCGAGAATACTTCCTGCTTGGTGCCAGGATTCCATCCTAGGAACGCGAGGAAGTTGACAAGTGCTTCCGCTTCGTATCCGGCGTCGCGGTACTGCACGACGTTCACAGGTATGCCCAGCTTGTCCGCCGAACGCTTCGAGAGCTTCCCGCCCGTAGGCGACATGATGAGCGGCAGGTGCGCCATCTGCGGCGGCTCGTGGCCGAGGTACTTATACAGCAATATGTGCTTGGGCACGCTCGAAAGCCACTCTTCGCCGCGGATTACGTGCGTGATTTGCATCGCTGTATCATCCACCACGTTGGCAAGGTGGTACGTCGGCATGCCGTCGCTTTTGACGAGGATCTGGTCATCGACCTGCGTGGATTCGAACTCCACGTCGCCGCGCACGAGGTCATGAAAACGGATCGTCTCCTCTTCCGGCACAAGCAGCCGGACCACATGCGGTTCGCCTCCATCAAGCCGCTTCTGGACTTCTTCCTCCGACAGAGTGAGCGAATTTGTCATGTCGCCACGTGTTGTGAGGTCGTACTTCGGATTAGGATTCTCCTTCGTCGTTAGCCGTTGGCGCATGGCCTCGATGTCGTCGGGCGTATCGAACGCGATGTAAGCGTAGCCTTCCGCCAGCAGCTTCTCGGCAGCTGCTTTGTAGAGATCACCCCGCTCGCTCTGGTAGTACGGCGCATGCGGACCGCTCTTCCCCGGCCCCTCGTCGAAGTCCATCCCCGCCCAACGCAGGCTGTCGATGATGTCCTGCTCGGCCTCGGCAACGTACCGCGAACGATCCGTGTCCTCGATGCGGAGGATGAACGTGCCGCCGTGTTTGCGCGCGAGGAGGAAATTGTAGAGCGCTGTCCGTAGCCCACCAATGTGTAACAGGCCGGTGGGGCTAGGGGCGAAACGAACGCGGAGAGACATCTTGTGCAAAGGTGAAGAATGGAGTTTGTGGCTGGAAACTACAGAGGCAGCCCTCCCTTTTGCGTTCTGTCGTTGTTCACGATATTTGCTTTCAGGAATTCGTCAACACCCGGAATGGTTTGAGACTGCTCTGCGCAGTCAATACCATCTTCTTTTCAGCCTACAAAGATTCTTGCATCCATGAATAGACTTGATGACATCAAAGGGAAAATAGAAACCGAGCTGGCCCAACAACTGAAGCACAGGGGGAATCCAGATAGTCGGGAAGCGAAAAAGACGGCGCGAATAGCTGGCGTCATGTTTTTCGTTATTGGCATTGTTGTAGCCGGGGTCTCCTACTATCTCTACAAATACAGAGGAATTGTCTCGCCATGGATAATCGGGCTTATGCTCATATTTCTCGGTATCGGACTCTACACGACTGCATTCGGCAAATTTCCCCGCTCCTAGGCGGTTATTAACAGAACATGCGAATCCTAATGCCTATAGTCACTTCGTGCGAAGAGAACACCGAAAATCAATGTTCAAATGATAGAAGGCCACGGTTGAGGTTGGAAACGGCAAAGGTGGCTTGCTCTATTACGTTCCGCGTGGGTTCACGATATTCTGTGTAGAATGGTTTGCCATGCTCTTTCCATTGATGTCATCCAAATGAATCGATTCGTACTCCTTTTCGGCTTCGCTTTTTCTCTAACGCTCTCCGCGTCCGCCCAACCCCACCATTCCGGCGTGTACGCCATTCCGGGTGGCACGGGCGATGACGGTTGCGTAGCCAACTATCAGACAACTGCAGCTGTCAACGGCTACAGCGAGCCTACAGAATCCAGCGATCACATCCGAACAGTGGACGCCGAGCGGCGCATTGACTGGAACGACCGTTCGGAGGCGCTAACCGTTGTCGTACGCCCAGCCATTTTTCGGGCAACGCAAAGTGTGTCGCTTTCAGGCATCAATCAGACAACATCCAGCCAGAGCACGCTCGCGCTTTCCACGGGGGATCGACTTGAAGTGTTGGCCTACGCCGGAGAAGGCGATTCGTACTTCCGAAAAGACGGACAGGTTTACATCGGCTACGCGCCGGGCATCGGCGATGTCGTAACCGGACTGAACGATGTGTTCGTGCTGGAAACTGAGCCCATCGTTCAGGTCTGGGTTCGTTTGATTGATCACGACGGCAAGCCACGTGCGTGGGTCAATGTGACACAGCCAGGCGTGGAGGCCTACAGTTCGCACTGTGGTGGGTAGACTGTGTCTGAGCCCGTTCGAATAGCATTTCTCGCCGACCACGTCGACGTTATCCCCCAGCTTGCGCGCTGGTTTGAAAAGGATTGGGCGCCGTTCTATGCCCCAGGCGGACCTGGCAACGCTGAAGATGACCTCCGAGAAACGGCTAACCGCGATCAGCTCCCAATCGGCCTGGTCGCAATGAAAGGCGATATCGTTTGTGGAACGGCAGCGCTCAAAATGGAATCGGTCTCAACGACGCCCGAATTCTCTCCCTGGTTGGCTGCTCTGCTCGTCGGCCCGGAATTCCGCGGACAAGGAATCTCTCGCCAATTAATTACCGCCGTAATCGAGCTAGCGACCACCTTGGGCTTTCCAGAAATCTTTTGCGGGACTGATCCACGATTTGCAGACGTGGTGCTGCCGGGTTGGACATTCGTCAAGAAGGTCGAATACTTTGTTTCAGACGCCGAGATCTACATGAAGAGGCTTGTGTAGCTCTTCAGTCATCGCAACGGACCGTCGATACTCCGGCTGAACCAACAAGCTGACCCGTGGAAGCCAACAACGACGTCATTCAACTCCTTACGGAGATTCGTGACAATCAACAGAAGCAAATTGAGGCCTACGAAGGCGTAACCAGTCGTTCGCTTGAGATGCAACAACGTGCTGTAGAACGGCAGGAAACGGCCGTGAAAGTGTATTTAAGGTCGTTGGTCGTTGGCGCGTTCCTGCTCGTGGGCGTCGTTGTCCTCATCGCGTACCTTCTGCGCTTGCTTGGTTCATTTGGCTAGCCGAATGGGATTGAATTCCAGTATTCTTTTTTCCGGCGCATCCAACACATCAAAAAGTGCAGACGCTGGTCGTGCCGCGCTTCGTGTAGCTGCGGGCCTTGCGTTGGCTCTCGGACACGGGCTAGGCAAGCTCCCTCCCTCCGAAGGCTTTATTAGCGGCGTCACGGAGCTTGGTTTTCCCTTCGCAGTCCTATTCGCATGGGCTGCCGCACTTTCTGAGTTTGCTGGAGGCCTGCTCCTGGCTTCTGGATTGCTAACCCGCCCGGCCTCTCTGTTCATCCTGATTACAATGTCCGTCGCCGGATTCCTAAGACATGCCGGTGATCCGTTCGGAAGCCGCGAGAAAGCGTTCCTCTTCGGATTCATCGCATTGATGTATCTCCTCGCTGGTGCCGGGCGTTACTCGTTGGATGCATTGATCCGCAAGAATCGCCGCTAAATTTCAAGGCGTGCGGTCGTCGTACAGCGTGTGGGTACGCAGCTTGTTGGCTATATCAAGCGCCCTCTTTATCCGAGTCTCCGAACGCTTGGAGCTGCTGACGTGCAGGTTGAATCCACGCTGTCGGCCAGGAGTCATCCCATAGAAACGCTCTCCAGCTTCTTTGTCCTGCTTGAGCACTTCCACGAGCTCCTCACATAGTTCGACCCGATCTGGGTCGGCGTCGGGCCACAACTCGACGATAACGGTTTCGCCATAGTCAACGTCCATCTCCTTCATCATCGACTTGCTAACCAGCAAATGACGTTCGCCATCTTTTCGGCCTTTGATCGCTCGACGGTACTCGCGTCCATTCATCGTGCACTCTACGCGGCGAACGCCAGCCTCCCACAGCTCTTCCGCGATCTCCATCGGAATAGGGACATAGTGCATTACCGGAAACCCCTTCTCTTGCTTCAGAAGCGGTGCTGCGAAACTGTGAAGGTTCTTCACCATGGGAGACATTCTATCAAGAGACCATACAAATCTCAAGCGCATCCTTGTCAAGAACACGGTTTGTCCCCCGCTGATGGCCTCGGACAAGATTGCTGCCGCTGTCGTATCGTGGGTTTCAAATCAATAACTAGATCATGCGTTTTCTTTTCCCCGTGCTCCTTGGCATCATCCTCGGCACATCTACTCGGGCGGCAACAACCGAACTCGGGCCGCGAAGCTGTCCGTCGTACATCCACATAATTGATAGATCAACCGCCGATCACGTACAATCACGTCACCAAGAAAACGTCGTAGATCCAACCAGCCTTCAGAGCCAACTGGTCCAGCAAACGATGCTCCTGCTTCCTCCCTTGCAATGCGAAGCCTTGGTCAAGGTTGCTTTTGTGACGCGCGGCGACGGTGAAGGAGACACAGCTGTGACGGGATGGAATCCAAAGAACTCGCACCAGAATCTGATCTACCTGAACGCGGATAGATACACGGATTCGAATCTGAATACGTATCCCGGCTACGCACTGGAGATGGAACAGACCCTGATTCACGAGGCCACCCACGCAGCGGTCAAACTCCTGCACTCTGTGATAGACGCCGATTTCCCTGGAATCCTTGCTTTTCAAGCCGACTCTACCTTATGGAACGCGACAGCCAGACAACTGGCGCACGAAGTGATTAACTCCACGAGAACGAGTGCGGGCGTACTGCAGGAATGGGCGCGCGTAAACGATGCCTTCCGAGCCTTTGGGATGACCGGCAGCTACTACGGGGACGACTGGAGGGAAACAGAGGCCTCACAGGCTATTTCTGATGCGTTCATGT
>JAHEJB010000164.1 GCA_024639085.1 Rubricoccaceae bacterium | reverse complement strand
TGTTCGCTATTGAGCTGCAGCGGCGCCTTTCTCACACGGGCAGTGAAGTTCTTTCTCTGGCCGCACATCCAGGCTTCACCGCAACCGATCTCCAGCGGCACAGCGGCCTCTGGAATCGCCTGGTTGGTCTCTGGAGCAACGATCCACCAAAAGGAGCGCTCCCGACTCTCTTTGCGGCAACCTCGCCGGACGCGAAACCAGGCGGCTATTACGGGCCTGACGGGATCTACGAGGCGAGGGGCTATCCAGCACCTTCCAAAGTGGTGACCCGTGCTCGCAATCAGGAGGTTGCAGAGCGACTCTGGGCGTATGCGGAGGAAGCCACCCGTGTGCGCTTTTTGTCATAGCGGAAGTCAAAGTTGGTCGTTTGGGAAGGTCCCTTCTGCGCGGGGTCGTAGGACGGAGGTCGAGGGGAGCGCATAGCTAGGAGCGTTAGGTATAAACCTAATAAATACAGGCAGCATATAAGAGCTGACACCTACATTGGTCCCGCTCACGGTTCTAGTCTCCCCGCTCTCTCACAATCACCCTGGAGGTGAAACCATGGATCGAATAATTGCACTGGCGGCAGTATGTGCCCTTGTACTCGCACTCACTCCCGTAACGACCTACGCGCAAGATGACGAGCAGTCTCCGCCGACAATCGTCATGACGGTCGCCCAATGCGACAGGACGATGTTGGGCGACCTATTTGAACATGATCGGGAACGCTCACTGCCGATTCTGCAGGAGCTAGTCGACGAAGGCATGATTTGGTCAGCCGGCGTCATGGCCCATTGGTGGGGCGACGAATGGAACGTGGTCAACGTGTTGATGGCAGATTCAGAGGCTTCAGCGATGGCGGCGAATAGCGAAATTGCAAGCCGGTATGGCGAACGATATCCTGATGACAACATGTGGCTGGAAGTCTGCCCACGGCATCGCGATAGCTTTTACCAAGGCATCGTCGGAACGAACGGTGGTGGCGACGACGAAGACAACGGCGACGGCTCGGCCATTGCTGTCAGCTACTTTGAATGCGATTATGCGCGACTAGGCGATATTGCAGCACAAGACAGAGAGGATATAGGTGTATTCCAAGCGTTAGTAGACGAGGGCGCCATGAACTTCTGGGGCAGCGCAGCGCATACGTGGGGCAACGAATGGAACTATCTCGTCTTCCAGGGTGCTGAGGACATCCCCGCGCTGCTTGATGGTATAAATGAGGCAGGCGATCGTTTCCAGGAACTCGACCCCGATGGGGACACAGTCGTAAACGAAGCCTGCACGGCACACAAGGACAACATCTACGCACAGGTCTACTGGACGACCGATCCTGAATAATGCAACAGTGAAATCACTTGATCGCGATTGACAATCGCGCACGCTAGAGCGGCTCCCTCACATGACGGGGCCGCTCTTCATTTTCGTCCTTACGATCGTCTGCTATGTGCTTGCAATGCCCGCTCGGCGGTTCATTACCGGCAGCAAGACGGCTCGTCAAAAACTCGAGCGACTGATCTCAATGATCTGCTTATCGTTCTTGCGATTTTTATCGCGCCAAGTATTTCAATTACGCTCGGTCTATTGGTCTGGCGGAAGTAGCCACGAATCATTTGGGAGATATTGACTGTAGCGTTGTTGGGCTCCACGGGCCTCAGATGCGGATTCGAACTCTCCAGCGACAATTCGGTATCGCGCGCTACTGGTTGAATTGTCAACCCGCGTATTCAACACCAAACCCGTGGGCGACAAAAGTTGCCGGAACTGAGAAGACAAGCGTTCTGCCTCGCCCGCATCTATCGTTGAGGCCACCACGATCCCCCAGCGACTTCCCGGAGGCGTGCCTTCCAAGGCGGGAGCAGCTTGAGCGGCGGTTGATTGTCTATTTGCTTCAATTCTATCGCGTATCGACGGGCTCGAGGACTCCGACTGTCCTTCGGGTTCATTCGGTACGTTAGGCGATTGTTGAACCTCTTGCTGGGCATTGTTCGATGTCGGATTGAGATTGGCCAATCCAGGATGAACAGACCCGTCTTCGAGCAGCATTGCGTAAGCGAAATACCGCCTTGGTTCTTGACGAGAAATCCTGTCGACAAGCGTGTACAGCCCGTAATCGGAGATGTCATTCGAACGCAATCGAACATATCTCACGACGCCGTCGATCCCCTGATCAATTGGCGGAACACCGCTACTGAAATCCATTATTACAGCGCCGGGACCGTCTCGGTACCACGAGGAGGCTGCATATTCAGCTACTTGAGTGCGCATCGAATGGAACCATGCATCCGGATCGTTGACTCCGTATGGAAAGTTGTATTCCAGGTCGTACTCGTCTAGATCGAATTCTAAGGAATCACCCATAATCCAGTCTATTGGAGAGGTCAGCGCGTCTGAGTGATCCCTATTACCGCTGCAGAGCATCCGCACCCAAATATCGAAGGCAAGTTCGCTGAGAGGGGCTCCCGGATAGGTCCACGTGGCAAGATGACCTCTCACGTCAATGTGTACAGAGCTTCGGCCTAGTCCAATGCCAATTCGGCATCCCATTCCTTCAATCACCTGTCGAGCCAAATACAATGAAGACTTGGTCGGGGACCAAATGTCTGCAGCCTGCCCCGCGATATGTCGACTTCGGGAAGCACCCCGCACGCTTGCATTGTGCCTCCGATGTCGGTAACCAGACAGGATCTCGATGGGACCCGCGAGGCGTACCACACTTTCCAGCCCCGTTACGAGCGTTGGTGAGATTCGAGCCAGCGGTGCCCCGTCTCGGGTAGCGAAATCGCGAACCGTGAAATGCGGCGAAATGGACATTTGCCGATAACCAGCAACGCGAAGTAGTGGCACGCCCACTACATTTGGATCACTATAGTCAATGCCTCCGAAAATTAGTTCGCGCGGCCCTGCCGCTAGCGCCGGAGCATACAGCGGAGGCATGCTCAATCGCAGAGGGTGTGGTGTGCTCTGCTGACCGGCCGACTGGTCGATAATCGGAAGCAGGTAACCCCATGCCTGGACATCGTTCAACGAATTGATGGGATTGCCCAGGCGAGCTTGATCTATGCGTTCAAGTGCGGCGAAGCCATCCCCAAATCGAAATGCCGAGCCTGACGCCAACACGCTGCCGCCGATTGGATCGATATGCGGTCCTGCTCGGAACTCGGAAGGGGCGTGAACCAGCTCATCCGTTTCAGTCGACTCTTGGAATGCAAGCAATCCGGAACTGGTGGGTAAGCCGTCAAATCCGAATGGGACAACTGCATCCTGGTCCAGGAGTCCTTTCAGAGATGGTCTCGCAACCGTCACAAAACCGGCTGCGGACTCTTCGGACCAAAGCTCAGGAGCGGAAACGATGACTTCTCCCTCTGGAATCCTAGCGACCGAGTCGTCGGCAGCGGCCTGTTCGCCAAAGAAAAGCGGAAAGATTACCCAGATGATGATGAGAGGTGCCCTACCCAAGCACCATCGTCCTGCTTGTCCGTATGAGGATTCGCCCTTCATCGCAGCGCTTCACATGAGACGTGTGCGGACGGAGCTTGCCTGTATGCTATCAGAACGCAGGTTTGCCTTCCAGTTCGCCGATCTGAAACATCGAGCCTGTATAACGACTTATGGTCGGCCAACCGAGCAGAACAACCGAAACTCCTATCAAGGCGAAGAGAGCGGGGTCTACTGGTGTGGAAAACAAAGCAAACGGCTCGTTGAGGAGCGCGTGAGCGCCACCCGCGATCAGCAGATTCGCAGTTCGAAGGAACAGCGTCGCGAATAGCATCCCCACCAGTGTGACATGGCCCACGTAGACGGCGACTTCCGTTGGCCCGAGACCCATTCGTAATCCGGCCGGAATATGATTGATGCCGAAATAGATGGCAGACAGGACGATGGCCGCGGAAAGTGCTTTTTGCCGCGTCTTCAGGTGCCGGACTAGGATCAGATAGCCCTGTGTGAGCAAGAACCCGCGGTACAGCACTTCCTCGATGAGGCCGCTTCCCAAGACGGCCTGAAGTTTGACGCCGATACCTTCCAGAGGCATCTGCCCCAAAGGCTCGGTCGCGAGATTGAGTTGCCCGTTTGCCATCGTGCCGGTCGCAGCTGCGGCTGCCTGAACAGCTATCCAAAGAACCCCGACAATGGCCAGAGCAGGCATCGCCTGCTTGTGGTCGAGTCCAATATCCTTGGCTCGAAGCTGACCAATCAGCCCCATTACGACGAGGACCAATATCAACCATTCGATGAGACCTGCCACGAGCACCGGCGTCAGCAGCCCCTTCGTCGTTGTGAAAAGTACTGCAGCTACCTCCACTTGGAAGTAGGTGCTGAAGAAGACCCACTTCAGGAAGGCGTGTGTCACCAGGCAGAGAACAATAACCCACGGACGAACGACTACGGTGTTTCGAAAAAGTGGGTGATGTTGTGCCACGCCGATGCCAGGCCAATGGATTGATCCTGGCTAGTATCGGCGGGGAGGCTTGGTGGATTAAGGCACTGGGCATGGCGTCAGGGACGTCCTAAAAACGCTAATTCCCGTCGTCTGGCGGCGGATCCGTGGTGATCGGATCCAGTTGGACCGGACCGAGAGCCCGGCGATAGGCTTCCTCCTCTCCAAGACGCCTCGTTACGATTTCTACGCGATTCCCCTTGACGAGGCGTGCGCGAACTATTGAATTCCCTGGATCGACATCCGTTATGGATCCCAGGTAAACGCGGTCGTTGACCTCGACTTCGTGACGACCTCTACTGTCTTCGAATGTGGCGGTACGTCCAATGATGTAGAGTAATTTCGCCTCCTCAATGTTCAGCAGATTCTCTGTATTGGCAGGAAGCGCGTCCTCTCGAATTACCGGCGGACGGACAAGTGGGTTAAAGATGTCCCGATTGGGGAATTCAGAAGGAAAGAGCATTCGCGGAATCGGTCGAAGAGAATCTTGAGGAGCGCTAATGCCTTCGATGCCCGCGAAGTACGCTAACAACGTGAACTTGAAGCTTGCCAAGCCGCGACGTGA
>JAHEJB010000163.1 GCA_024639085.1 Rubricoccaceae bacterium | reverse complement strand
TTCGGGGAGTTGAAACGCCCAACAGCGAAATGACGGGTTTGGGTTATCAGGCGTTCCGACCCCCTAAGCGGGAGGATCCCTCCCGTTTCGGCCCGGTAGGCGGGGCGAACACTGCGGCTTTCGCAACATCGGTCTCGGACACCGACGCGAGTTGCAGACTCCGGTTCGACGCTGAAGTTTGTCCAGCCTGTGCAGGTTAACCGGGCCCGGGGGCATCCACCTAATGGTGGAGAATTCTCCGTTGGGATGCCGCCCTTGCCGAAGCCTTCGCGCGATACTGATGGCCGATACACCGCCAATCGGGCCTTTGCTGAATACCCCAAACCGGGCACCGGCCCGTCAATCGCCTCTTCGATCAGCGCGGTATTCAGACCTCGAATCAAGAGAGACCTCGGTCTGCCTATACGACTCGCCCAAACGCCACGACACGGTTCCGGTCAGTGACGAAGGAAAGTAACGACAGGAACAGACGTTACGCTGATTGGCACAGATTTTGCTTCGGTTTTGGTAGGCCGTCATTGCATACTTCTGTCGTCGATGCCTTGTATCAAAACGCAGATTTGTGGCAAATTGAAACACGCATCGATATCGTAAACACTCCCGGGCGTTCCTTACTGTGTCCAGACATTCCGAACTTCAGCCCGGACGATTCTTATGAGACTTATCTTTCCCGTTCTTCTTGCCGCGCTCTGTGTGACGGCACGAGCCGATGATTCCAAGCCGCACGACTACACGAATCTCGATGCGAATTATCAGCGTCTGTTGGCCTTTAAGCCAAAGAAGGACCCCAAGACCGGCTTCATTGTTGGCGGGATGAATACGACTGAAACGATTCGAGGCCTAAAGGAGATCAATGGAATCAAGATCGCCGATCTCGAAAGTTCAATGAGGCCGGGGAAACTCTCGAAGGCAGGATTTCTTGGTGACAAGGAGCGATTACTGGAACTCATGGCCGCGGACAACGACTGGGTCGTACAAGCACGTTTGACGCACCAGGAAATTGCCCGTCACTTGCGCGTTCTTGCCGTCGTTTCGCGAGGGGAATCCAAACCGTTTATTTACCATGGGACTCGATTGCGAGCGAAGATCATTCAATATGATGGCTTTCAGGAATCTCCATTTAACGACGGCACCAAGGCCAGCGATGATGTTGCACTGGAAAACTTAGACAACGGGGAGTGGATTCGGTATTCGCTGCTTGTACCAATGATGGTTGAGCGGTACGGCTTTTACGAAGGCAAGGGAACGAGTTATCGCGTCGACCCAAAAGCTGTCGTCAAAGTGCTGCCCTTCCTGACTGCCAAAAAGCAGGTCGGGCATGCTTCTTTCGCTGTCGGTCGAGAGCAGCCGCAAAGTCCCACCGACCTCGTCCAAGAGCTGACCGACAAATTGCGAACTTGTCCGCGCGACGAACGCGAAAACTTGTTGATCGAGATCCTAGATTACTGGCTAGGGCCTGACGGCAAGCCGATGATTCCCACCCTATTGGGCATGCTCGATGACAAGACCCCACCGCCCAAGCAATACAGCTTCGGTTTTTCTCGGCCAAGTCGGGAACTTACCGAGCAGGAAATCCGTGACCAGGAAGCGGACACCATCCTTGAAGTGATCGCATCATTTGGTCGCGAGGGAGTCGAACCACTCCTGCGGACGCTCAAGAGCAATGATGCGTCGACGCGTGCTTACGCCGCAATCGGGCTGGGAAAGATCGGTGCCGGCGCTGAAGACGCCGTGCCGCAACTGATACACAGGCTGAAGGACGATGATGCCCGAGTAAGGCGCAACTCGGTCCGGGCATTGCAGCGGATTGGTCGTCAGACGGAACGATCCATTCCGGCGATTGCTGACACTTTGAAGGACGACGATCCTGAGGTGGTCGTGCAAGCATGCGAGTCACTTCGCCAATTTGGACCGGCCGCACAAGTTGCCCTGCCGCAACTTATCACCATGGCGAATCGCTACGAACGTCTGTATCGTGCCGGTAAGCTCCCCCAAGGTGACAAGCGTTACATGGCCAGCCAGCTGTCAGCTGCATTGCTCGAAACGGAGCCGACACTGGCAGTACCTCGATTGATACGCGTGCTCCGGAGTCAAGATGCTGCGCAAGAATCAGCCGCGAAGCGACTTGCCAGTTTTGGGCAAGATAGCGCCTCGGCCGTGCCTGTGCTCGTCGAACTGGCCCGTGAGTCTGAATTGGCACGCGGGTTTGGTGCCCCGTCGGTCCATGCTTTCAACGTTTTGGTCGCAATCGGGGAACCCGCACACGAACTGATTCGACTTCGAGTTTTGCCGTTGATTGAGAATGATCTCGACTCGGAACACGCCTCGACCCGACTTTACGCGGCCGACAAAATCCTGCGTGTCTTCCCCAAGCATCAACGTGCGCTGGACGTCGTTGTGGCGGCTCTTGAACACGAGGGCCCTCTCCCGGCGAGCGGACTCGGTGGAGCAATCGATCGACGGGCGGACGCGGCCGCGAGCGCCGCCAAAGTCGGCCAACATGACCAGCGAATGATGCCGGCTCTCCGCAAGCTCCTCAAGGGACCGCCCACGCCGATCAGACTTGAAGCAGCGCGAGCGATCGGGATTCTGAACCCCGCGGACACCCAATGGCGGGCGGCGATGGTTGAGTGCTTGAAAGCGTTTTACAACCGGCGAACGATGAACGACTCCTCCAGTTGGGACAACCTTGGTATTGTGACCTCCTCTACCGTCGTCGAAGCTTACAAGTTGCTGGGAGACGACGCACAGCCTTTCTACTCGCAATACGTTGGCGTATTGGGGCGGTTTACCGGAGGCAATCTTATGGTGGCGCCCGCCCGTGACCCCAGGAGCATGCAGCGCGTTGTCGAACTTGGTGCAGCGATCGTGCCGACGCTGATCGAGGCGGTGGAAGAGAAACTCCCCGCCGACGAATGGTACAATTACAACTACATGGCGTCGGAAGCGCTCGGATTGATTGGTAAAGATGCCGCGCCGGCTGTTCCGGCACTCTGCAAGCTGCTGGAAGAGTCGAAGGATCCAGGAATTCGTCAGGATGCCGCGGTCGCGTTAGGCCTTATCGGCGCAAACTCGGAACTGACCGTACCTGCACTCACGTCTGCTCTCGACGATGGCTGGGCAAAGGTTCGCGCCGCCGCCGCCGATGCCCTCCTGTCATACGGAAAAGATGCGAAGCCCGCTCTGAAAAAGCTGCGTGAACTTGAAGACAGTGAATATGCCAGCGTCCGCCAGCCTGTCAAAGCTGCGATTGCCGCCCTGGGCGATCAGTGAGATTCTCTCGGGAAGCGCCTCGTGTGATGGAAGGCGAACGGCCCTAACCGTCTCGACAATGATGCTGCCCAACTGCTGGCGTGTGCATCGTCCGAGCCAACTCTGCTCAATCGCTTAGACGCAGTTTCCTCCAAATCTCGGACTAGATGAGGAGGACGATGCACCGACGCAGCACAACTGCATCAGTTGCGCGACCATAAGCGAGTTGTGAAAGTGTGTCCGGAGTTACGCGCAGGCCCGTGAACGACGCGCGGCTTCAAAGAGTTGCTCCCGCTGATACTGGCCGTAGTGAATCTGAATGTGGCGAGGAAACGCTTCCGTCAGGTGCTCAAGTAGCTGGGGACGGTGTCCGTTCTTGGCGTAGATCAGCAGGTCATACGCATCCGGCAGTCGCTCGCCTGGCCGGGGATTCATCGATTATCCGGTCATCGGCAGGAATGCTGCGACTCCAAGAGTGTTTGACCAGCCATGATTAGCGGCGATAATGTGCGTGCAGTGGAGTCGGGGATCGCCCGCCACTTTGGTCGGCCTATTCCCAGCGGGCGGTACCCGTGATAGGCCGTTCTGGACTATCATCAGTAATGCGCTGCTTACCCCTTTTCCCATGCTCGCAGACACCCCACAAGGAACTGGAATGCGAAATCCAAAACCGATATTCGCTAGCTTGGCTATAGTTCTGACGCTTGTGGCGTCGCCAGTTGAGACTAGCGGGCAAAAGCTGAAGGACTACTCAGCGATTCATGATCAAATAGAGTTCAAAACAGTCGAGCAGAAGCGAGACCCGAAGACCGGCTTCGTCGTCGGGGGAGAAAACACAACGGAACTCATTAAAGGGCTCACAGAGATCAACGGTATCGCGGTCGGCGAGCAACAGGCTGATGACGTCCCCGCCAAGAACCAAGAAGGCGACCTTGTGCTGATTAAAGCGTTTGATGCGGGACTGGTGCGAACGACTCTCGCCCACAAGGTATTCTCCCCGGACAAGAAGCTCTTTGCAGGCTATTACCGCGATGGATTCGATGAAGTGATATCCATCCACGAGACCAAGACCGGAAAGCAGATCAAACGATTCCTTGCCCAAGGAGACGAAATTAGGGAACTGAAATTTACTCCAGATGGGAAGCTCCTGGCATCCCGTTGTGTGAACCCCGATCGCAAAGGATGGGCCTTGTGGGACGTCTCGACCGGAAGGCTCGTCCTCCGTCTCCCTGTCCCCCCGAGTGACGATTGACTTGGGTTCGACTCAACCCGGTCATCCGAGATAATCTGCCGCAGAACAAGACGTGGCTACCAACAGGCTGCCCGCCGCCAGTCGAACGCGACAGGACGATACAACCATCAACCCTGGAATCGGAGCGGGCCCTCAGGCAGCCTGTGGCAGCACTCTGACGTTATGCGGCTTGAAGTATGTGCCGATGAAACCTCGCTCAAAAACGGTCTTGAAATTCGTTGTCGCGGTTGCGATCTTCATCGTCGCTTCATTGAGAGTCTATCGAGAATTCGTTCCGGCTGGCGCTAAACCCATTCCATACCTTGGCTACTCTGTTGATGGCGGCACGATCACCGCTCCTGGAGGAACGTCCTACAACATTCGATTCAATGACGCCGGTGGAATGCACTCAGGTAATCACTGGACGTGGGTGGTCAAATACAATTTGTTGACGGGCCGGTACGTTGAAATCGCAGGTTATCTCGGACCAGAATATGCAGTTGATGG
>JAHEJB010000047.1 GCA_024639085.1 Rubricoccaceae bacterium | reverse complement strand
TGCTTCTTGTTACGACCAACCTTGGTTTCGAAAGCGCCCTTGCGCTTTGCGTTCTTGCCTACAGAAGCAATGCCGTTCTTGGCAGCGGCTTTGGTCTTGTACCCTTCTGAGGTCAGAATCGTCTGGCCGTTGTTAGCTTTGAGACGGAAGCGGAATTCGCCGTTCTTGCTGGTGTAGAGTTCAAACTTAGCCATGGTAGTCTTGAGCGGTTTGGTAGAAGTGAAATGTTCGACCATAAACTAACGAGCGTGAATGCGTCGTGCAGGGTTCGTTGGAGAGGATGGTGGGCAGTAGTTTTGCAGAGCCTATTCGCCAGTCCGACATCTCCCGTCCCGCAATTCTGCGGGACACCCCCTTTGAAGGGGGACCGTACAAGGTCTCCCCTTGAGTGGAGTACGCCGCAAAGCGGGGGAAGGGGTGTTGTTGAGGGCAGTTTCGTTGTTACTCCATGACCATCGACGACTCCAGACGTCTCACCGGACCGAACCTCTATCTCGATGGGGCGGGGGCGATCATGGACGTACACGGCGACGGTCTGATCTTCGAATCGGCGCTTGGATTTTGGCCGCAGCATATCGAGGCATTGCTGGAAGCCATCGGCTGGGACCCAGAGAGGATCGCAATTCGGCGATTTAGCTACGGCGCTTCGATCGCGTTCGAGGGTCCGATTGACGCGTTGTATGCAGGCACAGAGGTTAACGAACACGCGTGGGCTACAGCCATCGGAACGGCGACGGCTGGCATCGCGCCAGATCCATTGGATAAGCTTGCCGAATTACAGAAGCTGATCTTCGACGAACGGAATCCGGCCCTGCTTGCCCTTGAGCAGGCTGCTCACGCACACAGCGTTACGTTCCTATGGGATGACGACGAGGCCAGCATAGGTCTAGGAAAAGGCTCGATGACATGGCCCGTTGATCAGCTGCCAACACCCGAGGACATCGACTGGGAGTCCCATCACGATGTGCCGGTTGTGATGGTCACGGGCACGAACGGGAAGTCCACAACGGCTCGATTGCTGGGTTCGATTTTGAGCGCTGCAGGACGAACACCAGGGCTCACGTCAACGGACTACATCGCGGTTGGGGAGGACATCCTCGACCGTGGCGATTACTCCGGCACGGGCGGTGCACGAATGGCGATGCGCGATCAGCGTGTAGATGTGGGCGTGTTGGAAGTAGCGCGCGGTGGAATTTTGCGACGTGGCCTAGGTGTTCCGCACGCAGCCGCAGTTGCCGTTACGAACGTCGCCGATGACCATCTTGGCGACTATGGAATCGAGACGGTCGCCGATCTTGCCGAAGCCAAATTCGTCGTTGCCAAATCGCTTGGAGAAGGCGGAGTTCTCGTCACAAATGCCGACAACACGTATTGCCGCAAAGAAGTGAATCGTCTATCAGAATCTCTGAAAGAGCGATGCGCGGAGGTCTGTTGGACTAGTCCGAACGCGGAGAACCCGCTGATTCTGGAAAACTTCCATAACGACGGCAAGGCATGTGCGGTCGTTAAGGGAATGCTCGCCTACGCCGATGCAGGCGAATGGAAGACTGTCGTCCGTGTTGAAGATCTGCCCATCACATTTGGAGGCCGCGCGGCATACAACGTCTGTAATTGCCTGACGGCGCTGGGCCTCGCGAAAGCTCTTGGGGTTGATGACGGAATCATCGCCTCGGCGATGAAGTCGTTCGAGAGCACGCCGGAAAACAATCCGGGCCGTGGCAATCTCTTCGACGTTCATGGCGCCCAGGTTTTGGTGGATTTCGCTCACAATGAGCACGCTCTATCGGCCATTGTCGAGTCCGTTCAGCAAATCCACGCAGAACGGCGGTTGATCCTCATGGGCCAGGCAGGCGACCGAACTGACGACGAGCTGATCGGACTCACCAAGGCAGCCGCGCGTCTAGGCGCAGATCAGTACGTGCTTGTAGATATGCCCGGATACCTCCGCGGCAAGGAGGAAGGTGAAGTCCCTGCGTTCATTAAGGAAGTCTTGCTTGACGAAGACATTCCAGAAACCAATATCCTCTTTGAAGCCGACCCAATAAGCGGCACTCGCCTCGCGTTGGACTGGGCGGAGCCGGGCGACTTCATCCTGCTGCTCTCGCTCACGCAGCGCGAAGCGACCATCGCTCTAATCCGCGACAGAATCGCATCCTATGGCACATCGTAAGCAATACGAGGGCCGTCTGTGGCCAAAGATTATTGGCGGGGCAGCGTTGCTGGCTGTGGTAGTCATTGCCGGATGGTGGTTGCTGACGCGCCCCTCACCAAAGCCCATCTTTGACGGCGAGCGCGCTCTCCGATACGTTCACAACCAGGTTGATTACGGCCCGCGCGTGTTTGGAACCCAGGGTTATATGGATACGCTTGACTGGATTAAGCGCCAGATGGAAGGCTCTGCAGATGCTGTGAGCATCCAGCCGTTTGCTCACACGAACGTCCATGATTCAACGGAAGTCTGGGGTGGTACGAACATCGTCGCGTCCTTCAACCTGAACCCTTCGGGAGCACGAAGGATGATGCTTGCTGCGCACTGGGATACGCGTCCGTTCGCTGATCAAGACCCCAATCCCGCGAACCATATCAGGCCGGTTCCCGGTGCGAACGATGGAGGATCGGGCGTCGCGGTACTGGTTGAGATGGCGCAGCTACTGGCCGGGCAGATGCCGGATATCGGAGTGGACCTTGTATTCTTCGACATGGAGGACCGGGGCGATAACCTCGACCCGGACGCGGACCCGTCTACCATAGCGAATCCATTTGCGATCGGTTCGCAGCGTTTCGTTGAAGAGAATCCGGACTATCGGCCTGAATACGGCATTCTGCTGGATATGGTGTGCGATGCGGACCTACGCATCCCGAAGGAATCCTACTCGAACATCAACGCGAAACCCGTTGTGGATCGTGTCTGGGCCGCCGCGGAACGCGTGGGCGCTACCGCATTCCTTAATGAACAGGGTGGGCCGGTTGTGGACGACCACGTTGTCTTCCTTCAAAACGGCATCCCGGTCATCGACCTCATTCATTATCCGTTTCCATCGACCTGGCACACGCTCGCCGATCTGCCAACCGCATGTAGCGCCGAGAGCCTCCAGCAGATTGGGGATGTGCTGGTTGAGGTGATTTATGGGGACAATTAGCTTCGATTAACTCGGCAACATCTTCGTCCGGCGCAACAGCACGAGGAAGAACGGCACACCGCAAATAGCCGTAAGAATGCCAACCGGAAGCTCCTGACCCGAGAGGACCGAACGAGCCGCGAGATCAGCGAGAAGCAAGAACAGCGCACCACCGGCGAACGCTGCCGGGATGACCCGGCGATGGCTCGCGCCAACCACAAAACGCACGGCGTGAGGGATGATCAGACCCACAAATCCGATGATGCCGGACGCGGCCACCAGTACGCCCGTGACGGCTGCGGCGAGAAGGATCAGGATACGTTTGAGAGCTTCGACCGGAATGCCGAGCGACCGCGCGGGCTCCTCGCCAGTAACCAAAGCATCCAGAGGACGAGCGAGCACCCAGAGTACGATCAGACCTGAGCCAGAGACGACAAGTGGAAGCCAAACGGTGTCCCATCGAGCCGATTGAAACGACCCAAGCAGCCAGAACAGGACAGTCCTGATTCGATCGGGAGACGGCGACGCATACGTAACGAATGCAGTTATCGCCGCGAGAAAGGACGATACCGCCACACCCGCAAGAAGTAAGCGAGCCGTGGAGAGACGCGGTCCAGTACGCGCGGCAAAGAACACGATGAGGATCGCTCCGAGCGCACCGATGAACGCCGCCAGCGGCATCGACAAAGTCTTTGAAAGGAGGGGAGGGAGGAAGCCGAGATAAAACACGGATGCGCCTACACTCGCGCCGCTGGACACACCAAGGATGTACGGTTCTGCCAGCGGGTTCCGGACGAGTGCCTGCATCGCTACGCCAATCACCGCAAGTCCACCACCCACGGAAAGCGCGAGCAGCATGCGCGGCATCCGAAGTTGCCAGACTATCGTGTGCTCGGTTTGATAAGGTGCTCCTTCTCGTGGTCCATCAACGAGAGCGTTCCAGACCAAACTTGGTGAGATCGAAACGCTACCAATCGCCAGCGATGCCATCACTGCAACGAAAAAGGCTGCAGCTAACCCGATCCACAAAAGCAGAGGCCGATTCATCGCGATTCGACTGGAGCAGGATGAAGACGTTCGGCCACCTCTGCGATGCCTTTCGCCAGTCGCGGCCCAGGGCGGCTCAGAAGGTCGGGATGGATGCCGTAGACACGCCCATCTTCGACGGCGGGAATGATGCTCCACGTCGGGTGCTTCTGCAATAGCTGATCTGCTGAATACGCTTCATCAGAAAGCACGATGATGACTTCGGGTCGGTTTTCCAATACAAACTCTTCCGAAACGACAGCGGAACGACCGTCAAATGCATCTGTGAGATTCTCTCCTCCTGCGGCGCGAATAGCCTCGCTCGCATAGGATTCACGTCCGAAGGCATAGAGCACGTCGTCGCCGACAAGGAGAAGCGTACTAGGACTCGGTTGCCCTTCGGTGGCCTGCCTTACGGAATCGATTGTCGCCTCGAAGGCCATCGCGGCGGGCTCTCCATCAACACCTAATAGGCCGCCGGCCGTCCGAATTGCGGCTGGAACGCTGGCGATATCCGCAAAGGAAAAGAAGTACGTCGCTACGCCCACACGAGCCAGCGCATCGGCATCGGTTGGACTGTTGATCTCATCCGTGGCAAAAAGTAGATCCGGGTTGAGCTCAACAATTCGTTCATGGTCGGGTGGAAAAGACGAGAACGCGGGGAGATCACGAACCTGCGGCGGATAGGTGTCGGCCTGGCTTGCGGCGACCAGCCGGTCTCCAGCTCCGATGGCATAGATAATCTCTGTAAGGTTTGGGGCCAGCGATAACACGCGCGCAGCAGGTGGCGTCATCTCAACAGCCCGGCCAAGCGCATCAACCAAAGCGACGGCCTGAACCCGTTCCTGTTCATTCTGTTCACATGCAGCCGAAGTCAGCATGAGAAGGGCCACAACGAAGAAGAAGAGCGAGCTGCGCAGCACGAAGCTTAGATATCAATGGGTTCGGTAACTTACGCCGTGGCTGCTCCGGGCGGGGCGCCCGGAAGCCAGCCCATGCGCTACGCCTTTGTACTCAATCCCGCTGCTCGAAACGGACGCGCCGAGCGTTTGCAGCCGGCGCTAGAGAAGGCGGCGAGGATCAAGGGTCTCGATTACACGCTGCTCGAGACCAGCGAACGCGGCCACGCCATCGAAATCGCAAGAGCGGCGGCGCTTACTCACGACGTCGTTGTGGCCGTTGGGGGAGACGGGACTGTACAAGAGGTCGCTCGCGGGCTGTTGGAGACAGCGGCGGTGATGGGGATCATCCCAGCCGGAACGGGGAATGACTTTGCGCAAGCCATCGGCATGCCCAAGGGGTTGGATGCCGCGCTTGCCGCTATGCTAGACGCGGAAACAGTCGCGGTGGATGTGGGACGGATTCGATGGAAAGAGCAAAGCGAGAGCGGAGAGCTAACCGAGCAAGTTCGCGAGTTCACCAATTGTGCCGGCACTGGGTTTGATGCCGCTGCCGCAAAGGCGACCCATCGCTACAAGGCGCTCGGCGGTCGCTTGGCCTATGTCGCCGCTGTTTTGGAAACCCTCTGGAAATGGCGGAAACCCGACGTTGAAGTCGAAATCACGGCAATCGGACCCGAAGGGGAAAGCATTGCCGTTCACAATGGCCAGTTCTTCCTCATCGAAATCGACAACGGATTCTCTGTTGGTGGAGGATTTCTGCTAACGCCAGATGCACGGATCGATGATGGCCTGCTCGATGTCTGTTTTGTCGAACACCTTGGCACTCGTCGGGCACTTCAACTGATGCCCAAAACATTCAGCGGTGCTCATATCGGTGAGCCGGAAGTCAAACTATTTCAGGCCAAGAGTGTGCATCTTGATGCAACGGAACCACTACCTGTTCAGGCGGATGGGGAGATTCTGTCGGCGAGCGCCGTCTCGTTGGATGTAGAGATTGTGCCGGGCGCATTGCGAATCCGCGCACCGGAATTGCGCCTCCCGAAGAATGGGAAAGGAGACTGAGAGTTTCCCGTTTGATTCGCACGTTCGGCTCAATCCCTCCTTATAATCCAAGTTCCGCCATCTAGCAGCATTGTTACCCCCCGCCATGAGCCAGAAGCGCATCTTTATCGTCGATGACGATCCCAAGATCGGCGAACTGTTCGCCACCGTGCTCGAACGTGATGGATACGCCGCTCGCTCCTTTGTAAGTGCGACCGAGATGTTTGAGGTGCTCGATTCTGAGGGAGCGCCAGACCTCGTGTTAACGGACCTCATGATGCCGGAGATCTCCGGCATTCAGCTTATTGAGGAGCTCCGTGAGCGCGATCTGACGCTGCCCATTATCATCATGACAGCGCACTCTTCTGTGCAGACTGCTGTCGAGGCAATGAGGCTAGGTGCGTTCCACTATCTGCAGAAGCCGGTTAATCTCGAAGAGATGCGGGCGCTTCTTGCCAAAGCACTCGAGCTGTACTCCGACAAGATTGAATTGAAGGAGATCAAGACAGAGCGGAAGAAGAAGAACTCCGTTGGGCAGATCATTGGATCGAGCCCCGAGATCGAGGAGGTGAAGAGGACCATTGAGACGCTCAAGGACATTCCGAACACGACCGTTCTGATCCGTGGTGAGACGGGCACAGGTAAGAATCTGATCGCCCAGACCATCCACTATTCGTCGCAGTGGAATTCTGGCCGGTTTATGGAGATCAACTGTGCTGCGCTGCCAGACAATTTGCTTGAGAGCGAGTTGTTTGGCTACGAAAAGGGCGCGTTCACGGATGCTCGAGCTGCGAAACCAGGACTGCTCGAAATAGCTGATGGCGGCACGGTCTTCCTCGATGAGATTGACTCGATGAGCCTACCGCTGCAGGCCAAACTTCTCTCTTTTTTGGAGAGTCGCACATTCCGGCGCTTAGGAGGTATCGACGAACTGAAAGTCAGCACACGGCTCCTTTGTGCTACGAACGCCGTGCTTGAGGAAAGCGTGGCAGAGAAGCGATTCCGCAAGGACCTCTTCTTCCGCATCAATGTTGTGTCCATCAAATTGCCGGCGCTGAGACAAATGGGCAAGGACATGCTGCTCATTGCCGAGAAGGTTGGCGAGACGTTTGGCGGTGAGTTCAACAAGCCGTTCGAGGGCTTCACCGATGCCGCGAGGGAGAAGCTGCTGAACCACGAATGGCCCGGCAATGTCCGTGAGCTGCGCAATGTGATGGAGCGCGCTTTAATTTTCGCCAGCACCGCGGTCCTGGATGCAAAAGATCTCGTTCTCCTCAAGACGCAAGGTTTCGAAGCCGACAACGCCGACGGTTACTTCCGTTTCCGCTCCGGTGGTGCACTCGAGGAACTTGAGTACGAGTACATAAAGCATATTCTGGCTTCCAAGAAGTCTTCGTATGCAGACGTTGCCCGCCTACTCGGCATCTCCAAGAAAACTCTCTGGGAGAAGCGCAAGAAGTACAACCTCGACGAAGAGGTTGAGGAAATGGTTGGCTCGTAACGGAGACCTGTTGGTGAAGCGAAACGAGTCTGCTGGAGTAGATTGGAGGCGAGTGTTCTCAGCCAAGAAATGCATCGACCGTCGTGAACGTTTCTGATCAGGATGCCGTGAAAGACGCTGTGCAGCGCCAGTATGGTGCGCCCGGCTGCGGCTGTGATGCCACTCAACATCGAGGACTTGAACGCTTAGTGGGAGCGGGCGCCGGACGATTGGGGCTCAGGGCGGATAGGCCGCCAACAGACCCTGACGCGATCAATGCGTGTTTGCTGGCCCCACAAATTGCCCGGTTAATTGATCACACGGTGCTGAAGCCGGAGACTAGCGAAGCGGATATCCGCGCGTTGTGCGCGGAGGCTCGCGAACACTGCTTTGCCAGCGTGTGCGTGAGCCCAGCGTGGGTACCGCTTGCCGCGCGAGAATTGAAGGGGGCTTCGTCGGTCGTTTGCACGGTCATTGGGTTTCCGCACGGCGCGCAACGAACACCTGTGAAGGCATTTGAAACGGAGGTTGCCGTGCGAGACGGTGCTACTGAGATCGACATGGTCATTGGACTCGGGCGCATCAAGAGTCGCCTGTACGATGAGGTTGAGGATGACATTGCCTCAGTGGTTAAGGCTGCGCAAGGCCATACAGTTAAAGTGATACTTGAAACAGCTCTTCTCACAGACGAGGAGAAAGTCATCGCCTGTGTGCTGGCTCAGAATGCCGGTGCCGATTTCGTCAAGACATCGACGGGCTTTGCTTCTCATGGAGCAAAGCCTGAAGACGTGGCGCTGATGCGGCGCGTCGTCGGAGATCAAATGGGAGTAAAGGCCTCCGGTGGCATTCGCTCTGCTGATGACGCTTACGAGATGGTTGAGCATGGCGCCACGCGACTTGGCGCGAGCGCCGGGGTAGCTATCTTGAAAGGCCTAACGTCCGATGTGGCCTATTAAAGTTCGTTTCTGATGCGTCTTTACGTTTTCATTCTTCTCGTTGCGACGCTAGGTCTAGCTGCTTGTACGGGACCATCGGGACCCAGCGGACCGATAGAACCCCCACCACCATCACGACCTGCGCATCCTGATTACGAAACTTTCGATCCGTCTGGATACAACGTAGAGCCGAGGCCAGAACCAGAAGTCATCGAGCACGACGTGCCGGATCGTTTGATGGAAGGCAGGGTGGACATTCCCGATGAAATCCGCGAAACGGTACGGACTGTGGAAGGCTTTCGTATCCAGATCTATTCGGTAGAAGATCGAAACGTAGCGGAGGGTGTTTTAAGCGAGGCCAGAGTTTGGTGGGAGACCCAGCGCGGAGCGCCCGGCATTCCGAGCGACCTCCAACCGGAAGTGGCCTACATCCAACCTTATTACCGTGTTCGAATTGGTGCGTTCGAGTTCAGAGAAGACGCGGATCGGATGCTGGCTCTGGTTCGCCGGCAGTACAGCGATGCGTTCCTGGTTCCAGACCTCGTTACAGTTAGGGACTAGGCAAAGCCGAAGTGGAAGCAGACCTAGCTTTTTTCTTCTTCCGTTTTCGCGGAATCGTAGCACGCGCAACAATCCCAGCGCCAACGATTCCTGCGTTATTGCCTAGTGCTGCGGGTTGAAGCTCAGCACGTGTTAGCAGAAGATGACCAAATTCGGCCCAGCGATCCGGCCGACTAACACCTCCTCCGATAATCAGCAAGTCAGGCGAAAATAGAAACTCAACGTGGTCGATGACTTCCTGAACATGCCCGCGTGCCCAGACCTCCCACTCCAGCTCGTTGGATTCTCGTACGGAATGCGCAGCGATGTCTTCTGCCAGTTGACCTCCCAACTGAAGGTGGCCAAGTTCCGTATTTGGTACAAGGCGACCGTCTAGAAAGAGAGCACTGCCGATGCCGGTGCCAAACGTGAGCACAATGGACACG
The DNA here is from genome assembly GCA_024639085.1 of Rubricoccaceae bacterium. Taxonomy (GTDB): domain Bacteria; phylum Bacteroidota; class Rhodothermia; order Rhodothermales; family Rubricoccaceae; genus JAHEJB01. The sequence goes on along the minus strand of JAHEJB010000047.1, from coordinate 9,302 downwards.
CCTTTTCGGCCTTTTCCGGCACCGTATTTCATTTCGGCGAGGCCCGCGGCGTCGGCGTCATTGACGACGGCAACCTTGCAGCCTGTTCTTTCACTTATGAGTCGAGCGGCGTGCGTTCCCGCCCACCCTGCATCAAGGTTTGAGGCTACCTCAACCACACCGTCTCGCACAAGGCCCGGGATCGTGCAACCAATCGGGCCTTTCCAATCGAAAAACCTCACGATCTCCGCGACTGCATTTGCCACGGCTTTCGGGGTTGCTGGTCTCGGTGTTTCTACTCGATAGCGCTCGGTAACAAGCTCCCCGCGCTTCAGATGGATGGGAGCGCCTTTTACACCCGAGCCGCCAATGTCGACGCCTAGGGCCTTCTTGAGAGGTTTGGCCATGAAAAAATAGTACTGGGACTGGAGCCAGTCGCGCTATGGATTAGCACGACTTCGCCGCACCTAACCTACAGCCGTTTCGCGCACGCGAAATAAAGTACACTGAACCATTCCTTTGCGTCTGTCCAATCTCGAACGAGTTCAAGATCCGCCGTCGCGGCAAGATCAACAGCGTCAGCCACATCGTATTTGTAGGAGTTCTCGGTGTGGATACTTTCGCCATCATGGAAAGTGAACAAATGCTCACCAAGGCAGACGGCTTGATCGCAGGCACTCACGAGATGCATCTCAATACGTCCCTGCTCCTCATCGTAGAACGCGTTGTGTGAGAAGGCACGCAGATCGAAATCAGCGCCCAGCTCTCGGTTGAGCCGCACAAGGAGATTCAGGTTAAATGCAGCGGTAACGCCTTCTGGATCGTTGTAAGCGAGTTCAAGAACACTTCGTTCCTTCTTTCTGTCAACGCCCAGTAACAGACCGCCGCCCATCCCAATTACGGCAGAGATCTGTTTTAGAAATTGTCGCGCTCCTTCCGGCTTGAAATTGCCGATCGTCGAGCCAGGGAAATAAACGACACGTTTTCGACGTCGAACAGGATCGTCAGGAATAACCAGCGGTTTCGTGTAGTCGGCGGCAACAGGATTGATTACCAGATTGGGATATGCCTCCTGCAGTTCCTGTACTGTTCGTTCCAGATGTTCGGCTGAAATGTCTATCGGGATGTAGGATGTTAGATTAGGAAGAGCATCCAGGAGTAGCCGCGTCTTGTCGCTCGAGCCACTTCCATATTCAATCAGGACCACATCCTGTCCGACAGCATCCGCCATCTCGCGGATGTGCATTTCCATGATCCCGCGCTCGGTTCGGGTGGGATAGTAGGCATCCAGCTCCGTAATTCGATCAAACAGGGCCGACCCCTCTTCATCGTAGAAATACTTGCTTGGGAGTGTCTTCGGTGATGCCGAGAGTCCAGCAAGAACATCACGCCTCATGGTGTCCATCCGGTTCGTTGCGGACACTGCGCGAACGCCTGACATAAAAATACCTCAGGCCGATTCTTTCGGAAGCGCGAAAAGGTGAGCCTCGCTCTCAATAGGCTCCCCGTTGTACGGGCGGACATTGTCTTCACCCTTGAGCCTGTACCACAGATTGTATTGCTCGGAACCAAGCAGTTGGAGGACTTCTTTCAATGAAGAGCCAAAGCGCTTCAAGGGGTTAGGGTGGAGCTCAATGTGCAGCTTCGGCCTTGTTTCCAGAATTGTTTGAGCGCCCTTGAGAACAGCAGCCTCGAAGCCTTCCACATCAATTTTGAGAAGCGTCGGTTTAAGATGGGCGTAGTCATCTAGTGTGACCACATCGACCTCAATGCCTTGTCCGGGGCCACTAATCTGCGCGTTCGACTCCTCTGTTATCCATGTTCTGCCAGCTTCTGACCCAACGGCTGCACGTACTAGCGTCACATTCTCGACGCCATTCAACTTGAGGTTGGTTGCGATGACATCCGTGTTGAGCGGCACCGGGTCAAACGTAGTGATATGTCCTTCAGGACCCACCCACCTAGAGAGAAAGAGCATCAACTCGCCATGATGAGCGCCTGCTTCCAGGATAACGTCACCTTTCTCCACGACGTTGTCTTTGAGAAACTCAATCTCAGTCCAATCCCAGCCGCTCTTGAACCAGGACTCGCTAACCCGGTCCCCAACGTAGAACCTGAAGTGCTCACCGAAGTGCTCCTGTTCGCCGACGTAAGGCTCAAACCCGCGATTCCGCAGGCGGAACCGCTGATTTCGAATGGCAACGCGCAGCGAGTCGGGGAGGAGGCGTCCGATGCGCTTGGTTAGTGTGCTCACAGATTGAAGGGCGGGAGAAACGGGCGAATAAGCTACGGGCCTGATGCGCCTGCAAAGATCAATTTGGTGTGCGAGCCAAGCGGATGCCTGTGAACTGCCATGTCGCCGCTGCATGGAAGAAATTGCGGTACGTTCGTCGAATGTGAGACCGACTTGTCGCACACGAACCACCTCGAAGAACAAACTGATTGCTCATCCACTTGCCGTTGTATTCGCCCAACGCACCGTCCACTGGCTTGTAACCAGGGTAGGGACTGTACTGGCTCTGTGTCCACTGCCAGGCTTCGCCGAACATCTGTTGTAGACGAGGCGCCGCAGGCGCGCCATCTCCTTCATTGATCATCTTGGCGACGGATCTAGGATGGAGGTGCCCTGCATCTACGAAGTTGCCTTCAAGCGGGAGCTTGTTTGCGGCTATTTCCCACTCGAACTCGCTTGCCAGTCGTGCATCCGCCCAGCGGGCGTAGGCATCGGCTTCGAAATAGGAGACGTGGGTTAGTGGTTCGTTGAGATCGACGCGGCGCATCCCGTGAAGTGTGAAATGCCACCACTCATCGCTTCGCATTTCCCAGTAGAATGGTTCGGTCCAATCGTTGTGGTTGACCGCGGCCCAACCTTCGCTCAGCCAAAGTTCTGGACGCTTGTAGCCGCCATCCGCCATGAATTCTAGGAATTCGCCGCAGGTGACGAGGCGATTTCCAAGTTCGAAGCCCTCTACAAACGCTCTGTGCCTCGGACCCTCGTTGTCAAAATGGAAGCCCTCTCGAGCTGTTTCTCCTGATGGCTCGAAACCGATTTCGTGCAAACCTGCCTCGAACGGAATCCACTGCATTGGGCCATGCGGAGCCGCTGTTTCATGCGTTCCCTCTCTGTACTCAGGCCGCAGCGGATTGACAGAGAAGACGTGCTTGATGTCTGTCAGCATCAATTCCTGATGCTGCTGTTCGTGGTTCAGTCCAATCTCAAGCACTTCGGCCAAACGTGGGTTGCTGGCCTCATCAAATCCATCCAGCAACGCCTCCATGTGCTCGTCAACGTGGCGACGGTAGGCGAAGACTTCCTCAACCGTTGGACGCGAGAGGTAGCCACGTTGCGCACGACAGTGGCGCTCACCCGCCTGCACGTAATACGAATTGAAGAGGAAAGGGTACTGCTCGTGGAAAAGTTTGTAGTCCTCGTCGAACTCACGCAGCACGAACGTCTCGAAGAACCACGTCGTGTGGGCGAGATGCCACTTGGTTGGACTCACGTCTTCCATCGACTGAACGACATAATCCTCCGTAGCGAGGCCATCGCAAAGCGACTCGGAAAACGCACGAATTACGGCGTAGCGCTCGGCTAGAATTGTTTGCGTTTCGACTTGCATTGAAGAGAAGGGCGGTCGGAGTCAGCTTACGTTGTTAGCTCAACCGCGTTTCCACCACAATCTCGCTGTGAAGGGTTTTGTGTACCGGACAACGGTCTGCAATTTCTAGCAGGCGAGTTTTCTGGTCGTCGTCGAGCGGACCTTCCAGCGTGACCTCCCGGATGAGTCGGTCTAGCTTTCCGTCCGCTGTTTCACAGTCGGCACAGTCGTTCGCGTGAATTCGGTCGTGGCTGAGATCGACCGCTACGCCTTCCAGCGGCCACTTTTTACGATCGGCGTACATACGGAGGGTCATACTTGTACACGCACCCAGGCCCATCGAGAGAAAGTCGTAAGGCGTCGGTCCAGTCTCAGTGCCGCCAACCGAAGCAGGTTCGTCTGCAAGAAGATCGAATCCGCGTGCCTTGATTGTTGTGCGAAAGCCGGATGCGCCCGTGTGGACGCGGACCGTCGAATCTCCGTAGTTGGATGACACCGTTGCGATTGAAGAAGTAGCGTCAGCGTCAGGGACATCCAGATACCGGCTCGCCCACGAAGCCAGGACATCGGCGACGTAGCGGGCGTCCGCGGCTGCAGTCACAAGGTGATCGGCGCCATTAAGGGAGACGAAGCTCTTCGGATGCTTTGCGGCTTTGTAAATGTGGGCAGCTTGCTCGATCCCCACCGTTTCGTCCTGCGGCGAGTGAAAGATGAGGAGCGCGCGGCCGAGGCGAGCGATCCGATCAGTCATCGCTTCTTGACTATCGAGGTCTTCGATGAACTGCTTGCGGATGCAGAATGGACGTCCGCCGATGTCTACCATGGCCTCGCCGCGCGCCTCGATCTCTGAGACGGCATCGACAAAAAGATGTTGAACGTGTCCAGGATCGCACGGTGCGCCAATAGTTGCGATTGCCTTCACGCTCGGAAGACGTTCTGCCACTGCAAGGACGGCTGCCCCGCCTAGAGAATGTCCGATAAGCAATTGTGGAGCCTCGTAGTCATTCTCCAGCAACTGCGCCGCTCGAACCAGGTCATCCAACGTAGACGAAAAGGAGGTTTCCCTGAAATCGCCTTCGCTCTGGCCGAGACCAGTGAAGTCGAATGCCAGAACGGCGATGCCACGGCTGGTCAGCATCTCGCTGATGCGCCGCACAACACGCAGATCCTTTGAGCATGTGAAACAGTGTGCAAAGAGGGCGTACGCAGCGGGCTTGCCTTCCGGCGACTCGAGACGGGCAGCGAGTTCCTGGCCTTCGGCATTCTGAAAGGTGAGGCGGGTTGAGGGCATGGCTAAGTAGTTCTGTCATTTCGCAGGATGAGATGCTACGTTATGCCAATCGACTTTGCCTCACTGCAACATCACAGCCTCTTGTACGTGCTAGCTTCCTAGCACTGTCGTTACTAAGACTATGCTCGTTCGAGCCTAGTTCATTCGCCTAACTCTTCCCTGAAACCATGCGCCTGCTCGCTACGCTGGCCGTTCTGGGCCTGTTTGCCCTCCCGGCCGTCGCCCAGATGGACGATTCCGCCAACCGCATATTTCCGTATGAGTACGAGGTTCGTGATCTTGATAACGGACTTCGTGTGGTTGTCATCCCAACGGACTTCCCGAACATCGTCTCCCTGCAGATTCCTGTTTCTACGGGATCGCGGAATGAGGTAGAGGAAGGGAAGTCCGGCTTCGCCCACTTCTTTGAGCACATGATGTTCAGGGGTACGGAGAACTATACAGCAGACGAATACGGCGAGATCCTCAAGAACGCAGGTGCCGACCAGAACGCCTACACGACGGACGACCGCACGGTCTACCACATCACGTTCTCGAAGGAAGATCTGGAGGACATGATCATGCTGGAGGCGGATCGTTTCCAGCACTTACAGTACTCGGAAGCTGATTTCCGAACCGAAGCGCTTGCCGTTCTCGGTGAGTACAACAAGAACTCGGCAAACCCGATTAGCAAACTTTTTGAGGTGCAGCGGGCTGCGGCTTTCAGCGAGCATACGTATCAGCACACCACGATGGGCTTTATCGAAGACATTGAGGACATGCCGAACCAGTTTGCCTACAGCCGCGAGTTCTTCCGCCGCTACTACCGCCCGGAAAACGCAGTTGTCATTGTCTCTGGCGACGTCGATGCAGAGGAAACGTTCGAATTGGTCGAGCGCTATTGGGGCACCTGGGAGCCCGGGTACGACGAAGTCGCTATTCCGGTCGAGCCGCCGCCATCCGGACCACTATATGCCCACGTCAACTGGGAGGCCGAAACGCTTCCGTGGATGACCGTTGCGTTCCGTGGACCCGGAGCCTATCCGACCGCCGATAATCCCGCAGCTGGAGACATGCAGACGCTGGATGTGCTTTCGCAGTACGCCTTTTCGCCCTCGTCCGACCTTTACCAGCGGCTCGTAGTGGAGGAACAGAAGGTTGATCAGTTCTTTGCCTCGTTTCCAGACCGCCGCGACCCGGGTTTGTTGACCATCATGGCGCGCGTTCCAGATCCTGCGGATCTTGCTTACGTCCGCGATGCGATTCAGGAAACGGTAGCGATGATGCGCGCCGTGCAGCCAGACGAGGCCCGCATCAACGACATCAAGAGTGCATTGAAGTACGGTTTTGCGGCCGGGATGGACAATTCGGAAGCCCTCGCCGATGCCATCGTTTCCTACGTCGCGGCTACGCGCGATGTGGAGACCATCAATGAAGTCTACGCCAACTACGACCGGGTGACGCCGGAAGATGTGCAGCGTGTTGCCAATACGTACTTCACAGATCTGGGGATGATCGTTACGACGCTTACGACAGGCGAACTGGGCGGCGATGCCGCACAAACAGGTTCTGTGGATAGCAGGGTTGCAATGGCTGGTGGCGACGCCCAGCCAACGCTATCTGATCGTGTTCAAGTGCCGCGATTCGAGGGGGCGCGTCCCGAACAGCATGTAGAGTGGCCTCCGCTACTTCTGACCCAGAACGCGTCGCCTATTATAAACTTCCGGCTTCTGTTTAATGTCGGTTCGGCAGATGACCCGGAGGGCAAGGAAGGCCTTGCGCAGCTCACAGCCATGATGGTTGCCGATGCAGGCAGCGAAGCGCTTGAGTACGCCGATATCCAACGTGCTCTCTACCCGATGGCCGCAGGGTTCGGCACACAGATTGATAAGGAAATGACCGTTTTTGCAGGTGCCATCCACCGAGACAATCTGAATCGTTACTACGACATCATTGCCAGCCAGCTCTTCACACCCGCGTTTCGCGAGGAAGACTTCTCGCGGGTCAAGACAAATCTGCTAAACCAGATCCGGGTTGGGTTGCGCTCGAACAATGACGAGGAGTTGGGCAAGGAAGTCCTGTACGAAATGATCTATGCGGGACATCCGTACGGTCATCTCAACCTCGGGCACGCTGAGGCCGTCGAGGCGCTCACCATTGAAGATGTTAGATCGTTCTACGAGAACAACTACTCTCAGGACGCACTGACGATTGGCATTACCGGAGACGCTCCCGACGCTTTTGTCGACCGCTTCCTTGCTGACGTCGGCGGAGAATTTCCCCAAACCGGCGTACCGATGGACGATCAGGTTGAGCAGGCTCCGATGCCGGATGGTCTGCAGGTAACATTGGTCGACAAGGACACGCGCGCTGCCGCGATTTCCATGGGATTCCCAATAGATATTCGGCGTGGCGACCCGGACTTCGTCGCGCTGTACCTCATCCGTTCGTTCTTCGGCGAGCACCGTTCGAGCAACTCGTATCTCTACCAGCGCATTCGCGAGATCCGCGGGATGAACTACGGCGACTACGCCTACATCGAGTATTTCCCGAACGGGATGTTTCAGTTCCACCCCAGTCCGAACACGGGGCGCGAGCGCCAAATCTTCCAGATCTGGATTCGTCCGGTACCGCCCGAGCAGGCACACTTTGCCTTCCGAATTGCGAAATATGAGTTGGATCGATTTGTCCGCGACGGCATCACCGAGGAGGATTTTGAGGCGACGCGGAACTACCTGATGAAGTTCACCAACGTCCTTACCGCCAGCCAGGGCCGAGCCCTCGGCTATGCCCTTGATTCGGATTACTACGGTATTGACGAGTTCACCCAGTACATCCGAGACGGCCTCGGTGAGCTAACTGTTGAGGACGTCAACCGTGTGCTTCGCGCCAACCTTCGCGGCGATAACATGGCTGCGGTCGTCATTACGCCGAACGCCGAGGCCTTCCGTGATGCGCTGCTCTCGGATGCACCTTCTCCGATGGAATACGCCTCGGAGAAACCCGACGAGATCTATGTCGAGGACGAGGTCATCCAGCAGTATCCGCTAGGCCTTGAGCCTTCAGATGTTCGGGTCATCTCTGTAGAGGATGTTTTCGAACGGCGGATTTTCGAGTAGTCTGATTGTAAGGGCGACCTGTCGGGTCGCCTCTACCGATTGGCATTGATTGTTTGACGGAGGACAAGTAGTACCTCAATCAGCTTGCCACTGGCACGTGGAAAAGCCAGATCGCCGAGTTCTTGCAGCCCTACCCATTTTATCTCTTGGCCAGTATGATGAACAGGCTCGCCAGCGTGCAGCGTGCATTCAAAGGCGTGCAACGTGATGGAGAAGTGCGAGTAGGCGTGTTTGATCTTTGCGATCTCGGTGCCGACGTCCACGTCGATTCCAAGTTCTTCCTTTAGCTCGCGGCTGCAGGTTTCCTGAAGCGATTCGTCAGGTTCTTGCTTGCCACCAGGGAATTCCCACAAACCGCCGAGCATGGTGTTTTCCGGGCGCTTTTGGACCAGCAACCGGCCATCTGAATCTCGAACGACGCCAACAGCAATGTTGTAGTGTGGTGTCGGCTTCTTTTTGGATGCAACAGGGTAGGCCTCTGGACTGCCGGTCGCAAATGCAGCGCACATAGGCATTAGCGGACATCTCTTGCAGTCGGGAGTCTTAGGCGTACAGATCGTCGCCCCTAGTTCCATGAGCGCCTCGTTGAAATCTCCGGGCCGATTCGTAGCGAGAAGTGCATCTGCCACGGTTTGAAGCGCCTTCCGTGTGGCAGAGGAACGCACGTCTTGCTCAACCGCAAATACACGACTGAGAACGCGGATCACATTGCCATCCAGGACAGCGAGTGGCTTGTTGAACGCGATGGACAGCACCGCCGCCGATGTGTAGGGGCCGACGCCGGGCAGCGAACGGATTGCTGGCTCGTCCTCTGGTAGCCGCCCTTCGAATTCTTCGACGATCTGTTTGGCCGCGTTGTGGAGATTGCGGGCGCGGGAGTAGTAGCCGAGTCCTTCCCACATTTTCAATACCTCGTCCAGGTCGGCACGGGCCAAATCAGCGACGGTCGGGAAGGCCTGCAGAAAGCGTTCGAAGTAAGGCGTGGCCTGATCAACCCGCGTCTGTTGAAGCATGACCTCGGCAATCCAGACACGGTAGGGATCGCGCTTCCCCAAAGCATCAACTTCGCGCCAGGGCATTTCGCGTCGGTTGGGTTCAAACCAATTAAGTAGGTCCTCCTGAAAACGACGCACGTGTCGTTCTTCTACGCGCAAGAGCAGTTCTTCTGATAAAGCGTGGCGTTTGGCCACCGCGCTATTGGCCAACCTGGATTGCAAGAACCAACGTATTGGAGTCCATTCCAGATGCCCTCTGCTCAATCAAAACATGCATCATTCCGTTCTCAGTCCGTAGAGTCCGCCAGAAGAACGAACGGTCCACTAACCAGCTCAGCGC
>JAHEJB010000162.1 GCA_024639085.1 Rubricoccaceae bacterium | reverse complement strand
TCCACGCCATCAATGCTGATCGTGAAGTGCATAGGTCGGGTCAGTTTTCGTGCTACGACTTCCGGCTCCATCCATTCAAAGGAGTGGACCTGAACCCATTCCTGAACGCCCCCATCAACGTGATCGGGCGGGTTGCCGGTGTACAGTCGTGTCAGGTTGTGAAGGATGCCCATGCGTGTTATCCCCACCGCGACCGCTTCTCTTAGGCCGGGTGCAGTCGTCGTATCAAAGCCAATCTCTTCGGATCTCCCACCAACCATTCGTTCGCCGTCGGAGACAAGACGAAGCGTTGCCGGAGCAAGGAACTCGGCCATATTGCCGTCCGCTTTGATATTCAAAAGATTGTCCGGTCCGCCCCAAACCTCCGCGACCAACTCAACCGGAAACAGCGAATCGGCATCAATGATCACGCCCGTGTAGAACGAATCGACGTTGATGATGCGCTCCTCCATGTAATCAAATGCTTCTCGCGGGTCGTCGAACCTAAACGGGTTGGGGTCCCGCATGTCAGCGCCGGGGTTGTCTGGTCCTTCGGATGGCGCGCAGGCGAGCGAGACCGCTGTAAGAATGACGCCAAAGAGCAGAATGGTGGGATGAATTGACTTCAGAAGGTTCACGATTACTCGGGTAAAGAAAATGTGGTGGAAAGAATGGCCGAGGACGACCAGTTGGAATAGACAATCTCTGTGATTCGTTCTGAATCAAAAGCGAGGCGGACAGTTTGTCGAACAGGGAGGCCGGTTTCCTGATTCAGCCAAAGGGTAATGTGTCCTTCGTAGTCGTTCGGATGAATCAACGTGAAGGAAAGTGGCCGTACAGGTATGCCATTGAAGGCTTCCGGGAGGCCCCAGGCTGCATTTCTGATCGCCACATGGGCTGTCGGATCACCTGGGAGCGACTCCTCGTTCGGGCCTGCTTCGTAAGGATTGTGACCGGGTGGTGACCCTTGGACGAGTCGCTGCAGCGTTGTATAGACGCCCCATCGAAGTGTGTTGCCGATAATGTCTCGGCGCAATTCTGGCGGAACTGCTTGATTCTCAAAATCAAGGAACATGGCTTCGATTCCATTTCGCCCACCAGTCATCGCCGCGCCATCGGATACCATGCTTGGCATAGCGCCGAGCCCGGAAACGTAGCCGTTGGATTCGACGCGAACCTGGTTGTTCGGGCCGAATTGAACTGTACCGTCCAGTGTGGTCTGCATATCCTCGGCCGCCGTCGTCTCGTTCATCGAAAAGCTGAAACGGACATGGTCCTCTTCATTCAACCGGTCCTCTAGCGCCGCGAAAACGGCAACGGGATCGTCGTCGAGTACGGCGGGAAGCGACTGTGCGCAGCCAGCAAGCAGCAAAAGGACGAGAAGCGCGACATGCGCAACGAATCGATTCATGATTACTGGCGACTGTAGGCGTCGAGGAATCGGATGCTTGCTTCGATGCCCTGATGGAAGCGATCAATCCCGAAGTGCTCGTTCGGTGAATGAATCGCGTCGGAGTCGAGGCCGAAGCCCATCAGTACAGAATCGAGGCCGAGCAGTCGTTTGAAATCAGCAACAACGGGAATAGAACCGCCTTCACGCGTGAAGTACGGAGGTTGCCCAAAAACGGCTTCCATTGCCTCTGCCGCGGCTTTCATTGCGGGTGCTTTCGTATCGACGATGGCGCCGTGGCCACCGTGGAGGTCTTTGAAGTCGAGCGTCATCGTGTCTGGCACATGCTTCTCGAAATGGCGCCGAAGTTTCTCTGTGATGTCGCCGGGCGTCTGGTCCGGGACGAGGCGGCAGGAGATCTTGGCGTTCGCTTGGCTGGGAAGTACGGTCTTTGCGCCCTTCCCGATGTAGCCACCCCAGATTCCGTTCACGTCCAACGTTGGGCGCGCCGTGATGCCTTCAAGCGTCGAGAACCCATCCTCGGTTTTGGTAGCTGGAGCTCCCGCCTCTTCAAGCCAGGCAGCTTCGTCGAACGGCAAGGCTCGGAAGCCTTCGCGTTCCTCATTCGATAGCGCGCGTACGGCGTCGTAAAACCCTTCCACGGTGACGTGATGATTCTCATCGTGCAGGTCCGCAATCATCTTGCACAGCGCGTTGACCGGGTTTTCGATGCCACCACCGTAAACGCCGCTGTGGAGGTCGCGGGCAGGGCCGGTCAAGGTGACTTCCACGTAAGCCAAGCCCCGAAGACCGTACGTTATACTGGGGACGCCGGGAGCAAAAAGGCTCGTATCTGAGATGAGAACTACGTCCGCTTTGAGCAATTCCTTATGCTTCTCGATGAACGGTACGAGATTCACGGAGCCACTCTCTTCTTCGCCCTCAATCATGAACTTGAGATTGACGGGTAGCTCGCCCGTCGTCTCCAAATAGGCCTCAGCAGCCTTCACATGCATGAACGCCTGGCCCTTGTCGTCGCATGAACCGCGCGCGTAGATAATGCCGTCCTTTTCGACAGGTTCAAACGGGGGCGAATCCCACAATTCCAGTGGGTCCGGCGGCTGCACATCGTAGTGGCCGTAAACGAGCACGGTGGGTTTGTCGGGGTCACTCCCGATTTCCGCGTATACAATGGGATGGCCACCTGTTTCCATCACATCTACATTCGGAATGCCAATCTTCCGAAAGTCGTCAGCTAGCCAGTCGGCAGCTCTTCGGGTGTCAGCGTTGTAGGCTGAGTCCGTTGAGATCGATGGGATGCGGAGCAGATCCTTAAGCTGGTCAACGAATGCGTCGGCATTCTGCGTGGCGTAATCGAGGGCGGCTTTCATGGGGAAGGGATGGTTGGTATGTCTGTGTTATCGCTGCTTTCGGGCCACAAAAATAAGGCGCGGGGATTGATCGGAATGCGGACTTCCGTCGTAATCGCCGAGACAATGGGTAACTGTCAATCCCGCAGAGGCATACATGCGTTTGAAATCGTCCTTGCCCAGGAGGTGTACCGACTCCACAAACATGTGCGTCTGACCGTTCGTCGTCAAGGTGATGCGCTTCTTAACGTACTCGCCATCGATCCAGCGCTCCTGTCGAACATGGACCGAGCCGCTTTCTTTCTCACTCTCTTGGACGAGGTGAGCCCGGACGAAAGGCGCGTTGAGGAAATCCTGAACGAACCAGCCACCTGGCTTGAGTGCGGCGGCCATCGCCGTGATCGTTTGCTGGTGGTCGGCGTCATCCTCAAAAAAACCAAACGACGTGAACAGGTTTACGACGCCATCGAAACGCTCTTGAAAGTGAGGTAATCGCATATCGCCTTGAACGAACGTGATCTGTTCCGTAGACAATCCTTCGTTCTTCGAGCGCTCCCGAGCCGTCGCGATTGCTTTCTCGGCCAGATCAAGGCCTGTGACGCGAAAGCCGCGACGTGCCAGCACGCGGGCGTGGCGTCCTCGCCCCGTACCGACATCGAGAATTTCAGCGCCGGGCTCTGGACTAACATGGGCTTCAATGAGGTCAGCGATGCGTTCGGCTTCGCTCAGATCACGCTGGTCGTAGACGAGTTCGTAACCGTCGGAGTTGAACCAGTCCTCGTACCAGGGCATCAGATGCTGTCGAAAAGGGAAGGGACGGTCGGACTATGCAGCCTCAGCCGCGAACGGAGCAAGCGCCTCGTCAACCGCCAGGGCTCCAGGGTACCAAGAAATCACGCGTTGAATTACCTCATCGAGAAGGGCGTCCGGGCATGATGCACCGGCGGTGAGCAGAATGTCCAATGGACGATCCTTATTCTCTGGAAGCCAATTGTTCGACTCAATCTCGGATTTCGAATGCCAGTCGAAATGGTGGATCTCGTCGGGGCTTGTTATTCGGTCCGCGCTGGAGACAAAGAATGTCGGCATTTCCTCCTCGCAGAGATCCACAAGGTGGCTGGTGTTCGACGAGTTGTAGCCGCCCACGACGATGGCGAGGTCTGCGCCGTCTTCAATCACGGCAATAGTCGCGTCCTGGTTTTCCTTCGTGGCGTAGCAGAGCGTATCGGATGTGTCCGCGAAGTGGTTCGATAGCTCTGCTTCTCCAAATCGGGTGATCATGGCTTGTCTCAGGCGTTCGGCGATGGCTGCTGTTTCGCTGGCCAACATGGTCGTTTGGTTCACCACGCCAATTCGCTGCAAATCACGTTCGGGGTCGAAGCCTGTCGAATAGCGGTCAGCGAATTGCTCGAAGAAGAACGTGGCGTCTCTCTCTCCAACCACGACACGGATCAAGTCCTCGGTTTCGTCCATATCGCGAACCACAACGACCGGCGCGTTTGCTTGCGCGCGACTGAACGTGGCCCTCGTTTCTTCGTGGAACCGTTTGCCATGGACGACTACGGTGTAATCCTGACGCCCGATCTGCGTACTCTTCTTCCACACCTTCTCAACGAATGGGCAGGTGGTGTTGTACGTCTGCGGCTCGATTCCACGCTCGCGAAGATCGGCCTCTATTTCGCGCGTTGTTCCGAACGCTGGGATAATGACGATGTCTTCGGACCGTAGTTCATCGAAAGGGATGAGCTGTTGGCCCGTCGTTGTGCGAAGGAATCGAATGCCACGCCTCTCTAGGTCTTCGTTGACGTGGGGGTTGTGGATCATCTCTGAGAGAAGAAATATCCTACCCGCCGAAGCTTTCTCCGGGTGCTCCTCTAACGCACGGTAGGCTATCTCAATCGCATTCTCCACGCCGTAGCAGAACCCGAAGTGACGACCAATTTTGAAACGCACGGGGCCAAAGTCTAGCACGGATGGCGCTAGGTCACGTTTTCGAGGATCGTCGATACGGCGCGCCTCCTTCACCCGACTGATGATCGGGCTGCGATAGAAAACGGGAACGTCGAACTCGCGGGCCATGCAGTGAATGAAGGAGTAGTTCGAAACTAGTGTCGGTCGTCCAACGCGGGCACGGTGATGGTGTTGCCGTACCGTGGAGCTTTAGAAAGAATTGATCGTAGACTTCCTAACCCATCTAACCAGTCTACATCATGTTGTCGTTCTCGTCGGTCCGAAGAGGCCTTTTGCCGCTCGTCTTTTTCGCGCTCGCGGGAGTGGCTCAGGCGCAGTTCGATGCCCGCGTTCAGGCTATCCACAACGCGCCGGACCCTGCGCTATCCGTCATTGATCTGTACGTGGCGGATATGCTTGTTCTGGATGATGTCGCGTTCCGTACCGCCTCACCCTATCTCGACATCCCGGGAATCATTCCCTTAACAGGAGGGATAGCGCCCGGAAACTCGACGGGGCCGGAAGACGTGTTCTT
>JAHEJB010000161.1 GCA_024639085.1 Rubricoccaceae bacterium | reverse complement strand
CCTTCGTAGTCGATCTGGCGGGTCTTGAAACTGGTTGGCGAAGCAGATGGCATAGACAAAAAGAAAGCCCCGCCGGGCGGGCGAGGCTTCTTGAATCGGGCGCGGCGCGGTTAGTTCTCTGTCCGCATCTTGTTGATCTCGTCGCGGAGTTTGGCGGCCAGCTCGTAATCCTCTTCGTCTACGGCCTTCTTCAACTCCGATTCCATGCGTTCAAGCTTGGTCGCGCCCTGAATTGGGCGTTCCTCCAACTTCTCGTCGCCCTCCTCTACGGGGGCCATATCCTCGTCATCGGCAGGGATGCCAGCCTCTTCAAGAACATGGGCGGCAACGAAAATAGGAGCGTCCGTGCGAACAGCAAGAGCAACGGCATCTGATGGGCGCGCGTCGAGTTGACCTTCATTCTCGTCACTCCCATAGCGCACTTTGGCGTAAAACGTCCCCTCGCTTAGGTCGTCGATCACGATATCGTTCACTTCCGCGCCGAGCACATCAAACAGGCTGCGCAGCAGGTCGTGCGTCATTGGTCGAGGAGGCTGGATTTTCTCCAACTCCAGCGCAATCGCCTGCGCCTCAAACGCTCCGATGATTATTGGAAGCCGACGATTGCCGTCAACCTCACCAAGCACAAGCGCATAGGCGCCACCGCTGGAAGGGCTGGTTGAGAGGCCGATAATGTCGACCTGAATGAAGTCCATAGAAATCCAGAAATCAATCGGAAGGCGCAAGATAAGGCCCTTGTGTGCCGGGCGGGATGCGAATCCTGCCCTACAAATCAGAGGGTATTCCGGCGGGCGTCTCCGCTAGAACCATATCCAGGGCGGCCAAAAACGCCGTGTTTTGCTCCGGCGTGCCGATGGAAACCCGCACCCAACCCCGTTCATCATGTGACGGAGCGAGTGCTCTGTAGGCCGTCACATTGCGGATTCGAATGCTTTGACCAGCCATTTTCTCGCACAGGTCGGCGACAGCCAGCGGAGTCCGCATCAAAAAGAAATTGGCTGCCGAAGGGATCGTCTCGATTTCAGAGCGCAGAGCCAATTCAGTCAGCACGCGGTTGCACTCAGACTTCAACATCGTCACGCAATTGGCAACGAGATCTGTTCTGTCGAGCAATGCAAGTGCGATGGCTTCACATCCACGATCAACCAAGAAGGGCAATCGGGCCTTCTCGATCTCCTGAATGACTTCCGGCGTTCCCAGCAGGTAGGCAAGCCGCAGCCCCGCCAGCCCCATAGCCTTCGAAAACGTCCGCATGACAAGGACGTTGGGATGGTCCTTGATCAGCGTGTCTGCCGTCGGACCTTCGACGAACTCCACGTAGGCTTCGTCGATTAGGACAAACCCCGGAGCACCCGCTGCGATGCGTTCCAGGCCTTCAAACGGGATGATCTGTCCCGTCGGATTGTTGGGCGTTGTGACGACCGTGAGGGTCGCATTCGATTCGAGGGCGGCATTCAGTATATCGTCCGCATTGTGCCCAAAATGCGGTCCCGCTGGATCGACGGCGACGACATGAGATCCATGCATCCGAGCCACGCTTTCGTACAGCGCAAACATAGGATGGGGCAAAACGATCGGCACACCGTTGCCCATCATCGCCAGACCAATCGTATGAACGATTTCATTTGACCCATGCCCGACGATGATTCCATCCTTTGGATGGCCCAATCGATCAGCAAGTGCAGCAATCAGTTCGTGCGGTCGGTCTTCGGGGTAGCGGTTCCAGTTCGCAGCCACATAGCACTCAACTAACTCACGCTTGACTTCTTCAGGAAGATCCAGTGGGCTTTCATTCTGATCAAGCTTCGCCGCGGCATTCGCATCTGTAGGAACGCGATATGCCCGCTCACCTCGAACTTCCTTGCGAATCAGATGGAGGGGAGCAGTGAGCATGTTCGTTCAAGCCTTTCACGCGAGAGCCGGAAAATCCCGATCCCTCGATAGTCAATCCAGCAGAAATCAGCCCTGACCGTTCTGAAGGCGGCGTACATCCGAGAAGTCGTGATCCGGGAGGCGTTCGTCGCGGATGTGATCGATGGCCTCGTGGAGCGCGTCCACAAACTTGCCAAAGTCTTCTTTGTAGAGGAACAGCTTGTGTTTCTCGTAGGTGTCTTCGCCAGTACGTTTGCTTTCTGTGATGGTCAGGAAAAAGTCCTCTCCCGACCGCGTCGTCTTCACGTCAAAAAAGTAGGTCCGCTTGCCGGCAGGGACGCGCTTGGCAAAAACCTCGTCGTTATAGTGGTCGCTCATGTAGTCGCCAGTGGTGCTTCAGTTTCTCTCCGTGCAGCAAATCTGCGGGATGGAGGCGCGGCAGGCTCCCGATCGGGATTCTCCGCTACGAAGTAGGAATATGCACCGCCCACGGCGGAAAAACAACGGGCCTAAAAGCCTTCTATTCTATTCGTCGGGATTTCAGCGCGCGGAAGCTGTACCACGACGGCTGGATGAAGCATGGGCGTTTCTATCTGGAACCTCAAAGCAACCGCCCACGCAGGAGCGACTCGATCTAGACGAACGGCCAAAGACTGCGCCTCTTCAATTCTGTCTTGAGCCAAGTGAACGTAGCCGAGCAGGAAGAGCGCGGGTCCATAGGTAGGCTCACGGTCCAGTACTTCCCACAGCGCCTCTTCGGCCTCTTCGTACCGGAGTTGCGCCGTGAGTACTCTCGCCAGACCAAGCGAACCAAGGCGAGCATAGGGGGCAAAGGAACGTGTGCGTTCGAAGAAACGTTCGGCTTCGCTGAATCTGCCTCGTTGATAGTGCAATTGCCCAAGTGCGTACATCGCTGGGAAGTAATCGGAATGCCCATCCAGCGACGCCTGGTAAGAGACCTCAGCTCTTGTAGCATCGCCCATCGACTGGAAGACTGACCCCGCAAGAAACTGCAGCGATGCGTCGTCGGGCGCACGCTGGGCTGCAGACGCAATCTGAGCCAATTCAATGTTGGTCGATCGATCTGTTTCGCCCGCCATTGCTAGCGTGGAAGAGAGATGGAGCACCTCTCCGTTCGGCGCGTCGTGTTCAGCTTCTTCCAGTGCATCTCTGAGCGAAAGAGGTTCGGACCGTGCGATCCGGACAGCGAGAGCTCTTCGCGGATCGGTCGCCAGACTGACGTTTTCCGGGAGTAAATCACGTTCGCGGGTGTTGCTTCTCCCGGATGACACAACGCCAAGAACTTCTCCCCGCTCGTTGAGCAATGGACCACCACTGTCTCCTGGCCGGACGGGGTTGGAAGACACGCTCAAAAAGTCGCCTGCCTCAAATTGCAAACCTCGATACAGCACTCCAGATGTAATCTGCTGGATTCCGTTGGGCCATCCCGCCGTGAACGCAACGCCGTCTTCCTCAAGTGTGCGGAACCCAGTGGAGAAATCTGGAGAAAGCTGAAGGGGACTCAACCCTGCATCAGTCATCGTCTCGGGATCTATGCGCAATACCGCGACATCACGTACTGGGTCGATGGCCCAAGCTTTGTTCGTCGTCACACTGCGGCCGTTTGGCAACCGAATTCGAACCCGGTCGGAGCCAATTACGACGTGATAGGCAGTGACCAGCGCATCATCTGCAATCAAAAAACCGGAACCGATGCGTCGCAGTTCGCGCCGACCAACTCGACCTTCTGCGACAACAGGAACCACATTTTGATGGGCTCTAGCCAGATCTTCGTTCTCTCGATACGCTCTGATTTCCCGCGGACGTGTGCGGGCCTCGGACCCGTCGAGTGGGACGACAACCGCCGGAATAATAAGACGACCTGTGCGGGTGGCCTTCAGTGTAAAGTGGCGGTAAAACTCAATAATGTTAGAGTCTGCTGTTCTCCGGACCGTCGGCGTAGATGCTTCGACAACCTGGAAATTGGCGTTGATCTCGCCAGGAAAGGCCATTCTGCGCAGGGCAATAACCAACTCGTTTAGAGCCTCTTCGTCCCGCGGTGCCGCCACGCCCTGAACTTCAAACCGCCATTCCTCGCCCACGGAAACGACGTGGCTTTCGGGCATGCTGAACAGCTGCAGCCGATACACATCCTCCACATCCTGACTTCCTGCCGCGCCGACAAATAGAAACCCCACGAGTACACTCAGAACAAGTCGGGGGCCAACGTGCATAGCGCAGGGCCTGGGCCTCGCACAAACCGTTACACCGCAGGCAGCGGCACCGCAACAATGGCGCGAACCCAGGCGGCTAGGTGTTCTCGAACCTCGCTGCCAACCTCCAGCACTTCGTCGTGGTTAAGGGAAGTGCCGTGGAGCCCGGCGGCAAGGTTCGTAATGGTTGAAATGCCGAGCACCTTTATCCCGAGAGCAGCAGCCTGGATGGCCTCGGGTACGGTGCTCATTCCGACAGCGTCCGCGCCGATTCGCCGAAAGAAATTGATCTCCGCTGGCGTCTCGTAGGACGGGCCTGCCGTCCAGAGATAGACCCCTTGTTGTACTGTTAAGTTTCTGCGAACGGCTAAGTTTTTAGCATTTTCCATCCATTCACTGTCGTAGGCCGACGACATATCCGGAAAACGAACTTCGCCTTCTTCGACTGGCCCTGCTAGCGGACTCGTCATCGCCATATTAATGTGGTCGGTGATGAGCATGAGCGTGCCGGGGCTCCAATCGGGGTTGAGTCCACCCGCCGCATTGGTCAGAATGAGATGACGAGCGCCAAGCGCATGTGCCAAACGAACTGGAACACCGAGTGCTCGGGGAGAGTGGCCTTCGTAGAGATGAACCCTCCCCTGAATGAAAAGCACCTTTCGTCCCTCCAGCGTACCAAAAACCAGCTTGCCGGCGTGCCCCTCTACGGTGGATTGTGGATAGCCGGGCAGAACACTCGTCGGGATAGCGACAGCGTCGTCAACCTCGTCTGCTAGCGCACCGAGGCCCGATCCTAGAACCAGTGCCAGTTCGGGCTGGTTGTCCGTGTGCTGACGGACAGCGGTGAGCATGGAGGCGATAAGAGAGGAGGGCAAAATGTCTTGCGTAAAACAGATCGGAAACTACCCAGCACACTACTTGCTATGAAGCATCATGATCCATCACCCAAGACACCTCGCATAGCCCTGCAGTCAACCCCTCACCACGCACGAATATTAGCGCTTCGAGATTTCACTCCGCCCATTTCTTGGGCCGTCGCTACTTTACTCTTGCAAAGGACGGACGTGATAGCCATACATGCAAGCGGAAAGCTTAGGCAATAGTGACTATGATGTGCCATCGTCTTTGCGAGAAAACATTGAGTA
>JAHEJB010000160.1 GCA_024639085.1 Rubricoccaceae bacterium | reverse complement strand
CCTTTCTGCCGGAAGTAGACGGTGCTGCGCGGTACCTGCATCTCAATGCCGAGTTGGTCGAAGCGCTGCTTGATAAGCAGGCGGAGTAGACGCTCGGCGTGAAACTGCTCGCCGGGTTGGACCTGAGCAACCACACGAGCGGTTGGTCCGCGTTCGCTGAGATCAACCACTCCCTGGACTTGCGGCGCCTCTTCAACTAGAACATTCGCTATTTCCTCGAGTTGTGCCCACTGCTGCGCAACGCTGTTCAGTGCCTCTAGCGATCGGTTGATGTCTTGATCGTAGGAGAGGCCCACATTTACGATCACGCGCGAGTAGCCAATGCTGTGGTTGCCGAATGTTCGCAATTCTCCAGCAGGCACCATCAGCAGCTCGCCATCGAACTTGCGGACTTTAATGAGCCGAAGGCCAACATATTCCACTGTTCCCTTCTCTGCGCCCACTGAAATCAGGTCGCCTACGCCTATCGTATCGTCGAAGAGGAGGAAAAAGCCGGAGATGATGTCCTTAACGAGCGTCTGCGCGCCAAAACCAACGGCGAGGCCCATGATGCCCGCCCCAGCAAGTAGTGGGGCAATGTTTACCCCCAGTTCGGCGATAACCAGAATGGCAACGATAGGCCAGACGGTGTACTTAATGATTGACCCCATCAGGTCGGCGACAGTTAAGACGCGCTGACGCTTCTTATCAAGCGCAGGCAAATTTTGAACACGGCGCACCCAGCGCGCTTTCATCCGTGTCGTGAGCCAGATGACGAATAGGCCGACCGCAATAATGAGCCCCATACGCCCCAATGTCAGCCCAAAGGTTGACCAGAAGGATGTGTCGAGTAGATCAGTCGGTTCGACGACGGTGGCGAGAGAGTCCAAGGATTGCAAAGCGCTCATATTTGGTTGAAGTCAACGTACGAAGTTGACTGAGTCGAAGAGTTGAACTACTCCCGAATGTCGGGAGAGGTCACGTGCGACAATATGGGGATCTAGCCTAGTCCAGAGCAGCCAGACCCGGCAGCGTCTTGCCTTCCATAAACTCCAGCATGGCGCCCCCGCCGGTGGATACATGCGAGACGGCGTCGGCGAGACCGGCTTCATTGATCGCCGCAACCGAGTCGCCGCCGCCAACGATGGTTAGGCCGCCGGTTTTGGTTGAGTCCGCCATGGCCAGCGCAACCGCACGGGTGCCCGCAGCGAAGGCATCCATCTCGAACACGCCCATCGGACCATTCCAGATAATCGTTTTCGCTGAGTCGATGATTTCTGCGTATCGCCTCTGTGTGTCCGGGCCGATATCAAGCCCCATCCAGCCTTCCGGAATTTCTGTGACAACTTGGGTCGAAGCGTCCTCAGCAAAACGATCGCCGACAACGTGATCGGACGGGAGAATGAGCTTGTTTCCTGCACGGTCCATCAAATCAGACGCTTCATCCAGGAGGTCTTCTTCCACCAGCGATTCTCCTACCGTTTCATCATCCGAAGCTAGGAAGGTGTAGGCCATGGCTCCGCCAATGAGCAGATAGTCAACCTTCTCCAGCAGTGCATCGATAACGCCCATTTTGTCGGAAACCTTCGCACCCCCGATTACCGCCACAAATGGATGTTCCGGATCTCGCAACGCCTTTGTTAGAAACGCGACCTCCTTTTTGATTAACAGCCCCGCCGCCTTTTCGGACACGAAGTCTGCGACGCCAGCTGAGGACGCGTGCGCGCGGTGCACGGCTCCGAATGCATCCGACACATAGACATCAGCAAGCTCTGCCATCTGGCGGGATAGCCCCGGGTCGTTCGTGGTCTCTCCCGCAAGGAAGCGCGTGTTCTCCAACAGAACAACAGCATCCTTCGGCGCCTCTCGAATACACCTCTTGGCCTCTTCGCCAACGGTGGACCTGCAGAAGACGACAGTCGCGTCAATAAGTTTGTCCAAGCGTTGGGCAACGGGGCGGAGGCTAAGCGCTGGATCGAATTCACCTTTCGGACGGCCAAGGTGGCTCATCAGAATGGGCTGGCCGCCAGCCTCAAGGATTGCCTCGATGGTGGGGATCGCGCCTCGGATGCGCGTTTCATCCGAAACATGCCGGTCTTCGAGCGGCACGTTAAAATCCACTCGGACAAGAACGCGCTTGCCTGAAAAAGAAAGGTCGGAGAGAGAGTTCACGCGGACGCTCAGCTAGCCAGTTTCTTAACGAGGTCGGCCGTCCGATTCGAATAGCCCCACTCGTTATCGTACCAGCCGACAACCTTGACAAGATTGCCATCGGCCATGGTTGACGGGCTATCGAGGATACAGGAATGTGGGTTGTGGATGATGTCTGCTGAGACGAGCGGGTCCGTACTGTACTCAAGAATGCCCTTCATCGGCCCGTTAGCCGCGGCTTGGAAGGCCGCATTGATTTCCTCAACCGAAGGCGTTCCACGAAGAACAGCCGTGAGGTCCGTGATGGAGCCATCGGGGATGGGGACACGCATCGCAAAGCCATCCAGCTTTCCAGCAAGGTGGGGAAGAACGAGTCCGACTGCTTTGGCAGCACCAGTAGTCGTCGGGATGATGGAGGCCGCTGCTGCGCGGGCACGGCGGAGGTCCTTGTGCGGTGCATCCTGAATGTTCTGGTCGGAAGTGTAGGCATGGACCGTTGTCATGAAGCCCTGCTCAACGCCAAAAGCATCGTCCAGGACCTTCACCATCGGTGCGAGGCAGTTCGTCGTGCAACTCGCGTTGGAAACCACTTCTTCGTCGCCCGTCAGCACATCATCGTTAACACCAAGAACAATCGTGGCATCTACTTCACCACTGGCGGGTGCCGAAATCACAACCTTGTTAGCACCTGCCTGGAGGTGCATCGCTGCCTTATCGCGCGTACGGAAGAAGCCGGTCGATTCCACGACGACATCCACACCAAGATCTCCCCAGGGAAGCTGAGACGGGTCGCGTTGCGAGAGCACCTTGAACTTGTCGCCGTTGATTACAAGCGAATCGCCTTCCACAGAGACCTCGCCTGGAAAACGACCGTGAACCGAATCGAACTTGAAAAGGTGCGCGAGCGTCGCCGCATCCGTGAGGTCGTTTACAGCTACGATGTCGAAGTCGTTGTCGCCACGTTCGAGGATGGAGCGGAAGACGAGGCGCCCAATGCGCCCAAAGCCATTGATCCCGATCTTGATTGCCATGCGGGTGAAAGCTTGAGTTTCAGGAAATAGGAAAATGAACCAGAGTTCAGGCCCGGTTTGAAGCACTTTACGTCAGCGCCCACTAGCGGTTCGGTGAAATCGGCACCAAGAGCCCAAAGAGAGGTCCGCCGCGGCAGATTCTCCATCCGATCTCAGATTGCTTGCCCGCAAGGTGGAAGGGTATCTTCTCGGCTGTCTGCGCAGGATTTTGCGCTTTTTCTTTCTCCGATTACCCCGGCTTCCAGTAACGCCGCACGCTCATGTCCATGCTCAATGCACCTCGCACCAGCCGCCGCCAGAAGCTGCGCGAGGACCAGCTGGCCAGTGCTGCTGCCGCATCTCTGGGGTTCTTTGAGGAGCACCGCAAACCGCTTATCGCTGGCGCGATTGCCCTGCTCGTACTTATCGTTCTAGCCTTTGCTTACAGCTTCTGGCAGAGCAGTCGCGACCAGGAGGCCTCCGAAATGCTCGGTACCATATTTACGACGTTCGAGCAAGGGGCGCTCGCGGAGGCGCTGGATGGAACGGCTGAAGCTCCGGGACTGATCGAAATCGCCGATCGTTACGGCTCAACGCCGACGGGCAACCTCGCAACGTTCTACGCGGGAGACGCCCTGTATCAGCTTGGACGTTTCGATGAGGCGATGGAGTATTTCCAAAACTACGATGCGGGACGAGATATCCTTGGAGCGAGTGCCCTTGCAGGCCAGGCAGCCATTCTCGAAGAGCAGGGTGAAAGCGCCCAAGCTGCAGACATGTTCAAGCGTGCAGCTGAAGCCTACGATTCACCTGCAACGACGCCGGACTATTTGATGTCTGCTGGTCGCAACTTCGAGGCCGCCGGCGATGCTGCCAAAGCCGAAGAGGTCTACCAGCAGTTCCTCGACAACTACGACGAGACGCCGAATGCGGCGCTTGTTGAGGCGCTGCTTGCGAGGGCTGAAGCGAGTGCGCAATAGCGACTACTACCCGCTCGGGCTGCAGATACCCGAGCGCGTGTTCGACTCAAGAAGCCAGACGAGAGAGGGTGGCGCAATTAATGGATTGGTTGATGGGCTTTCCTGCTGCATTTGGAATGGAACCCGCCCTACGGCTGGATGACTTGTACTGGGGAATGACTCAGATCTTCAAGTTGATTGAAGTTGCGTGGGGTTAGCCCCCCTCTTCTGTGGAATGGCTCCTCGTTCTGTGCAAGACTCGCTCTGTGTAAAACTCGCACTGTGTCATCCCGCCGAAGGGCGGTATCCACGCTACGATCCGACTTACTGATCATACAGGTCATCCCAGTTGGGATTCGATTCTTCAATCAGGCGGATCTTCCACGCACGGTTCCACTCCTTGAGCTGCTTCTCGCGGCGTATCGCGTCGCGAATGTCGTTGTGGCGTTCATAATAAACGAGGGCCTTCAGGCCAAACCGTTTCGCGAAGCCGTCCATCAATCCAAGTTTGTGCTGCTGGACACGTTTACCAAGGGAGCTAGTCACGCCCACGTACAGCGTTCCATGTTTCTTGTTGGTGAGAATGTACGTTTAACCGGGTTTGGGCATGATTGTGCGGATCTCCTGTCTACTATTACATGCCCGTCAGCACTTTAAGCCTCGTCGTCACATGGAGGAATGGATCCCGCCCGTCGGCGGGATGACTCGTACGGGAGGTGGCTAGTACTGCGGGATGACTTGTCTTGGGGATGGAACGCATCGCGGGTGCATCACAAGGCTCGTAGTCCCATCGAGGAATGGATCCCGCTCCTCACCTTCGTGAGGACAGGTTCTTAGGTGGGTAGATTTTCGAGTCTCCTCACCGCAATGTTGAATGGATGCCGTCCTTTGGCTGGATGACTTGTTGGGGGTGGCTAATACAGCGGGATGACTCGTTTGGGAGAAGGGCTCGAATTGCGGATCTCGCGTCTGGAAGCATGGCATTAGCTTTCGACCCACCGTAGCCGCTTGTAACTGCTCATGCCCCACATCCTCATCGCCGACGACGAAGCGAGTATCCGTCGTTCCATCCGCAACATCCTCGAAGACGACACGATCTTTGAGGAGATGAGCGTGGAGGTGGACGAAGCGGA
>JAHEJB010000159.1 GCA_024639085.1 Rubricoccaceae bacterium | reverse complement strand
GCGCTCGAAGAGCCACTCCGTCAGATCGTGAACAACGCAGGCCTCGAAGGCTCTGTCGTTGTTCAGAAGGTCAAGGATGGCAAGGGCGCTTTCGGTTTCAACGCTCGTACAGAAGAGTACGGCGACCTCCTTGAAATGGGCGTTCTCGACCCAACGAAGGTGGCCCGCACGGCTCTTCAGAATGCAGCCTCTGTGGCTGGCCTTCTGCTCACGACCGAATCGGTTGTGGCAGACAAGCCAGAACCTGAGCCCGCCATGCCTGCTATGCCTCCGGGCGGCGGAATGGGTGGCATGGACTTCTAGAGTCCGGCGTTCAACTGAATTCCAAAGGGCGGCTTCGAGCAATCGGGGCCGCCTTTTTTCGTTCGCCGGCAAGTGCTGTGGTGAAATATTGGAAGGCCATGGCGCGAGAGGGACTTGTTTTACGTATGTGAGTTTGAGCCCACACTATCTAACAAGCCAATGAAATTTCGGGGTCTGCTTCCATTCACGCTGAGCGCGTTACTGGTTCTTGCGATGCTCCACCCGCTGATTGCATCTGCTCGATCGCCAGAAAGGACTGCTGTAGATCGTAGACCAGCAGCCTGCGATTTCGTTCTCACGGCAAGCAACTCGTCGGAATATCAAATCACGGTGACGGCCATATGGCATTCTCTGGACACGTCCAATTGGACGAGGGTATTTGCGCCGGATAGACTATACGTTCCTCTGGAACCTCGATCGGGCGTTTTTCTCAATTTGACTGACGAATACGACCTGAATGTGTCGTACACCTGCGGTATTGAGGCCTTTTTCAGGGTCACCGTGGAACTCTATTTCGAGCCCACGGGAACGCTCCTGACAAACACAATCAAGCCTGCCGTGGCTACGATTGACAGAATTGATCTCGGAGACGCTTTTGCCGTTTTTGAGCCTCTCATCGGTGAGCATGACCCAGGCAATGGGGACGAAGACGAGAGTCCTTCTCCACCGGACACACCCCCACCACCGGATAACCCGCCTCCTCCTTCGGACCCACCGCGTCCACCCGACAACCCAACTCCTCCAGACACTCCCCCTCAACGTGGAGATCTCTTCTGGACCTACTTCGACTCGACAGCTGAAGGTTTTTTTCCTTGGAATCTGACATTCAAGGGCGGCAGCATTCAGGTCGATCGCAGTCAGGGCGCGCCTATGCTGAAAATGGAGGGATCTAGCTGGTTTCACGCCTCTCTCCCATCCGATCTGCCGGACGATTTCTCAATCGAGTTCGACTACTACACAAACGAAGACTATGCCGTCCTCTTTGTCGCTCCCTTCGACCCCTCTGATAGCGGAAGTGGGCCGCCGAGCTACTCAGGGTACCGGCAGGGGCCTTTTAACTTCTTCTCCATCGCCAACACGAGCCGGGGCGCCGCTGTCGATGCCGGATCTGCGAGTCTGCCCAGTGCAAATGGCCAGAACAACGCGTTCACCTACGCTGCTGTACCGATTCGGTTAGAAGTACGCGGCTCGATGGCTAGAGTGCTGGTAGATGGAACGCAGGTGGCCATGCTTCCTGCCGCTACGATTCGGCGAACAGGGATCGTGGAGTTTTTCTACGGTAGTATGGGCGCGCCAGGCAACGGTTTTCTAGGCGACATTTTGATTGAAGCCCTTTGAGGCTAGCTGGGCTTTCGCAGTTGGATAGAAAGCGGCTCCGAGCAATCGGGGCCATCAATTGGACGGTTTTACCTGGGATCTCACATATACGGGTGGAAATACCTAGATGGACGACAGCCAGGACACCCGAATGTTGCGTACGGAGAACGTCAGCTGGTTCCATGTTCCCCGTTCCTGAGACCTGCCGGAAAGTTTCAGCATCGATCTCGAATACTATGCACCGGAGCGCTTTTCGAAGCTGATCGTTGCGCCGTTCAATGCTGCAACCGTTTAGAAACGCGAACCCACTACTACCACGCTCTATCGGCAAGGCACTCACAATCATGTGGTTATCTCACAGGGAAGCCCGGGATAGGTCTTGGTTTTGAATCGAGGGCTACTCCGAGCCCGGCAGGCGAGAATGATGCCTTCACGCACAAGCCCGGACTGGTTCGGATTGAGGTCTCGGCGAGCCAGGCCTCCGTGTGGATCGACGACGAGTTGGTGGCGAATCTCCCTGGTGCAATTCTCGAGCGCAGCGACATCATCGAATTCTTCTACACTGGTGACCGTGGACCGGGCTACAACGGGCGACTTCGCGTTTCGGCCAATTGATAGATCGGAATCCGCTCGTTTGGCCCCTCTTCTGATTCCACTCTTGAAGACGAGCTGGCTTCAGCGGTTTGCCTTGGTTTGATCAACGTAGAGGGTGTTTTGCGAGATCGGTGCCGCAGTAGTGTCATCCAAGTCGACATGGTCCACAACGATATTCTCACGGTCGAACGATCCCGGAAACACAGTAGGGGCATTCGCGTGATCTCGCCACGATAGCCTTCAACTGGCACTGACCCACGCCCTGGTCGTTGTCGCTCGCAAACGTCCACGCGCGGCAGACGCCTTGCGCCCGACACATTGCAAGGCACTCCGCTTCACCTCCAGATTCAATTGTTATCGCCGCGTAGGTTCCACCATCTAGTTCGACTGAATCCTCGATTTCCGGGCCGGACAACGTGCGTAGCCACCGCCCAACACCAGCAACGGCCTTCAGAAACGGACGAGCAGGCGCAGGCGAACCATTGACCGCGAGGATGGCATCGATATCGGCCCCGGCCGTTCGCGTCGAATCCGGAGTTTCGCCGGGCTCCAGCACGTCGCGGAGGCGGACGAATCTATACCCGGCGTCAGGACGGCCTAGCGGGGCGAGATCGAAAACGTGGCTTTGCGCCTCCGTCCGCCCTACCTCGAAAAAGGTCTCGCCGTCCTCCGACACGGCAACGTCGACGCGTTCCACGGAGGGGCCGGACTCCCAAACGACCAAGTCTGGGCCGGGTCCGTCGCTCAGCACGTTGTCGTCAAAAGCCAGAACCAGGATTCCCTCCTTTCCAAGCGAAACATAGGCACTTCCGTAAAGGGAGCGAAGCCCTGGCGTCTGAAGAGCGGCGGTCGCATCGGCGGCGAGGAGGTTGATAACGGTGTTGCCATTGTCGTAATCGACTACGCGATCCGCGAACGGAAACAACTGATACCTCTCATAGGCGCGAAGTGCCCCCTGCCACAGCGACACAATTAAGAAAATGGAGGTCATCGCCGCCGCAAGGAAGACGCCGACTTTGTGACGCCGAACAAATGATTGCGTGCGATATCTCAAGGTTGGCGTTCGCGCCAAGACCGGCAGGCCCGCCATGTGCCGCTCCACATCTTGTGTCAACGCCTCAACGAACCCGTACCGGCGCTCGGGCTCCTTCCTGATCGCCTTGAGAACGATCTTATCCAGATCGCCGCGCAATTGTCGGCGCAGTCGTCCTGGAGTTGACTGGCGCGCCTTCGCGACTTGAACCAGATCTGCTGCACCATTCGATACGCCGCCTGCGGCCCTGACGGCGTAAACCCTGCTGCTCGGAGGCGCAGGAATCTCTTCGACGATGGCTTGTTCAAGCTGCAGCCGACTACGTCCCCACTTCTCGAACGGCCGCCTGCCGGCCAACAGCTCATAGAGAACGACCCCGAGTGCGTACACATCAGTTGCCGTACCAATCGCATCGCCGCTTATCTGCTCGGGTGCGGCATAGACCGGTGTGAGCAGCCGTTGACCCGTCTGCGTCAGGGACCCATATTCGCTGTCGTCGTCGAGGAGGCTAGCGATGCCGAAATCGAGCAACTTGACCTGCGGCTTCCCCGAATTGTCCGTGGCGACGAGAATATTGCCAGGCTTGAGATCGCGGTGAACGACCAGATTTCTATGTGCGAAGGCCACGGCCTTGCAGACCTGAACGAATAGAGCCAATCGGTCGTCTATCGAGAGGCGATGTTCATCGGCGTACGTGCTGATTGGGGCCCCTTCTACGAACTCCATCGCGAGGTAGGGCCTCCCATCGTCCAACGTTCCGCCATCAACGAGACGCGCGATGTGCGGGTGATCGAGTCTGGCCAGGATGCTTCGCTCGCGCCGAAACCGTTCCACCAGTCCAGGAGCACCGGACTCTACGACTTTTATCGCAACACGTTGCTTAAATGCTCCGTCGTCGCGTTCGGCTTCGAACACACGCCCCATGCCTCCTCGCCCCACCTCCCGAAGAACGCGCCACGGCCCGATCCTCTCTTGAACCGACGATGCCGGGAGTTCAGCCAGATCTACTTCGATCCTGAGCCCCTCGAAGAACCCGTTTGCCTGCTCGTCCAACACCAGGAGTCTCTCCACCTCCGCCCTTAGAGCCGTGTTGGACTCGCAAGCATCGTCCAGGAACGATTCCCTCTCCGTCGGCGGCCTATTCTTGGCTTCCTCGAGTAAAATCTTTGCCCTGGTCCAATGATCAAGAGACATGCTCGCAAAATGTAGTGAGGATGATCGTGGGAAAAAGCATCACTCCATTACAGATGCGCCGAATGACTTCAGGAAGGCGTTTCGGGGAAATCATTGCGGAGCTCACCGTAGAGCCACGCTCGAGCTGCAGTCCAATCGCGTGCAACGGTACGCGCGCTAACTCCTAATGCAGTGGCCGTCTCGTCTACATCAAGGCCGCCAAAGAAACGGCACTCAACCACTCGGGCCGCGCGTTCATCAGCGGCTTCGAGTCTGACCAAGGCCTCTTCGAGGGCGACAATCGCCTCTGCTTTCTGCACGGGCACGAAGGCATTCTCGTCCAGAGGCAGGTCGGATGAACCGCCTCCTCGTTTCTGCGCCGCCTGTTGATCCGCGTAGCTGTACAGAATTTGGCGCATTGCCCTCGACGCCACCGCTATGAAGTGCGGACGATTCTCGAAGCCGGATTCGCTGCCCACCAGCTTCAGGTAGGCTTCGTGGACAAGACCTGTTGTATTCAGCGTGTCGTTTCCGCTCCACACCGCCCGATGCCGTCTGGCCAATCCATGCAACTCACCGTATATGCGTCGATAGAGCGCGTCCTTGACCTCTCCGTTGTTCCGTCCGTCCAGCTTCAACTCGCTGAGAAGACGCGTTACGTCTCCCGAGGTGCGAGAAGCGGCCAAGGCGCGGTTCATAGAATGCAATCACATGGGAATGGAATGTATGCGATCTGTACCAAACGGTACAACGCGCGTCGCCAAGATCGAAGGCCGGAAAAAGGTCGATCCCTTCCTCTGTTGGTGGGCGGCTG
>JAHEJB010000046.1:2587-19297 GCA_024639085.1 Rubricoccaceae bacterium | reverse complement strand
ACGGGTGAGTTCACCGTAAACATCGCCCTCATTGAGAACCGTGAGGCAGTTCTGGGCGTGGTGCATGTACCTGTTCAATGTCGTACATACTACGCATCGAAGGGCGGCGGAGCCTATTTGCTAGAGGCTGGGAAGCAGCCCGAAGCGATTTCGTCAAGGCAAACCCGGAGTGGATGTCTGACGGTTGTCGCCAGCCGCGACCACGCAGGTCCAGAAGTAGCAGCCATGCTCGAAAGCATGACATCCGAGGGCCTCGAAGTGGAATCCGCCAGCATGGGGTCATCCCTCAAATTTTGTTTGGTTGCAGCAGGATCAGCCGATTTCTATCCTCGTACCGTTCCTACGTTCGAGTGGGACACGGCTGCAGCACAATGTATTGTTGAAGCCGCTGGCGGACGTTTGATGACCCGCGACGGCCAGCGGCTTGAATACAACAAAGAGGATATCAGGAACCCGTCTGTGTTTACTATCGGGGATCCGGACCTCGACTGGCGCCGCTGGTTGTAGACTCGCGTACCAAGGGGCTGCGCTTCTTCACTATTCGAAAAACATCAGCACACGAAATGGAGTTGACCTGGACAGCGTACTTCACGCTTGCAGCCCTTGTTGTGATGGTATTTGCGCTGGTCCGAGGGATTGGGCGTACGGATCTCGTATTGCTCGGAACGCTCGGGATACTGCTTCTTGCTGGAATAGTGACCCCAGAACAAGCGTTTGAAGGCTTCTCTAACCCGGCCGTAATTGCCATCGCATCACTGTTCGTAGTGGCCGCGGCTGTTGAGCGGACGGGGGCGCTGGGGTTTCTCGATGGTTTACTAAAACCACACTCTGCCAAGCCAACACCCGCCCTTCTCCGCCTCATGCTTCCAACTGCGCTGCTATCGGGAGTGATGAACAACACGCCTATTGTGGCTATGCTCATTCCTCGCATTCAGGCATGGTCGCGCTCCGTTGGAATGCCGGCCTCGAAGCTGCTTATCCCACTCTCAACAGCTGCTATCGTTGGTGGATGGCTTACGCTGATAGGTACCAGCACGAACGTTGTCGTTCATGGCCTGCTGCTTTCGGAAGGACTACCCGGCTTCAATTTTTTCGACCTTACGTGGGTTGGGATTCCAGCCGTTGTCCTTGTTACGATCTACTACACTATCGCGGGACACAGGCTTTTACCAGATCGAGGAGATCCTTCCCTGAGCACTCGTGTACGTGACTATCAATTTGAACTAGTCGTCTTGGAAGACGCGCCATTCATTCGAATGACAGTCGAAGAGGCCGGTTTGCGAACACTGGGCGCTGCTTTTCTGGCGCATGTCCGACGCGGCGATACCGTAAAAGAAGTGCAACCTGAAACCACCGTGCTTCCGGGCGACGTTCTTTCTTTTGTGGGAGATGTGCAGGTTCATGACAGACTCGTTCGCCGGCCGGGCTTACGGCGAAAAGCACCGGAAGTGGATGCGGGTGGTCCTGAGCTCCCCCTAGTAGAAGCGGTGGTAGCGCCCAACTCCAGATTGGTTGGACGAACGCTGAAGGAGATTAACTTCCGGGAAGAGTATGGCGGCGTTGTTCTCGGCATTCAGCGGCACGGCGCGGCAGTCGAAGGCGGCCTTGGCGGTGTTGAACTAGCTCCGGGAGACCTCCTTCTCGTGGAAGGGCGTCGATCGCTCGTGCGTCGCCTTTTGGAAAGAGCGACTGACTTTGCGATGGTTTCCGAACACGATCATGTGCGGCCAATGGCACGCCGTGCCCCACTATCCCTTGCGATATTGATCGCCATGATTGTGCTTGTTGCGACCGGAATCCTACCGCTGGCAACAGCAACCTTTGCCGCGGCGTTGGGCATGGTGGTTACAGGCTGTCTTCGAGGACAGGCGTTGGCGAAGGCCGTTGACTTCCAGGTGATTCTTGTGATTGCGGCCGCTTTGGGCTTGGGTAAAGCCGTAGAAGCAACGGGGCTGGCAGGAACTGCGGCGCACGGAATTGTCGGCGTGGCAGGAGTTGTTGGGCCAGTCCTGATGCTTGTCATCCTTTACGTTTCTGCGAACCTTCTCGCCGAACTCATTACCAACAAGGCTTCCGCTGTTCTCATGCTTCCTATTGCCCTCGCGGTAGCCACTGAGCTTGGAGTTGACTGGAAAGCATTTGCCGTCGTAGTTACGATTGCATCCGCGGCCAGCTTTCTTACGCCAGTTGGTTATCAAACCAATCTTATGGTGATGGGCGCCGGAGGTTATCGATACACAGACTATGCGCGAGCCGGACTACCCGTAAGCCTCATCGTCATGGTTGTTACCGTTACTGTCTGCACGGTAGCATGGCTTTAATGATCCGTAAAGACAGCAAGGATACAGCGCAGCAGTTTGCATCAGCGACTTCTGACACACTACCATCAACGACTAAACTACTATTCTAATTCCCTTAATTGATGTCGTCGTCAGACTCTCTCTACCGCACGTCGCACCTTAAGGATCTTGAGGCCGAAGCGATTTACTTGATGCGGGAGGTTGTCGCTCAGTTTGAGCGCCCCGTCCTTCTTTTTTCAGGGGGGAAAGACTCAATCGTGATGGTGCATCTGGCTCGCAAAGCCTTCCATCCCGCGCCCATACCATTTCCTTTGATGCACGTTGATACGGGTCACAACTTTCCTGAGACGATTGAATTCCGCGATACGCTGGTCGAGAAGCTGGGCGTGAAACTCTACGTGGCGAGCGTACAGGATGCCATCGACAAAGGCAGAGTTGTTGAGGAAACGGGTCCAGAAGCGAGTCGCAACGGACTGCAGATCATTCCGCTGCTTGATGCGATTCAAGAGCATCAGTTTGATGCGGCTTTTGGTGGAGGCCGTCGCGACGAAGAGAAGGCGCGAGCCAAGGAGCGCTTCTTCTCTCATCGAGACAGGTTTGGCCAATGGGACCCTAAGAATCAGCGCCCGGAGTTGTGGAACCTTTATAACGGTCACAAGAATGTGGGCGAGAACTTCCGAGTATTCCCGCTTAGTAACTGGACGGAAATGGACGTGTGGCAATACATCGCGTTGGAGGAAATTGAAATCCCTCACCTCTACTTCGGACACGAACGGGAAGTTTTCAACCGGCGCGGAACGCTGCTGGCCAACACGGACTTTGTCTCCATTCAGCCGGAGGAATCGGTCGAACGCAAAACCATCCGATTCCGCACCATTGGTGATGCCACGTGTACAGGCGCCGTGCTTTCCTCAGCGAGTACGATGGAGGAAATCATCCAGGAAGTAGCAGCCGCGCGAGAAACGGAGCGTGGCGGAAGACATGACGATCAACGCTCGGAAGCCGCAATGGAAGACCGAAAAAAGCAAGGTTACTTTTAGCCACATCACAAAAGATCTTTTGTTGCCGCGCGTGCAAAACCCCATACACTAAGTCTGAATCGAACGGCAGTATGACTATCTACGAGCAGTCCAATTCAAGCAACGCGTACCTCGAGATGGATCTGCTCCGGTTTACAACAGCCGGCAGCGTAGACGATGGCAAGAGCACACTTATTGGTCGCCTGCTGTACGATTCCAAGGCCATCTTCGAGGATCAGCTTGACGCTATCGAGCAAGCCAGCCTTAATCGCGGCGAAGACGGCGTCAACCTAGCGCTGCTCACGGACGGTCTACGTGCGGAGCGTGAACAAGGCATCACGATTGATGTTGCGTACCGCTATTTCGCAACGCCGAAGCGCAAGTTCATCATTGCGGATACTCCAGGGCACGTTCAGTACACGCGCAACATGGTTACGGGCGCGTCCACCGCCGACCTTGCGGTCGTTCTGATAGATGCCCGTCACGGTGTTCTCACGCAATCCAAGCGGCATGGTTTTATCGCTTCATTACTGCGCATTCCACATGTCGTGGTTGCAGTCAACAAAATGGACCTAGTAGAGTTCTCCCAGGAGGTTTTTGCGAAGATTGAACGCGAGTACACAGCCTTCTCCGCGAAGCTCGACATCACAGACATTACGTTCATTCCTGTCTCTGCGCTGAAGGGCGACAATGTCGTGGACCGAAGCGAACACATGGACTGGTACCACGGACCAACGTTTCTCCATCATCTGGAGCACGTGAACATCGCCTCCGATCGAAATTTGATCGACTTCCGTTTCCCTGTCCAGGCTGTTATCCGACCGCATCAGAACTTCCGAGGCTATGCAGGCACTATTGTATCGGGCGTAATTAGGCCCAAAGAAGAGGTTATGGCCCTGCCTTCAGGCAAGACCAGCCGCATAAAGGAAGTCACCACGTTTGAGGGTGATTTAGGCGAGGCAGGCGCAGGAACTCCAGTGGTTATCACGATTGAAGACGAGATCGACATCAGCCGCGGCGATATGCTCGTGCGGCCTGGAAATATTCCGCAGGTCGATAATGAAGTCGGAGCCATGATATGCTGGATGAGCGAGGAGCCGCTAGATCGCAACCGGCATTATGTCCTGCAGCACTCCACGCGCGAAGTAAAGGCCTTTGTGGATGAAGTGTCATACCGCGTCGATGTAGATACGCTCCATCGGGAGGATGCGGACACGCTCCAGCTCAACGATATTGGCCGTGTTCAGATCACCACGGCTCAGCCTCTGTTCTTCGATCCCTACCGAGTCAATCAGGAGACTGGAGCGTTTATTTTAGTCGACCCGTTCTCGCACAACACAGTAGCAGCGGGGATGATCAGGGGTGCAACCAGAACCGCGGAAGAAGTTGGCGAACGTGCTGCTCACCTTTCGCGCAGCGCCCTACAGGAAGCAAGAAAAGAGTTACGCTCCCCAAACGTCGTTTGGGAAGGTCTCAACATCCCTAGAGAGGAGCGGGAGGCAGCCGGCAAGCATGGGGCAGCTGTGGTTTGGTTTACAGGGTTGTCGGGTTCAGGCAAGACGACTGTGGCACGCGTTCTAGAGCGTCGGCTGTTTGGTGCCGGTGTCAAAACGATGCTTCTCGATGGCGACTACGTGCGTCACGGTCTGTGCGGCGATCTTGGTTTCTCTGCTTCGGATCGTGCTGAAAACATCCGCCGTGTTGGTGAGGTGGCTCGATTATTCTTTGAACAGGGAAGTGTCGTGCTGTGCACGTTTGTGTCGCCGTATTCTGAAGATCGAGCCCGAGCTCGTGCGCTCGTTCCGGAAAGTCGCTTCTTTGAGATCTTCGTCGATGTAGATCTGGATACAGCTCGCGACCGCGACCCCAAAGGTCTGTACGCAAAGTCCGATCAGGGCGAGATTGCTAATCTCACAGGCGTCACCTCCCCGTATGAGGCCCCCGCAAACCCAGAGCTGATGTTGAAGACCGCAGATATGTCCATCGAAGAGGCTGCCGATGTCGTCCTCGAGGCCCTGAAATCAGCGGGGATTATCAAGAGCAACCACGCAATTTGATGAAAGGAATCATTCTGGCGGGTGGCTCAGGCTCACGTCTCCACCCGTTGACCATCGCGTTCAGTAAGCAGCTCATGCCTGTTTACGACAAACCGATGATATACTATCCGCTCAGCACATTGATGCTGGCGGGCATCAGGGAGATCCTGATAATCTCGACGCCCCATGACCTCCCACATTTTCGGCGGCTTTTGGGTGACGGCTCGAAGTGGGGCGTGTCATTTTCCTATGCAGAGCAGGCTGAACCAAACGGCATAGCTGAGGCGTTCATCATTGGGGCCGATTTTATCGGCAGCGATAGCGTGGCGCTTGTCTTGGGCGATAACATTTTTTACGGACACGGGCTCACGTCAACACTCCAACAAGCTGCCCATCGAGCGGAAGGAGCTACGGTTTTTGGCTACTTCGTCCGCGATCCTGAGCGCTACGGCGTCGTTGATTTCGACGAAGATGGCGTGGCAATTGGCATCGAAGAGAAGCCTCAAGATCCACAGTCGAACTATGCCGTCGTCGGGCTTTACTTCTACGACAATGCCGTTGTGGAGATTGCCCAGAACCTTACGCTGTCTGAGCGCGGCGAGCTGGAAATCACGGACGTCAACAGAGCCTATCTGGAGCGCGGCAGCCTTCGAGTCAAAATTCTAGGGCGCGGCACGGCGTGGTTAGACACAGGCACGCACCAATCGCTACTGGAGGCATCCAATTTCGTGGAGGTGGTGGAATCGCGCCAAGGCTTAAAGGTCGCCTGTCCAGAAGAGGTGGCCTACCGAATGGGTTTTATCACAGCCGTACAGTTGGAGAATCTCGCACGCCCTCTCGAAAAGAGTCCGTATGGAGTGTATTTGATGGATATACTGGGACGCGACGAGCCTCCTGCTGGAGCGTAGTGGATTATGAATGTTATCAAAACGACGTTGGATGGAGTTCTTCTTATTAAGCCAGAAGTTTACTCGGACGAGCGAGGTTTCTTTCTGGAACGTTTTCACGAAAGTCGATATCGAGAGTACGGAGTTGATCTCCCATTTGTGCAGGACAATCACTCGCGATCCGTAAAAGGAACGCTTCGTGGTTTGCACTTTCAGAAACACTTCCCTCAAGGGAAACTGGTTGAAGTAATACAGGGGCGTGTTTTCGATGTCGTCGTGGATGTTCGGCCTGGCTCTGTTTCGTTTGGAGAATGGCACGGTGTTGAGTTAAGCAACGAGAATCACTGGCAGTTGTGGGTTCCGCCCGGGTTCGCGCATGGATTCTGTGTGCTTTCCGATGAAGCTGACTTCCTCTACAAGTGCACCGCTTATTACGATCCACAGGACGAGGGCGGCATCGTCTGGAATGATCCGAATCTGTGCATCAATTGGCCCGTTGAGGCCCCCTTGTTGTCGCTCAAAGATGCGATCCTTCCCCAGCTGGGCTCGCTGAAGGAGGAGGATCTTCCAACTCTGCCCATTGCTATTGTGTAGTGAAGCTTCTGATTGCTGGCGCTCGAGGACAGGTGGGTGCTGCCCTGGTAGCTCGCTGTGTTGCAGAGGCGATAGATGTAATTGGATTGGATCGGGCAGACCTCGACGTCACTGATGAAGGTGCTGTCCG
This sequence comes from Rubricoccaceae bacterium, assembly GCA_024639085.1. Classification (GTDB taxonomy): domain Bacteria; phylum Bacteroidota; class Rhodothermia; order Rhodothermales; family Rubricoccaceae; genus JAHEJB01. The sequence goes on along the minus strand of JAHEJB010000046.1, from coordinate 12,331 downwards.
GGCTGCTGTTGGCCGTCATCGTCCAGATGTTGTCATTAACGCAGCAGCCTATACCGCCGTAGATCGAGCAGAAGTCGAGCCGGATACTGTCTTTTGCGCGAACCGCGACGGGGCACATCATCTTGCATTGGCCTGTGCGGAGAACGATATCCCACTTATCCACATCTCAACGGACTATTTGTTTGATGGACAGAAGTCAGGTTCATACACCGAAAGCGATCCGCCCAACCCACTTGGTGTTTATGGAATGAGCAAGTGGGAAGGAGAGGAGGCCGTTCGATCTTCGTGGGAGAAGCATGTCATCCTCCGTACCTCATGGGTATTCAGTTCTACTGGATCTAACTTCGTTCGCACGATGGTTCGCCTTGCTCGTGAACGTGACGAGTTGCGGGTTGTCAGCGACCAGCATGGCTCCCCGACATCTGCAGATGACATCGCAGAATGCCTATTGCGCATTGTCCGCCATCTTGACAAGAGAGGCCCGGTGTGGGGCACGTACCACTTTGCTGGCCAGCCGCCAGCAACGTGGTTTGCTTTCGCGCGGGCAATTGTTGACGAAGTGAGCCAGCGCGGATTATCCCGGGTCGAACGCATAGTGCCTATTACTTCGGACGAATATCCTACCGCGGCACAGCGCCCGTTGAACTCGGTTCTCGACACGGCCAAGATTGAATCAGTCTTTGGAATCACAGCACCCGATTGGCGTGATGCCCTCTCACGAACGATTTCCGAGATTGTAGGAAACTAAGCAGCCTCTACTTCCTATCTCCTTGTACGCGCAACAACCCATTGGCGAGCGGTCGCGTTGGTTTCATCGGACTTGTCCTGGAATTCTATGTCCACGCTGAGACCGTTTTTGAGTGCCTTCAGCGAACGGTCATCCACAACTCGGTCGTCTTTGATGATCTCCAGTCCAGCTCCCAACACAAGCGAGGTGATGTCATCTACACGAAGGCGATTCATATACATGAATCGGTTACCTCCAAGTCTCATCCAGGTTGGCTCGTCGAATTGAAGGAAGTTGACGTAGGTGATGTCGCCGTCGTGGTGGGCGAAGTGATCTGTAAAGTCAATGTGATGGATGAAGAGGCCGTCTTCACTGAGAACGCGCGCGCCTTCCTTCATGATGGGGGTCAATACGATGGGCGGTATGTGCTCGAGTACGGTAAACGAAACGTGGAGATCGACACTGTCGCGTGGAAGGCCGGTTTTGGCCGCGTCGCCCGGCCCGTGGTACTCAACGTTGAAGGCGGTAGCAAAGTTGTGGCCATCGATTGTCATATCCATAAGGCGCTGCCAGCGCTTCTGGAAGACAGGTCGTTCCGCGACTTCGCCGAACACCTCAAAAACGCTCGCTTCGTTCGAACGTATGTAGGCGATATCCTCAAGGACGAGTTTGGGTTTTAGGTAGGGGTTGAGGTCGTACGTGTGGATGCACTCAGCTCCGTTCAGCCACAGCGCGATTGGGACGTTCATGCGATGGCCCGTACCTACTTCAACAATCGTGCTCCCCTCAACGGTTCTCCCCTCGGCCTCGGCATAGCGCAACATCTGCAATCCTGCTTCGAGACGACTGCGAGGATCAGTTATGCCTAGTTTGCCAAATCGGCGCTGCATCTGGTAGTACACAGCGCTTCCCAGTGGGCGCGGCAAGCGTGCGGCTACATTTTGAATAATTGACTTTTGCTTCCAGTTCATCGGGATGTTGTCAGAAAACGGGCAGCAAAGTACAAAACGAGACACCGATTCTGGTTGCTCGCGGATGTAGTTTTCCCGCAGATTAGTTGCTCACGATGACACGGGACGCGCGCAAAATTGGCTTCAACATCCTGTTGGGCCTGGCCTTTTACCTTCCCCTTGAAGACTTCCTGTTACGGTGGCTGCCACTGCCGAGGAGTGTCCTGCTGGTTTTACGGCAAACGCCAGAACTGTTGGTTTGGCTCGTTGCGATAGGCGCGGCAGCGCTGCACTTTGCGAAGTACGGTTCAATCCGGGTGATAGGGCGCCGTATCGATCGCTTCTTACTAGCATTCGTGTTGGTCGCGTTCGGCACTATGTATCTCAATGGTGCAGACATATTTTTGGCATCGATCAGCCTGAAAGCGCTGCTGCGGTACATACCGTTGATCTATGCGCTAATTACTCTGGCGCCGGATAACGAGCAGCTCGCACGCGTGCCGAGAGTGCTTGTCCTGGCCTTTGTAATTCAGGTTTGCGTTGGTATTGCCGAATGGATTGGCGGTCAACCTGTCCGCAGCTTCTTCTCAGTGGTTCATGCTTGGGGCGGGTACACGTTTGTTGGTGTTCCACTGGACACATTACTAGGCCTCGAACGACACGATATAAATGGAACGATCGCGCGGCCTGTTGCCTACGCATACTTCATCTTGGTTGGTGTGGTTGTCTGGGTTGTTCGAAATGAGAAGCGACCTGTCATGTATGGTTTGGGTGTCGGATTGGCATTGTTGGTCACCTTTCAATCTCATTCGCGCATGGCAGTGTTCGCAACGGTACTTGTGGTAGTCATGCATCAAGTGGCATTGAGGGGTGTTCGTAAAACGGCGTTGCTAACCATGCTTCTACTTCCGCTCGTCGCGGCCATTACGTTGAGTTTCGGATCGTCTATTGCAGAACCGTTTTACATCTTCGATGTCTTCTCCCGGGAGTACCAGGAACACGCGTTGACGCAAAGGCTGGGACTTGTCGTGTACCTCCTGCCCAATGCCTTCGACGGTGGCATTACTCTCTTTGGATACTCATCCGATGTGAACATAGTCGCTGCTGCCGTTGCGGAGCACTTCGACCTGTCGGCGATTCTGACCTCTGTGTTCATTCACGTTGTGGAAGATGTCTATTGGCTCGCAATGCTTTTGTATTACGGCTTCATTGGATTGGCGTGTTTTGTGCTTTTCTTCGGGAAACTCACTGCGCTTGTTCTACGGCTTTACAAACACGCAACCGACGCCGTTGCAAAGAGATACGCTCTCATCGCTTCGCTTCTAATGTTATTGACTATTCCGTTGAATGGCATAAACCAGACGTTCGAGGTCCGCCAATTTTCGTACTACTTGTGGTTGTTTGTCGGTATCGCAATATCTGCATCGCGGAACGCAATCCATGATAGTGGAAGGCCGAAGATTGAAACGACGTAACTTCTAGCTCGCTTGGATCAACTCGAGTATATGGCCTTCCCATCCATCGCCATTATTGGCTCGCGCGGTATTCCTGCCCAATACGGAGGGTTTGAAACGTTTGCGGAAGAACTAGCCGTTCGACTAGTGAAGCAGGGCGTGGATGTTACGGTCTACTGCGAGGGGCGCAGCGGGCCAGACACGTATGCAGGTGTCCAGTTGGAGTATGTCCCAACTCCACATCTCGGGGGACTTACAACCGTGCTCCATGATTTCCGTGCGTTGTGGCAGGCTCGCAAGAAGTACGATGTTGTCTACATGTTGGGCTATGGAACGAGCCTGTTTTGCATGATGCCCAAGCTCGCCGGCACAGAAGTCTGGATGAATATGGACGGCGTAGAATGGAAGCGAGACAAGTGGGGCATTTTGGGTAAAACATGGTGGAAGATGATGGAGGCTATTGCACAGTACGTCCCTCATTTGATGATTGCGGATGCTGAAGCAATCAAGAGCTTCCTTCAGAATCGCCATACGAGCCTGCCAGATATTGTTGTTATCCCGTACGGTGCTACCAGCTTAGACGCAAAGCCGGATCCAACCGCACTCGAGGAATGGGGAGTAAAGCCCAATGAGTTCCACCTTGTGGTTAGCCGGTTTGAGCCTGAGAATCATGTTCGAGAGATTTTTCAGGGTTACTCAAATTCAAAGAGTCCGTATCCACTCATTGCCCTAGGAACTACTCGAAAGCCTACAGCCTATACGAAATCGCTGGATGCCATCGCTCGGCGGGATGAGCGCATCATATTACCTGGTCCCATCTATGATCGCCGAATCGATGCACTTCGCTACTATGCTCGCACATATCTCCACGGGCACTCTGTTGGTGGGACAAACCCATCGCTGCTCGAAGCGATGGGCAGCGGCAATGCAATCATCGCACACGACAACGAATTCAATCGAGAAGTGGCTGGCGAAGCAGCGGCGTATTTTTCGTCTTCAGCCAATGTTGCGATGCTGATTGAAGAACTCGATTCCGACGAGGCGCTTCGTGTTGATCTTGGAGAACGCTCTTTACAGCGCGTGAAGAACTCGTACACGTGGGAGCGCGTTGAGGAGACCTATTTGAACCTGCTCGAAGCGCGTTTGGCGAACCGTTTGGGCCGGAGCATGGTCGTTTCTACATAGCACTATGCAAAGTGACGGATGGGATCAGACGCGGCTAGCGTAAAACTCCCGTTTGAGCCTGAGCTGATGCCACGATAGGACGAACGTGGCATGCTTGCGCATTTCACACTGAACTACGAGATTGGGCTGTGTATCGCTTGAATTCCAAAGGTATGGTTGTTATTTAGTACCCTCCTCAGCGAGCGATATATATATAAACGGCCTTGCTACATCTCTCTGCTGCTAGCCAGCTCTCTCGCATATCGTCAAGCCTAAATGCTCGTTCTGACTTTGATAAGCGCCTTGGCGCTGAGTTTGATTAGCGCGCTCGTTCTGGTCCCACTCGTTCGCGGCGCGGCGTTCAGGATGGGATGGATGGACCGACCAGATGGTCATCGTAAGGTTCATGTCCGAGAAATACCACGCGTAGGTGGATTGGCCATCATCGTTGCGATGGCAATTAGTCTAGGCTTCTTTGCGTTGCTGAAACCAGTGCTTCCAGATGCTTTCGCGACCGCATTCACTATGCCTCCAGCGCTTATCATTGTCGGAGCACTGTTGATGGCGTGCGTTGGATTTGTTGACGACATACGAGATTTGCATGCCCTTCCAAAGCTCATCGCCCAGGCAGTGTTCAGTTTGTTTGTCGTCGCGGGTGGGTTGCGAATCACAGTATTTGATGGCGCTCTTGGAGGGGGAGATCTGGCATTTGCCGCCTCTGTGCTGCTCACGCTCGTTTGGGTGGTCGGCACCATCAACGGTGTCAACTTCATTGATGGTATGGACGGGCTTGCAGGCGGGGTTGTGGCGATCTCAATCGTTGGCCTCGGTTCCGCCTACGCGATTGGGGGAGACATTTCAGGAGTTGTCGTCGCGGCCGTGACTATTGGCGCGGTTCTTGGGTTTTTACGTTATAACATTCGTCCAGCTTCCATATTCATGGGGGACGTGGGAAGCCATTTCCTTGGGTATGTCTTAGCGGTATATGCTCTTCAAGGCACAGCCCATGCAAACCCCTTGGTAGCGTTAACGATCGCTGGTGTGGCTCTTGGCCTTCCGATCCTTGATACGTTGGTTACCCTCATTCGTCGCCCCCAGTACGATAAGCCACTTCTCCATTCCGATGGCGATCACTTCCACCACAGGCTGATGGTTCGTTTTCCTAATACACGGGTAGTGCGCATTCTGCACCTTGCAAGTGTGTTCTTTGCTGTAAGTGCGGTGTTGATGGCGCTTTCGTCTGCACAAGGCGCACTAATCATTTTCCTCATTGGAGTTTGTGCTGTCGTCGTTTTTCTTTACTGGCTTGGCTATATCCCCGGTCGGTATGCGAAGGGGCCGGCTGACGGATATGGCTCAACCAGATCACTCCACGATTTGCTGCTGGAAGCTGCTGCCAAATCCTCAAGTGGAGATGGTGCCGTCCAACCTGTCGAAATGAACGTCGGGAAAAGACACGAGTCGACCGCTGGCGTCGGAATAGACGACGGGCCTAGCAAATCATATCCACCCTCTGCTGCGCCATAACGTTTGAGTGGCGTCGTGCTTTGTTGGTAATCATATAGATCTATTAATAAACGGTGTATCTGTACTTTTCCGTCAAATGATCTTTGTGTGACTAGCTGCATCTAGTTAAGCCACGACTTGTCAGTGATGCTTCATGGTCGTAATTGCGTCAACCAGAGCGCGTTATTTGCTGGCGAGGGCAGAAGCACTGGCAATGCTGTTTACAGTCGCGTGCGAGAGCCCCGTTTGCAGTTGATTCAACTTCGGCAATGTTCATAGGCAGTCTAGTTATTGGATTCGCGGTGTGCTTATGCACGACTCTTGTGCTTATTCCAGCAGTGGAGAGACGATGGACGGCACTTCCTCAGGTACTGCATCGCAGCGCTAGAGCAGAACCCATCGAAGGCAAACAATGCGGAGGTTAAAACCGTGCGTTTGAGTACGGCAGGCTCCATCGTAGTCCTCCACCGAAGCTCGTATATCTGCGGGCGAAGGCAGGGTTACCGGCGTCGCCAATGCGAGTAAAACCAGCCGTTGCTTCCAGGACAAGGCTTGGGAGTAATTCGTATCCAACACGCCCTTCAAGTCGAGTTTCGGTCTGGCGGATGCCCTGGCCTAGAGTGACGCCATACTCAAGAGGTGCATCCTGTATGTACGGTACAAGCGGATCGCCTCCCCAGTTGACGTCCCCGTCGTTACGACCACGTCGTGCAACCGTCGCGAACACAGAGGCAGTAATTCTGTCAGAAGGCCTGTAATCTGCCCAGACAGCTACGCTCTCCGAATTGGGCCCAAACGTGTGGCCTACGTTTCCGAAGAAGTGGACGTGTGCACGCTGGGCGTCTCTGCTTGAGTAGGTGTAAGGCCGGACGCGAGCATACTCCGCTCTCAACTCTAGATCAGGTATGCCTAGCCCGGCAAAGTGAATTCCGGCCAAGCCACCCCACTTATTGTTTATCCATCCACGGCTACTAAAAAGTTCGCCTGCCCGAAACTCGTCTAGCATGAATTGGCCGTACAGTTGAATGCCGGATATCGGAACCCATTGGGCGTCCAACGCGATGAGCATGTTGGCCGGGCTGCCTTCTTCGAAATCCACCGCGCGGATGAAAATGATGGGATTAAAGAAGGCCATGTAGAAGCCAGGTCCTCTGTCTTCTGCCGTTGGGGCAAGAATTGAGGCTTCAGAAAGTCCGATTTGCACCCGACCCGGAAGATCAATGGCGAGCCTATGGAAGACGCCATACTTATCTCGATGCATGCCCGAAACAGAATCTCGGGGTAACGACTGATCCGAAAGGGAGGCGAAGACGTTAGTGTATTGTAGTCGCCAAACCCGAGTGCGGAGTTGAATTTGATCGTAGGTAGTAGGAACGTTAGAGACCAGTAGCGCCCCTCTTCCGGCAGACCACAGATTTCGGTCTCTTCCAGCACGAATCTCCACGTACTTGGTTCGCACGCCTGCCACACCTGTTACAACCCAATAGTCGAACAGGCGAGAATCGCGGAAATACCGCTGGCCAATGCGCTGGCTCACCAGTGAACGATCCGCGACTGGATCCACACGTTGGTTCTCTTCAACGCGTGTCTCGAAGAAGAGGTGGTCGCCAAGATGTCCGGCTGCGCGGATCCCTCTTGTGTTCCGCCACGCCGTCAAACCATCGTCAGACGCTCCCGCCGTCGAAGGATCTTCCTCGGTGCTCTGTGAAACTCTATCCGCGTCGAGGTAAAGGACAGGGGAGACCTGAATCCCATACCCATCGCCTTCCGAGGAGAAAAAGTCTTGTCCGTTCTTGTAGAGGCCGCCAAGGCGCCGGCGAACAAACTCTACGCCGGGTCCAGGTTCCTCGCCTCTGAAGCGCGCCAGGAGCTTCCGATCGACCGTAGTCATACGCTGGATAGCATCTGGATCTGCGGCAAGGCTGTCGAGATACGCGTGAGCCTCGTACGCCGACATGGGCTGATGGCTCAGGATGGCCCCTTCAAGCAGTCCCCTCGTCTGCTGTCGCTCAAGGAACAGCTGGAGTGGATTATTTATCTGCAGGATGCCGTCAACTTGAGCTGACAGAGACGACGAGGCAAGCAGGAAAAGAAGCCCGAGCGTAGAAAAACGGGAATTCATCGGCAGTAAGAGGAGTTGCGCGAAGGATACTGAACGTCTCAGACGGAGCCTATACGTCTATACGGGTTCCTCCCGCCTCGAGAGAATGCTTCGCTGCTTCCAGCAGCCTTACAACAGTGAGCCCACTGCGCCCGTCCGTGCGAGGCGGGCGGCTTTCTACAATCGATGCCACAAACTCTTCGCATTCACGGCGGAGCGGCTCCTCGTTTCCAATTTTTGGAATTACGATACTGCCTGAGCGAACGCTCACAGATTCTGCGAAGCCCGTGTATCCGTCAGGGTTCGAGACTTCAGCTCCTTTGTCGTACAGGCGCACTTTCTCAGAAGGCTCCATATCATTGATAACAGCCATCTGCTTCGTGCCTACTACCGTGGTCTTACGGATTTTGTGAGGGTCTAGCCAGGAGGTGTGGATGTGGGCTAACGCGCCGTTCTCAAAAAACACCGTTGCGAACACAACGTCCTCAATGGACTTTTGGAGATAAGCGCTTCCCTGCGCCGCTATCGCGACGGGCTGGCTGTTGATGTATGCAAGTGCTACGGAAAGATCGTGCGGGGCAAGGCTCTCGAAAGCGTTCTCCCGTTGCCTGACGATCCCGAGGTTGACGCGTGTGCTGTATAGGTACTGGATATCGCCTAGTTCGCCGCGTTGAATCAAGTCTTCCACGTGCCGGAATGCAGGGTGATACAGGAGAAGGTGGCCTACCATCAAGCGCAGGTTCTTCTCCTCGGCCAGAGCAACGAGTCTTTCGGCCTGGGCAACGGTTTGGGCGAGGGGCTTCTCCACAAAAACATGCTTCCCAGCTCTGAGTGCAGCTTCCGCCATCAGGAAGTGCTGAGGCGTTTCTGTTGCTATGACGACTGCGTCAACCGAGTCGTCGTTCAGGACATCCTGAATATCAGAAGTTGTATAAATGCCCGCGTGGTTCGCGGCAGCTGCATTCCGCGCCTCCTCCTGTGTATCACACGCTCCAACTACATCAGCCTGATCGATAGCCGCAAAATTCCTCAGCAGGTTTCTTCCCCAGTACCCCACGCCGATTTGCGCAAGCCGAATTGGGGCTGGTTGGTTGGCAGGCATGGAATGTCGGACTATGACGTTGCTGGGACGGGTTCAAGCATGAACTCCGAAATAGCGTTCCCAACGTATTGAATTTCCCCATCCGCAAGGTGGGGGTGAATCGGGAGAGAAAGAACCTCGTTGCTGGCTCGTTCCGATTCTGGAAAGGCACCTAGTTCGTATCCGAGACTCTCAAATACGGGAAGCAAGTGCAGCGGGAACGGATAGTAGATCATCGTTGGAATTCCATAGGCTTTGAGATGGGCGGCGAGGTCGTCGCGCATGGCAGCAGGAACTCGAACCGTGTATTGATGAAAGACATGATCCGCGTACTCAGCACGCGTTGGAGTTTCTACAGATTCGATGTCTTTGAGTGCGTCGTCATAGAGATCCGCCGCCCGCTTGCGAGCCGCCGTCCATGCGGGAAGATGGGGAAGCTTTACAGACAGAATGGCTGCCTGGAGTGCATCCAGACGGCTGTTGACGCCAAGATCTGTATTAAAGTATTTGCGTTCGGCGCCGTGGTTCGCAAGTCGTCGTAGGGATGACGCGAGAGTCTCATCAGTCGTGATGCATGCCCCGCCATCCCCGTACGCCCCAAGGTTCTTCGTTGGGTAAAAGGAGAGGCAGCCTACGTCTCCGAGCGTACCAAGGACTCGCCCCTTGTATCTACCACCGATGGCCTGCGCCGCGTCTTCGATGACGGCGAGATCGTACTTCTTCGCCAGTTCCAGGATTGGGTCCATGTCCGCCGATTGGCC
>JAHEJB010000046.1:0-2487 GCA_024639085.1 Rubricoccaceae bacterium | reverse complement strand
AGAACCGCGCCCGCAGCTACTACGGCTTCAGAAGGCACGTCTTTTCCGGGCAGCAGCACGGCACCGACACCAATGCGTGCTCCATCGTGGACGATGGGCCCACCAAAATGCTTCTTACGCTCTTCTGTTCGCCCCATGAAGTTGTCGTTACTTGTTAGCACGCCCGGCGCAACGAACACGTCATCGCCAATGGTTGTGTAAGCGCAGATGTACGCGTTCGTCTCCAATTTGCACCGCGCGCCGACCGAGCAGTCGTTCTCGATAGCCACACTTCGCCCGACAATCGTTTCATCGCCCACAAGGACACGCTCACGAACGGTGGCGTAATCGGCGACCAAAACGCGCTCGCCAATATCACATCCGGCATATAGCACGGCACCTGTGCCGATGATTGACCCCGCACCGATGCTAGCTGGTGGAGGTGGTGAATTGATCGTAGTCGCACTTCTAGCGGCACGCATCGGTTGTTTGCCGAGTACCGCGTGGTCGTCGATCCGTACACCATCACCGATCCATGTACCCGCGTGAATGACCACGTGATGGCCGATCTGACAACCAGCTCCAATCTGTGCGTCTTCACTGATCACAGCAAAATGCCCAACCCGAACGTCATCGGCTAAGCTGGCCGTTGTGGCAATCTGTGAGGTTGGGGAAACGGACATAACGAGATTGCAGTAGCTTGAGAGCGTACAGATCGTGCAAGATATCCCCACCAACCACTTCCTCTAATGATTCTATTCGCCCTTCTATTTGGCCCCGAGCACGGTCATGGAGGTGTTGGCCTGGAGTGGATGCCCATCGCCAGCATTGTCGCACCGCTCGTTCTTTTGATCCTGCTGATCTGGCTTGGCAGCAGACACACAGTCTGATTGAGGGCGCCGCACATAAAAAGAGCCGCGCCGGATAATCCGATGCGGCTCTTTGAATCTACCGAATGGCAATGAACTTAGTTGCCAGACACTGAACCTGCTGCCGATCCTTCGGCAGCACCTTCTTCGGCTGAGTTGATCTGGGTGATCTGATGCTCAGCCCATCCGGACCACGTACCATTTTTGGCAAGCTCAAAGGCTTCTAGAGCACCAGCATTGTCGCCAGCACCCATGTGGGCCAGGCCCAACTCATAGTAGAGCGCTGAGTTGTCGGCAGCGCTTTCGTCGCGGTTGTCGACAGCTGCCGACGCATAGCGAACGGCATTGTCGTATTGCTCCAGTGCGTTGTACACGCGGGCAAATTGATAGGGTAGCATCGCCTGATCCAGGTCCCCGTCTTCGGCTTTTTGGAGCAACGGTAGGGCTGACTCGGCCGCGTCGGGAGGAAGCGGGAAAGCCTGCAGCATCTCGATTGCGTTGCGGTATGAGATGGTGCCCAGTGCGCGTCGTGCGGCGTCAGCAGTTTCGCTGTCGCTGGCAGCGTCAGCAAGCTGGATGGCGTTTTCAAATGCGACAGAAGCGTCATCCTCACGCTCCAGTTGGGCTAACGCAAGTGCCTTTCCGTATGCGTTCCGGGCGCTTCGAGGATCCTGGCGGAGACCTTCTTCAAACTTGGCAAGAGCGCCTTCGTTGTCGCCGGAACGGAGGAGAGCGTTGCCTTCGTTGAAGGCCGCACGGGCATCGTTGCCGGGCACAGGCACGACGATAGTATCCGGAACCAGCGTATCGTCTTGCGCTTGCGTAACGTTCACTGAAATGAGGAGCGCCGCAAGGGCGCAAAGAAATGTGAGGCGAGGGGTGTCGATCATGGCACCGAGTTCGTCGTTAGGAGGTGAGATTGGAGATTGGATAAAAGCGCTCAAATAAACGGCAAACGCTTCCTGCCTGTGTTTAATACAGAGATTGTGCCGAGGTGACAACTCAGCCAGATAGTGGCTCTGACCCGCGATTCTCAGTTCTGATTGTGCAAGCACGAAGACGCCTTATTACAAAAGCGTAGCCGAGAAAGTACAATGCCAATTACACAGCGCAGGTCAAAAATTGGGTGCTAGCCCGGTTTCTCGGCAGAACTTCTCAATTGTCTGGACCGCTTCCAGCGGGTCATCTGTCATTGTAAATAGATCCAAATCAGGTTCAGAGATGTTTCCTACGATCATCATTTGGTCTCGCAGCCAGTCTACCAATCCTGACCAATATTCTGTTCCCATCAACACGACCGGAAAATGTGTGGTTTTGCCGGTTTGGATCAAGGTGAGGGATTCAAATAGCTCATCCATCGTGCCGAATCCACCGGGAAGTACGATGTAGCCCTGCGCGTACTTGACGAACATGGTTTTTCGTGCAAAGAAGAAGTCGAAGTCGATGATCTTGTCTGGATCGACGTAGGGATTGGCCTTTTGCTCGTGCGGAAGCACAATGTTGAGGCCGACTGATGCGCCGCCCGCTTCCTGAGCCCCTTTGTTCGCCGCTTCCATGATGCCAGGTCCGCCTCCGGTAATGACGGCAAAGCCGTGCCGAACGAGTTCCCTGCCTACCTCTTCGCCCATTTCATAGAATT
>JAHEJB010000158.1 GCA_024639085.1 Rubricoccaceae bacterium | reverse complement strand
TTCTCGGATTGTTGGAAGCAACCGGAGCGCAGTTCGACGCCATCTGGGTGATGGGCCTTACCGACACGACGCTTCCGGGTCTGCCACACACACATCCGCTATTACCAAGCGAACTGCAGCGCGCGCGCGGCCTGTCGCACAGCACACCAGAGCGGGAGCTCGAATTCGCACTTCGTCGCCTTCGCGGGCTCACCTCTGCCGCGCCGGAAGTGATCCTAAGCTACCCCCAGATGGATGGAGACAACGAAAACGTTGCAAGCCCATTGTTGAACGTGTACCACGTGAATGAATTTGACCAGGCAGAATGCAGATATCCTTCCTACGCTAGCCGGATTCTCGATTCTGTTCCGGAAGGAGGACTCGAGGAAGTTGAGGACCACCAAGCGCCACCTCTCGAACCCGCGCGCCGGGCAAGCGGCGGCTCGGGACCGCTGACATCGCAGTCCGCCTGCCCCTTTCAGGCTTTTGCCAGGCACCGTCTCCACGCGGAGAGGCTGGAGGAACCGCAGGACGGCCTCGACGCGCGCGACCGGGGTGGCCTCGTCCACAATGCGCTACAAAAACTTTGGGAAGAGATTCGCGACCGGGACACACTGCTTGGGATGAGCGCGGAGACGCTGGAGGACCTTATCAAGCGCGTAGTCGATGAGGCCGTCAATGATCTGAGGGAGAAGCGCCCAACGACCCTGACACCGACATTTTCAGCCCTTCAGAAGAGAGCGATTGAGCGTCTGCTTGCGGGCTGGGTCGAACAAGAAACGGAACGCTCGACCTTCCGTGTAGTCGAAACCGAAAAGGAACTGCGGGAGCAACAAATCGGGCCGCTGACCATCCGCCGCCTCGTCGTCGACCGGATCGACGAACTGGAGGAGGGCGGCCGCGTGGTCGTCGATTACAAGACAGGACGAGGCAAGTCACGGAACGCATGGAGGGGAGAACGGCCCGATGAGCCCCAGTTGCCGCTTTACGCCACGCTGACGGACGGCGACGTGGGGGGCGTGGTGTTTGCCAACGTGAAGGCCGACAAGCCGGGTTGGTCTGGGTTGACGCGCGACGACGCCGTGATCAAGAGGGACAAGGCCTATCCATCCGGCAACAGTAGGAGTGAGTGGGAAGCTCTCTATCCCGACTGGCAAGCACTGCTGGCGGGATGGCGCCGCGATTTGGAGGCGTTGGCAGAGGGATTCGTTGCCGGCGACGCGCGAGTAGACCCGAAGAACCCCAGGCATACCTGCACCTTCTGCCACCTGTCGGCGGCCTGCCGCATCGCTGAACTGACCGAACGTGCCGACGGCGCATTGATCGGCTTCATGGATCCCGACAACGATGAGTGAACTTGGAGTCACCGATGCGCTAGCCCGCGAGAGCGCCATCGACCCGTCGCGGTCGTTCATCGTCCAGGCGCCCGCCGGTTCGGGGAAGACCGAGCTGCTGATTCAGCGATTTCTCGCCCTGTTGGCTGGGGTGCGCGAGCCCGAAGAGATCGTGGCCATCACCTTCACTAGGAAAGCAGCAGCAGAGATGCGAAGCAGGGTCGTCGCCGCACTGAAGAGCAGCGAAGAAGACGAGAACCCAACGGAGGCACACGAACAGAATACGCGGGACCTAGCGCGGGCCGCGATGACGCGCGGCCGCGAGCGGGAGTGGAATCTCAGCGAAATGTCCGGTCGGCTGCGCATCCAGACCATCGACAGCCTGTGCCACTCGCTGACGCGGCAAATGCCCATCACGTCCGAGATGGGCGCCGTCGGGACTGTCGAGGACCGCTCCGACGAACTGTACGAGGAGGCCGTGCGCGCCACCCTGGCGGAGGTAGAGTCCGGCGATGTGTATGCAGAGCCGGTCGCCATTCTCCTGGAGCATCTTGGCAATGACGTTCGCCAGGCGGAGCGCCTGCTCGTCGGGATGCTGCGGAAGCGTGGCCACTGGCTGGACCTCGTTCACGGAGACCATGAGCGAGATGTGCTCGAAAATGCACTCCGGGGCGCCGTCGAGGCACAGCTTGCGGAACTCGTCGGATTGTTTACCCCGGAAGTGCGCGCAGAACTCCTTGAAGTAGGCCGCCATGCCGCGAGCAATCTGATTCGCGATGGAAGGGAGCATGAGATATCCACGCTTGATGGCCTAGTCGAATTCCCGAATCCGGAGGGGGAAGCTCTGCACATTTGGAGAGCGCTCCGGTCTCTGCTTCTGACCAACGAAGGCAGGTGGCGCAGCCCGCGGGGCATGACCGTCGCGCTCGGTTTTCCAACAGGTTCAGAGGGGAAAGGCTTGAAAGCTCATCATGCTGCCTTGGTCGAGACGCTCGCAGGGATTGATGGCCTGAAAGAAGCGCTCAGGAAGGTGAAGACGTTGCCTCCGCCACACTACTCAGACGAACAGTGGCAGATGCTTCAAGCCTTGTTCGACGTGCTCAAACGGTCGGCCGAGCACTTGCAATCTGTCTTTTCTGCCCGATCCATTCTGGACCATCAAGAGGTGCAGGTGCGAGCGCTCCTGGCGCTCGGGGCCGACATGGCTCCGACGGAACTCGCTTTGCGGCTAGACTACCGGATTCAGCACCTCCTCGTCGATGAGTTTCAGGACACATCGCGCGGCCAGTTCGAGTTGCTGGAGCAGCTCACGGAGGGATGGACTCCCGGCGACGGACGGACCCTCTTCGTAGTGGGCGACCCGATGCAGAGCATCTATCGGTTCCGGGAGGCCGAAGTCGCCCTGTTTCTCCAGGCAAAGCGCTCCGGCATCGGGACGGTGACTCTCGAACCTCTGACGCTACGCCGCAATTTCCGCTCGAACACGGAGATTGTCGCGTGGTTCAACGACGCGTTTCCTCTGGTGCTACCGCCACAATCCGATCCCAGGACGGGCGCGGTCAGCTACGAGCCCTGCGAGGCCACGCGCGGAGCGGCAGGAAGAGTCGCCGTCCACCCCTTCTACGATAACGATAAGGCCTCGGAGGCGAGGCGGGTAGTTGAGATCGTCGAAGAAAGGCTGGCGGAATCCGGCGGGAGCATCGCGATCCTCGTTCGAAGCCGGAGGCACCTGGGCGCCATCGTTCCTGCCTTTCACGAGGCCGGAATCGCGTTCCGCGGCAAAGACCTTGAACGGCTGGGTGAGCGTCCAGAGGTTAAGGATCTGCTGGCGCTGACGCGCGCGCTCCTCCATCCCGGTGACCGGACTGCCTGGCTCGCAGTGTTGCGTGCGCCCTGGTGCGGGCTGTCACTCGAAGACCTGACGGCGCTGCTGGCGGACGAGAAGTACCGTACGGTTCAGGACTTGTTGATCAACACCAAGCGAACCAACTCACTCTCGCCCGACGGCGCAGAGCGGCTCGAACAGCTTGAACCCATCCTCGACAAGGCCTGGCAAAGCCGGCGCAGGCGGTCGCTGGCGCGTTGGGTCGAAGGATCCTGGCTGGCGCTGGGCGGGCCGGCGACGTTGACATCGCCAATCGCTATGGCGGCGACGCGTGTCTACTTCGAGCTGCTGGAGGAATTGGCTGAAGGCGGCGACCTGATTAACTTCAAAGAGCTTGAGGACCAGTCCGACGAGATTTTTGCGCCAACAGACCCCGACGAGCGCATCCGGGTCGAAATGATGACCATGCACACGGCAAAAGGCTTGCAGTTCGACACGGTCATTCTCCCGGGACTGGGGCGCGGAACGCGCGGCGATGATCCGCAGCCATTGGTGTGGCTCGAGCACCCGATAGGCGGAGAGGACCAACTCCTGATGGGTCCGATTCGCGGCGCGTTCGAAGCCGATCCGGACCCCGTCTACACCTTCATCAGGAAGCTGGACCAGCAACAGGCAGCGTTCGAGGATGGTCGCCTGCTGTACGTAGCTTCTACCCGCGCGCAGGAGCAACTGCACCTGTTCGGGCATGCGAAATACGATCCCGAAGGCGATGCTCCGCCCGTTCCGAAATCAGGGTCCCTCCTCGAGAAACTCTGGCCGGCCGTCGCAACCAAGTTTGCCGACAACACGCCGACAGCGAGTCCAGGTGAATTCGAAAGCAATGGGAAAGCGACCCCATCGTTGCCTCAAACCATTCGGCGTTTTCGGCTCAATTGGGGTGTTCCATCACCTCCTGAACCCGCCCCTCTACATCCTGGTGTCTCGTCCATCACCGAAAGCGAACCCCTTGCGGACATCGCCTCGTTGGATCGAACGGCGCGAAATATGGGTACGGTGGTGCATCGCGCGTTGATGCGGATTGCTCGCGATGGTGTTTCAAATTGGGAAGGAGGCGCGATCCGGGATAGAACGCAGCTTTGGGAGAGGCTTCTTGTCGAACTCGGTGTTGGACTGAAGGACCGCGAGAGAATGGCCAAGCGTATCGTGGACGCGCTGGCGCAGACACTTCAAGATGATCGCGGCCGGTGGATTTTGGACAGCCACGAGCATTCAAGGAGCGAGTATTCGATGAATGGCATCGTCAACGGCAGCGCGCGGCGCTTCTTTATCGACCGCACATTCGTAGAGGACGGTTTGCGCTGGATTATCGATTTCAAAACGGCGATGCCCGGAGAAGAAGGCATGGAGGTTTTCCTCGAACGGCAGAAGGAGCGTTACCGCGAGCAGCTCGAAGGCTACGCCAGACTATTCGCGAACGAAGGACTCCCAATTCGTCTGGGGCTGTACTTTCCGATGACATCAGAATGGATTGACTGGAAGTTTGGACAGTGATGCGGTCGTTATTTACGTGGCGTCCTAAAGCCAAACTAGGGAATTGCAACGCCTTGGAGTAAACTGCTTCCTCACCCGCCGCAACGCTCTATGAACCCGTTCGCGAACATCACCAAAGTCAACTGGATTGCAGTTTTGGCCGCCACGGTCGCCGGCTTTTTCATCGGATTCCTCTGGTACGGGCTGGCCTTCGCATCCATGTGGCAAAGCTTGACTGGCATTACACCAGAAGCCGTTGAAGGCACGAATATGGCCGTGTCATTTGGCATATCCATTTTGGCAACGTTTGTGGCCGCGTGGGGTCTTGCGGTTTTGGTTGGCAAGTCACCATCCGCGTCGGACGGCGCGATGACTGGACTGTTCGTCGGGCTCTTTTTTGTAGCCGCCATGTTCGCACAGAACTATGTTTACAATCTGAATCCGTTAGCCCTGTGGCTCGTCGATGCTGGGTTTGTTCTCGTGATGTTCGCCGCGATGGGTGGCGTAATTGGGATGATGAAAAAGCCGGTTTAGAGAAGCCTCATCCTCGGTTCTGCCGGTTCTCCACAAGCGACTCTACTACGGCTGGATCTGC
>JAHEJB010000045.1 GCA_024639085.1 Rubricoccaceae bacterium | reverse complement strand
CGGATGTTGCCTTCATTCCAGTCCGCTACCTGCGCGTCCAGGACCGTGCGGATCTCCGCGGCGATCTCATCGGCATTCGGGACCTCTTCCCGCACTTCCGGAAGGGTACCGTGAGTCACGCCCAGTTCCGGTGGGCGCATCTCGGCAACCGTGCGTGGGCCGGAACTACAGCCAACAAAAACAATCGCAAAAACAATAAACAGCGCCCACGAGGCGAACGTGGGGACTTCGAGCTTGGTCATGGGGAGTGCTTTCTGGGTAGAACGTCGCGCGTAAGACTACGGAATACACGGCTCGCTAGCCACACGGGTATTCCTGCCTCAGTGATGCCGGGGAAGCCCCTACATGCCTTTCGTCCCCATATTTCTACCTGTTGAGGGGCCGTTTCTAACCTTGCGACCCCCTTCGGGGAGGCGTAGTTTCAGCCCCCGACGCCGTAGACATACTTTTCTGTTCTATGGATGTTGGTACGTGTTTCAGCATGCTTCCCCATCGGATCCTATAGTCGCTTCGCTACGCCCAAGTTGATTGTCCGCACCGCTCCAGCATGTTGGCTGCACATTGGCAGACGTGCTGGGATACTCCTGCGCCGCAAACGGTGGACGCTGGAACACCGCGTGTGTAATTCGTAGCCGACTTTGTCGCTGTGCGCGTAAATCCCAAGGCACGTACTTCCAGCCGTCTGCTGCCCATTGCGGCTGCAATCGTTGCGATAGGCGCGATGCTGATGGTGCTTCAGGCGCAGTCGATTGCCGCAAACGGGCATGATTGGCCGCTGTCTGTTTTTAGAACGGCACGGGCCGACACAGATTCAGTGGCTGTGGGCAATGCCTTAGGTGAGCTGATCGAAGCGGAGGCCGACACGCTTGAGTCGGATACTACGGATGCAGATACCCTTGCACATTTGTACTTCCCAACCCCTCGAAGAGAACGCTATACTTCCCCGCTGATTGATCGGCGGACGAGGCCGTTCTCGTTCGACCTGGGGCCGTACTGGCGGCGTGAGGCGGAACTCGATTCGTTGGAATTCCGCTATCTGATCACGGAAGATGTAGCGCAACAGGATGTACGTGTACCAGCAGATGTAGACTTGGATACCTACCGCGACGCCCGCCTGGCAAGTGGCCTTGAAAGCGGTTTTCGCGAGCTTGCTTCACGCCGTGGGCGCCGAAGAGGACGGGGCGGATTCGGCATCACCATCGACATTCCGGGAGGTAACAACAGCGCTTTTTCCAGCCTGTTTGGACGAAATGAAGTTGACCTTCGTGTCAATGGGCAGGCCAATATCGACCTAGGGTTTGATTACCAGCGCAACGAACTCCAGGAAGCGGCCACCGGCAGCGGAGGCTCTGTGAATCCTGATTTTGGGCAGGAGCTATCGTTGGGCATCACGGGCACGATCGGCGACAAACTGCGCGTCAACGTCAATTACGACACACAGAACACGTTCGACTTTGAAAATCAGGTTTCGTTGGTTTACGAGGGCTACGACGACGACATAATCCAGCGAATCGAAGCAGGCAACGTTTTCCTCCAAACTCCAAGCGAGCTCATCCGAGGCGGTCAGCGGCTGTTTGGTCTGCGTACAGACTTGAGGTTTGGAGGCCTCGGTATCACGGCGGTGGCCAGCCAGCAGGACGCACAAAGCGATGCTCTCAATATTGAAGGCGGCAGCCAGACCACGGAATTCAGCCTAGCACCGTACAAGTACGAAGACAACACGCACTTTTTCATCGGCTACCACTTCCGCAACTGGTGGAATGAAGGCCACAGAGATCCTAATAACCGCACGCTCAGCCCTGGGTTTGCCAGCATTAGTGGTGTTGAAGTCTGGATTCACGACCGCTCTGTGATTACCACGACTACGGCAGGAGAAGGTGAGCGCATCTATGCGACTGCACTGCTCGATTTGGGCGAGCCGGGACCTGGAAATAACATACCCGGCGCGCCGGAAAACGGTGTGATCGCCGGAGGCGATGCTTATCTGGCAAGCCTAGGTATCACCGCACCGCTTCCTAATCCGTTGATTGACCAGTACTCTGAAGACGAACTGGATGTCCTACGCGATTCGTCGAGCCAGGTGATCATCGAGGATCTCTACAATCTGGAAAGTTCTGACTACGAAACAGCGCCGTTCCGACGGCTAGTTGAGGGAGTTGATTACACGTTCGACCAGTACTTGGGCTATCTCTCCCTGACGACACGGTTGCAGGACGACGACAAGCTTGCCATCTCGTACCAGTACCTCACATCAGATGGCACACCCGTGACGGTTGGTGATTTTGGAGAAGGCTCAACGTCGGGCTCATCAAATGGCGACAAAGTCATACTGAAGCTTCTTCGAGGCAGCCAGCCCACGCCGAACAACGCATCCTGGGGCCTCACGATGCGCAACATTTACCGCGTTGGAGGACGGTCGCTCACGTCAGATGCATTTGACGTCGACCTCAACTACTCGCCTAGCGGCAGCACGCCCCAAAGAACGTTGCCAGGCGTAACTATCGGGCAGCAGCAAACCCTGCTTCAAACGCTCGGCCTTGACCGACTCAACAGGGATGGAGCGGCCCTGCCGGATGATGTTTTTGACTTCAAGGAAGGCCTGACTATCGACGCAGGTGCCGGGCGTGTCATTTTCCCTGTTCGAGAACCTTTCGGACAGTATCTACGCGACGTAATTAATGGCGATGTGGAAGGGCTTGACGTCTCATTTCAGGGCACGGATGCTTCCACAGCGATAAGTGCGTTTGTCTTCGACACGTTGTATAGCGTGAAGGCGAATGTGGCGGAGCAGCAACTGAGCAACCTTAACCGCTACGCCATAGCGGGCTCTTTTCGCAGTTCAGTACAATCGATCTACGAACTCGGGTTTGCTGTTGTTGAGGGCTCGGTCAGTGTGACTTCCGGCTCCATCGAGCTTACCGAAGGCGCCGACTATACAGTCAATTACATCAGCGGGTCGGTTGAAATCACAAACCCGGCGTTTCTCTCGGCAGGCCAAAACCTTAGAATTGACTACGAGCGAAACCAGTTTGCGTCAATCGGCAGCAAAACCTTGCTGGGCCTCCGTGCCAACTATGCCGTGGGAGAAGATCTCGAACTTGGCGCCACATGGATGCGGCTTTCGGAGCGTCCGCTGATCGACAAATATCGTATCGGCGAGGAGCCTCTCAACAACACCATCTATGGTTTCGATGGCCGTTTCGAAGCAGAACCTCGTTGGCTGACCCGAACACTGGATGCCCTACCCCTGATTCAAACGCGCGCGCCTAGTCGAGTTGAGTTGAAGGCGGAGTTCGCGCAACTCAACCCAGGGCATCCGGAGACGTTTGCGTTCAACCAAGAGCGAGACGCGCTCGCCGCCATCAACCGCGATTTCTACGAGGACGAGCTCGGTGGATTGTCCTTCATTGACGACTTCGAGGGTGTCGAAAACGTCTTCTCTCTCATTCAACCCGGCCAGTGGCGCCTTGCGGCTGCTCCAAGTGGTTCAGGTCCGACAGATGCTACGGCATGGACGGCAGGCGTACCAGTTACAGAGCCTCGGCTTGCCTCAAACTGGCGTGGCGTCTTTTCGTGGTATTCCGTTCTTGCGAGCACATACAGATCTACCTTGTGCGAGCAGGCCGACTGTACAACTCCGGCAACGAGACAGCTAAGCGTTCGGGAAATTTTTCCCGACCGTGAGATTCAGCGCGGCCAGCCCGAAACGCTTTCGACACTCGATCTCTATATCGACCCTTCGGGTCGCGGTCCTTACAACTACAACGGAGAGTTCTCAACCACGTACGATGCCAACCCGCAGACCGCATGGGGCGGCATGGTGCAGCGTCTGCCGGAGGGCTACACAGACTTTGGCGGCCGTAACAACATCGAGTTCGTTGAGTTCATCTTCTCGCCGCTCGGTGGGCGAAATGGAACGGAGCAGATTGCTCCAGGAGCATTCCTCCATATAGATCTTGGCGAAGTAAGTGAGGACGTTATCCCAAACAGGCAGTTCAATAACGAAGATGGGCTTCGAGAAGTGCCAATTCAACCAAACAACTCCGACGTTTGGGGCCGGTTACCAGACGGACAGACCTCAACGACGGTTGACTACGACGAAGCCACAGGTCGGACCGAAGACCTTGGACTGGATGGACTACGCTCCACGCTATCCAATCCGGGAGGAACGGACTACGACACGGACGAGCGGGCCTTTTTTGGTGACTTTCTGG
Source organism: Rubricoccaceae bacterium (assembly GCA_024639085.1). GTDB lineage: Bacteria > Bacteroidota > Rhodothermia > Rhodothermales > Rubricoccaceae > JAHEJB01. The sequence goes on along the minus strand of JAHEJB010000045.1, from coordinate 15,113 downwards.
AAGGCCTCGCCCCGGGGTCCATGGAAATCTTGCGAGCGAATGAAGATCCTTCGGCCGATGATTTCCATCACTTCGACGACAACGGCTATTTCAACAATGGCAACCGGTTTGAAGGCGGACAAGCGACAGTTCAAGAACGTTTCAGCCGGTTCTTCCCGGGCCTAGAGTTGAACGCGTTCGAGAGCCAGCAAAAGATTGCGGACGTTGGGACCTCGGGCAATTCCAGACAGCCCGACTCTGAGGATCTGAATGGCGACCAGTCGCTGGATATCGTTGAGCGACACTTCCGCTACTCACTACCGCTGGATGATGCAGGACTCAGGGCCAGTCCATATTTCCAGAATGACATTGTGACGACGAGCGGACAGACGTGGTACGTAGTTCGTGTACCTGTTCGTAGTGATCAGCGTGAGGCAATTGGCGGCATTCAGGACTTCTCCTCTATTGAGTTCATGCGCATCTGGTCAACCGGGCATGACAGACCCGCTACGATGCGTTTCGCCACACTAGAGCTTGTGGGAAGCCAGTGGCTAAAGTCAGATAACGTGGGCATTGATGATCGAGACGAAGGTGAACCACCCATCCGCGTTCAAACGCGAACGTTCATCGAGACAATCAACAACGAAGAGAACCCAAATCAATACTCCATTCCAGTCGGGGCACTGGTCAGTCGAACGCCAGATATTTCTGGCAATTTGATTCGGCAACGCGAGCAGTCGATCGTGTTCAGGGTCGAAGACCTGGCAGAACAAGCTAGTCGCGCGATCTACAAGCCTTTCTCTACGAATACACTTGACCTCACCAAGTACTCGAACATGCGCATGTTTGTGCACGGAGAGGGCTTCGAATCGCGGGACTCGGTTCAAGTGTTCATGCGCATTGGCAACAACGAAACAGAAGACTACTACGAATACGAGCAGACGATCTATCCATACGTCCAGCAAGAGGGGCAGCCGGTAAACGCAGATAGCCTCTGGCAAACAAACGTACCCGTAGGATCCGCGACCATCGATCGCAACTCCGTAAATGTGGTGCTCAGCGAACTCAATCAGCTGAAGGTTGAAAGGGACGCTGACCCATCTATCCCGTTCAACGAACGCTACAGCAACGACACCACACCAGAAGGTGCCCCGCGAGGCACGCGCCTCACCATTCGAGGGAATCCTTCAATTCAGAGCGTCAATACGATTGTTCTAGGAGTCCGCAATGGAGAAGGAGGTACAACCTCCCCTCTCGAAAACGTTGAGGTGTGGTTCAATGAACTCCGCGTAACTGGCTACGATGAAGAGAGCGGGTGGAGCGCCTATGCACGCGCCACGCTGCAGTTGGCCGATGTAGCCAGCGTAAATGCACGATTCAGCCAGCAGACAGACGGGTTTGGTGAGTTGGGAAGTGGCCTCGGAGATCGCAATTTCAACGATTTAAGAGACTACAGCGTACTGGCTACGTTCAACGCACACAAGCTTCTTCCTGAGCGCTTCGGCTGGAGTATGCCGATTTCTCTGTCGATCCAACAAAACGAGAGTACTCCGCGCTTCTCTCCGCGGAGGGGCGATATCCGCGTTGATGAACTCATCGCACAGGCTGAGGAGGATCCGAACCTCACGCCCGAAGAGCGCCTGACCCGTGTTGAGGAGATACGTGGCGAGAGCGAGACATCAAACTTCTCTCGATCGCTGCGCGTCCCGCTTTCAAAGAATGGCAGTCGATCGCCGTGGCTTCGCTACACCATTGATGGCGTGTCGGTTGTATACACGAATGCGGTGACAAACTCGCGATCACCATTTAGTCTGTTCAACGATAATGATCGGTGGTCGGCATCTTTCACGTATCGACTCAACGTCCCGCGTGCTCGGTCGGTCCGGCCATTCTGGTTCGTCGATAGTGTTCCTCTTCTCGGTGTCCTCGGCAAACTGCGCCTGAACTACTTGCCTCAGTCGTTCACGTTCAGCGCGGATGCCGACAGATCTGTACGAAACAGCCAGGAGCGCCCGATTGCCGATGTAATTAATAACCCGGCCAATCAGGGCGTCCCGCAGAGATTCCTCTATCCGAACCGCAGAGACCACCAGTTTGGACACGGGAGGACGTTTGACGTGGCCTACAATCCATTCACTTTCCTCGCGCTCTCCTATCGATCCGATGTTGATCAAAGTCTTGACCGGGCCGGTGCCGACGCCGGGTTCAACCTATTCGTTCGCGACTCGACGGGTATGGCACGTGAGTACGATATAAGCGACGAAGAAGCATTTGGAGCAGGCGGAATCGCACGACAGGACTTTGGAATTCCAGATTCGCTTAGCGTCAGCGACCTCCGCAACCTTGGTTATACGATTCAGGAGATCACGACGCTGAACGTTCAACCTCTTGGCGATGTGCTCGGTCGGATCTACAACGGTGAACGCCAAATCCTTACCAATAACTACTCCCAGAACACAAGCGGGACCTTCCAGCCGGTATTGGATCGAGTGAACTTCCTGCGGTGGCTCCGTCCGCAACCCCTAACGTACGGCTCACAGTTCGCCTGGCGCTATGACCAGGAGGTGGGTGATGAGATTGCCGCCAATGTCCAAACATCCTCTACACTTCGTGGAGGAATTCAGCTTCGGCCTCGCGAGTTCTGGCGTCTATTTTCGTTTTATCGAAACATGGAGCAGGCGGAACAAGAGGGTGCGAGACAAGCGGGCGCGAACCGTGGGCGAGGACGGACGGACGATGAGCCGATTTCCGACGAACAAACTGACGAAGGCGAAGAAGCTGCTACAGCAGCACGCGGACCGTCCAGGTTAGCATCGATAGGGCGCAAGATCTTCCTCGCTCTTACTGGAATCGAGGACTTCACCGTTACGTACAACGGAACTCAGACTTCAGCGGCGTCGGGGCTTCGAGGTAGCAGATTCTCTTTGTACGACGCGCTTCTAGGTGAGGGGCCGTCGCTTGGCTATCGACTAGCGCTCGAACGTCGAATCCCGCTCGAAGACCGCATTGTGAGTGAAGGTCTGCTCTTTCATGATATCCTGGGAGACGGACAGAATCTGAACGCCCGTACATCAATTCGCCTCACGCCCGATCTCAACGTGAATTTGACATGGGATGCGAGCTGGAGTCAGAACCAGGATATTCCGCTGGAGATCGAGAACGGTGCCCTTGTAGAGCGCCCTGCCGTAGAAAGAGGTAATGGTCAGTCTACAGTCGTGGCCTTTGGCGGATCGTACGACCGATTCCTGGAATTGCATCGCCAGCGCTACGAGCGCGATGCAGCAGCCGGTGGAGCAGCGGCAGACACGCTTATTTCTGACGTGCTTACGCGCTCAGGGCTCACAGAAGATTTCCAGCAAGCGTTTGCATCGGGAATGGGATCGTTCGGCCCGCGCGGATTTTTTACCGTGCCCCTTCCTAACTGGGATATCAACTACACAGGCTTTTCTCGTTGGCCACTATTCAAGGCTGTGGCGAACCAGGTAACCTTGCGGCACGGATATTCTGCGACATACGATATCGGCTACAACTCCAACGCTGCCGCAGGCTCGGCAGTAACCACGCAGAACATTCTGGTGCCCATTTCTGGCGGCGAGGGAACTATAAACCAAACACTTGCATCCGAAATTCCATTCCGCGAACCTTCGACGGCTATCGTAAACGAGCGTTTTCAGCCACTGCTCGGGGTCAACGTGTCATGGAAAGGCGGGCTTCAGACCGATTTTGGATGGAGCCAGAGCAATGCCCGCTCTCTCACCGCGGCGTCTGCAAGCGTGAGTGAGAGCACGACAGAAGAACTCTCGCTCCGCCTTACGTATTCGAAGACAGGTCTACGTCTACCATTCTTCGGACGAAGGCGCCTAAACAACAACCTTCGATTTACGCTCACGCTCGCTCGTTCGAACAGCAGCAATTTCATCCGTCGGCTCAAGAACGACCTCCAAGACATTCTACGAGGCTCTGAACTCACGCCTCCGCAAGATGCCGGTTCTACACGCTTGACTGTTGAACCCCGGCTATCCTATGCGTTCTCGAATCAAGTGAACATGGATGTCTTTGTGCGGTATGAGTCCATTGATAGCCGCGGCAGCCAGATCCCTTCCACGTCGTTGATCAACGGCGGGTTCAGTTTCCGCGTATCGTTCTCGAACTAATCCAGCCAGTCTTCTGGCGTGAATAGGGATGGATGTTGCCGTTTGCCATCTGGGCCGTATTGGGTACCGTGAAGCGTGGAAGCTCCAGCAACAGATACAATCGCGCCTCATTGCCGCGAAACGCAGTGCGCCGCCTGAAGAGCTGCCTCATGTCATGCTGCTTTTGGAACACCCGCCCGTTTACACGCTGGGCAAAAGCGGCGACCGCGCCAATCTGTTGCTGTCCGAGAAAATGCTTGCCAAACGGGGAGCTGAATTCATTCCGGTGGATCGAGGGGGAGACATCACATTTCACGGTCCCGGCCAACTTGTTGGCTACCCTATTCTGGATCTGGATCGTTTTTTTACAGACATCCACCGCTACCTCCGCGAACTGGAGGAAGCCATTGTGCTCACGTGTGCCGACTACGGTCTCGTAGCGGGGCGAATTGGAGGGCGTACCGGCGTGTGGATTGGGCCGGATGAACGAGGTCCTGAACGAAAGATTTGCGCGATGGGCATACGTTGCAGCCGTTGGGTAACGATGCACGGCTTCGCATTCAACATGAACACGGATCTGGATTGGTTCAACTTGATTGTTCCGTGTGGCATCAGCGGAAGTGATGTGACCTCGCTTTCACGCGAACTGGGCCATTCCGTGAATGAAGAGGAAGTCACGATGCGCTTTCTCAACCACTTCGCGATCGGCTTTGATGTCGAACTCAGTTCCTACCGAGAATCCGACGCGCACGCGTACATTCACACGCTCCTGAAAGATGTACGTTTGGAAACCGAACGCGAGCCTGCGCGGTAATCCCCGCACATCAGTTAGTCCCTGCCCCACTCCTTCCCCGAAGAAATCATGGCGTTCAATCCCGAACAGTTCGCCCGCCAGCTTCTCCTTGAGGCCCTTTTTTACGATCCCGAGTATGGTGCCTTTGGCAACGTAAGCCTCATCGACAAGGAAAGTGTGCGTGAGCGCTATTTGGCTTCATTCGATCCGGAGCGTGATCTCTTCCTAATCGAGGAGGCCATTGAGTGGGAAGATTTGGATGCTGATGAGGACGGTGAAATCGACTATGCATTAGCGGTGGATGGCCAGGAGCACAGCGTTTTTCAAACGCCCGACGAAACGGCCGACGCATTGTACACGCTAGCCAGAGATAACAATTTGGCACCCTCCTTCATGATTCTGTTTGAAGAGGACGGCTGAGCTAGTCCACGCGGCCTGCATCATTCCGTAAGGCCGCAAGCGCCAGGAGTAACCACGCGCAAATGAATGCCAGCCCTCCGAAGGGTGTGATCGCTCCAAGTCCAGAGGCGTCCAGAAGCACAAGGGCATAGAGGCTTCCGGAGAATAGAAGTGTGCCGACGAGGAACAACCAGCCAGACCAATTCAGCAACGTCGAGGTGATTCGATCTGTTAGGATTCCGACCAGAACAAGCCCGAGAGCGTGGACGAGTTGATACTGTGCCGCCGTTCTAAACGTCGCCAGACGCTCCGGGGCAACCACTTCCTGCAACGCGTGCGCTCCGAAGGCTCCCGACATGACAGCGATGGCTCCGCTTAAAGCGCCCACCGTAACAAACAGCCGAGACACCTGACTCATTGTCCGTTCTCGACGACTCCTTCGCGGATTCGGAAGGGGTGCACGGCTCCGTTGATGCGAAGCGTGTAGGCTCCAGAAGTGAACGTTCCATCCAAAGGCAGATAGAATCGGAATGGCCGAACGACCTGCGTACAAATTGCTCCTCGCGGTCTCCGGACCGACAGCGTGACTGTGATGAAGCGCTCCATCCGTTCCTGAGCAGCTTGGTTCAGCTCAGAACAGGCATCCGGAAGCGCCCCCTTTATGAGAACCTCAACGGGAACCGCTTCGCCAGGTAGAGCCTCGCGCCTCGCCGGGCGTACGTGAACGCTGTCAAGGGCGACGGGAAGTTCTAAATAAGCTTCTAGTGTATCGGGTGGCTGGATGAGCACAGTCTCACGGCCATCCGGGGCGATTCCTTCGTATCGATGTCCGAATTGTTCGTCGGGCACTACCGTCTCGTTACTGGATCCAGCACATCCTGCTAGGCAAACAACCACAACAATGGGGAATAGCGTGCGCATCAGGATTCTTCGAGCAGCAATTCAACTTCCGAGTCGTCATCTACCACCTGTTCCGTGGGAGCATCGCCCCACAGTCGTTCGAGGTCGTAATACGCGCGCAATTCCGGATTGAAGACGTGAACGGCTAGGTCGAAGTAATCCAATACAATCCACCGTGACGTGCCCGGGATACCTTCGCGATGCAGTGGCCGCTCGCCCGCTTCGGTTTTCAGCTTTTCGACAACTGAATCCACGATGGCGCGAATCTGAACATCCGTCTGCCCCGTGCAGATCACGAAGTAATCCACCTCGCCCGAGATTCCCCGAAGGTCCATCACAGTGACATCCAGCGCCTTTTTCTCAAGGGCGCCTTCTACTGCAAGGCGTGCAAGATGCCGACCTGGTACAGGACCCGACCGCTGTTCGCGTGAGGATGTTGTCGTGGAAACTGCTGGCATAGATTGGATAACGGTGTGTTAGTGTGTGATTGAGCCCTCGAAAGGTTCGAGCGATTGATAGTCGCCTCCAAGAATAACGGAAACGTCCAGATAGTAGTCTTCGCGGATGTCTTCCTGAATGCGGTCAATCGACAGCCCGAGAGCAGCGGCTACGCGCTGAGCCGCTCCTGAGTTGCCCACGCGGTCGATAACGAACGAGGAATCCACGCCAAACTCTGAGTGGTTCCCATTTTCGACAACATCGAATCCTCGGCTCCTGAGGTACTGGGTAGCCGTACTTGCAAGCCCCGATTCGCCCACGCCATTGCGCACTTCAACCTGAATGCGATCCCCAAGAAGTTCGCCGGGGTTCTCCACTCGAATTGGATCGGTTCGAGGTACGAATGCACGTGTTGCCAGGCCGTACACGAGCACGATAACCACCACGGCCGCAGCGGCGATAGCTGCATTCAACAACACGTTGCTCAAGCGAAATCGACTCAATGAAGATGGATCGGGTTAGCCCTACAGAAGACGACGGCACCCCGGAAGGTCCGGCGTGCCGCGGTACAGATCAAGTTAAACGAATTCTGTTATCTACCACGCCAGAAAAGGGCATCTGAATCTGTGCCGTAGCGGGCGTTAAGGCTTGTCCCGTAGTACGGTGAGTAGCCATAAGCTCCGTAACCGTACGGAGAACCGTATCCGCTTCTTCCGTAGCCACCCAGCGGGTTCTGCTGGAATTGGAGATGCAGTACGGAGTTTTCCGTGGGCCGATAGGCAATCTCAGCGTTTCGCAAGAAAATTTGTGCTGGCGTGTCCTGATTGAAGCCGAGCGCCTCTTGAACAGCCGGAGTACCGAACGGAGTGTGCGCGACGCCAACATCTACCCGGGCTGCCAGTCTGCTGCTCGGCTGCCACTGCAGGCTCGTTGAGTAGATGCCAAGGCCGAGGCTATTCCCTCCAAAACCAGAATAGGAAAACTCGTACGAATGGCCAACCTTCAGAGTCTGGGCATTGAAAAGACCCGACATACTGATTGGCTGCCCGTTCGTGGCCAGTTCAACAGGCGGCGGACTCGACGGTAAGTCCGCTCTACGCTGTGCATAGGCTGGCGCAGCCGCAATAAACACGATAAGCAGGAGTATTAAAACAGTACGCATGGGCGTAGCGGTAGGATCGGCGCAAGGATAGAAGCGCAATTGGGTTGCGTCAATACAATTGGCAGTGCCTTTTGTTCTTATAGTTGCGTGTTATCTATGGCAGAACGGCAGGTTACCGCACTTCGGGTGTATAACCTGTTTCGCAACATCACTTTTTTCATCCCGTTGAGTTTCCGTATGTCAGATACCAAGCAACCAGCGTGTCGAAAATAGGCTTCCGACTCTTCGTTTTTCTCCTCCTCGTGGGTGTGGTGGGAGTTTTGATAGTCGACGGTGGATACTTCCCGATAGGTGGCCCCGCACATCTTCGCTATGCCGTTCGTGGTGTTGATGTTTCACGCCACCAGGACACAATAAACTGGGAAGCTGTGGGCCGCGACGAGGTTGACTTCGCGTTTATTAAGGCCACGGAAGGCATCGATTGGATTGATCCGAGATTTGAGGAAAACTGGGAAGGAGCCAGCAATGCCGGAATAGAGCGTGGTGCCTACCATTTCTTCAGGTTTTGCAGAACAGGAGAGGAGCAAGCGCAACACTTCCTGAATACAGTTCCGCCACAAGCCAACACGCTCCCTCCTGCTGTAGATGTGGAATACACGGGAAACTGCGGACGACGAAATAGTGCTGACCATATCCGAACGGAATTGAAAGCCTTTATCGAGACCATTTCAGAAGCGCATGGCCGAGCGCCGTTCATCTACGCCGATTCCGACGCCTATCGACGCATCATTGCCGGCCATTTTGAGGATGTCCCGCTATGGATTCCCACCCTTGGAGAAGAACCAGACCCGCCGGACGGTCGCGACTGGACGTTCTGGCAGTACGATCATCAGGGGTCTGTGGATGGCATCGACGGCCACGCCGACCTGAATGTGTTTGCCGGGTCTCGTTGGGCGTTTGAGAGGTTTGTGGACTAGGTTCTATTTATGCACAGCACCAGCCTCACTTTACTCGCCATCGAATCGTCGTGCGATGACACGGCGGCGGCGGTGTTGCGGGATGGCCGGGTCGTAGCGTCAATCGTGGCCTCACAGCGCATCCATGAAGGGTTCGGAGGCGTCGTGCCGGAACTGGCTAGCCGTGCCCATCAGCGGCTGATCGTACCGACGGTTGAAGCTGCGCTAGACGAAGCATCTGTTGGCAAACACGATCTGGATGCCGTTGCCGTGACGTACGGCCCCGGGTTGGCGGGCTCACTGCTCGTAGGCTTGAGCTTCGCGAAAGCTCTGGCGCTTGGCTTGGATATCCCGCTGATTGGAGTGAACCATCTCGAAGGCCACATCTACTCTGTGTTCATTGATGAGCCCTACCCAACGTTTCCGTTTCTCTGCCTGACCGTTTCCGGCGGCCACACCCTCCTCACGCTCGTCAAGGAAGGATTCGTCCACGAAGAGTTGGGGCGCACGCGCGATGATGCTGCGGGCGAGGCCTTCGACAAGGTGGCCAAGATTCTAGGGCTAGGATATCCAGGTGGACCTGAGATTGATCGCCTCGCGGCCAACGGAGATCCGAACTTTCGCGTTTTTCCGTCGCCGCGGCTACCGAACAAGGACCACGAAAAGAACTACGCGTTTTCGTTCAGTGGGATCAAGACAAACGTTTTGTATTTCCTTCGAGACCTCCACGACAACGAGCGCAAGGGTATGCTGGACGAGCATCTGCCCGATATAGCTGCTTCCTTTCAAAAAGCTGTCGTGGATGCGCTTGTTGGCGCTATCCGCGATGCCGTGGAAGAAACAGGCGTTAAGTCTGTTGCCATCGTCGGAGGCGTCTCGGCCAACAGTGGCTTGCGAGCCTCTGCTCAGTTAGCGGCCGAGCAGGATGGATTCGAGTTGTATGTGCCCGCGCTCAAACACTCCGTCGACAATGCGGCGATGATCGCCGTAACCGGAGCCTTCAAACTGGCAGCAGGCCAGACCAGTGAGTTGAGTCTGACGGCTGAGCCAGCGCTGACGCTGTAGTCCCTCAGTCGAAGAAGCTGGGAAGCTGAACGGAAGACGCAACTCCAATTCCGTCGCGTCGTTCGTTCGCCATCGCCCACCTGAAAAGTTTGTCAGCCAATGCGCAGCGCGTACCTCTCCCCCAGCCTCCTTCTCGTTCTTCTGATTGCCGCCTGTGGCCCAACAGGACCTGTTGATGGCTATGACGCCTCGGCTGATTCCCTTCGATTTGAAGGCGAAACTCACTTGCGCAACATCCGCCAGTTGACGTTTGGCGGTAACAACGCGGAAGCCTATTGGAGCTTCGACGACTCGCTGCTTGTTATGCAGAGCGACTGGGGCGATATCAATCCGCAGGGTTGCGACCAGCAGTTTGTGATGCGCGCGGATGGTCGTGCAATGGCTGATGGTGAGCAGTATGAGCTTGTCTCAACTGGCCAGGGCCGAACAACGTGCGGCTACTTCCTACCCGATGGACGCGTTGTCTACGCCTCCACGCACGGTGGAAACCCAGAATGCCCTTCGCCCGCCTCGTCAGAATTAGGGCGCTATGTCTGGTCCATTTTCCCAGACTTTGACATCTACGTAGCCGAGCCTGACGGCTCGCACTCTGAGGTTCTCATTGGTGGACCCGGCTACGATGCGGAGGCTACGGTGAGTCCCGACGGCAAGTACATCATCTTTACATCGACCCGCTCGGGCGATCTCGAACTTTACCGCTACGACCTGCTCACCGAGGAGATCATTCAACTAACGGATGAACTTGGCTACGACGGCGGAGCGTTCTTCTCACCAAACAGCGAACAGATTGTCTGGCGGGCGAGTCGTCCCGAAGGAGAGGATGCAGTCCGCTACCGCCAACTATTGACCCAGGATGCCATCGAACCTGGCGCGCTGAATCTCTTCGTGGCGGACATCGACGGCACCAACGTGGTTCAAGTTACGGACCTCCCAGGAGCCAACTGGGCACCGTTCTTCCACCCGTCCGGCGAGTCGCTCATCTTCGCGTCTAACCACCATACGATGGCCGAAGGTGGGCGGGAATTCGACCTGTTTATGATAAATGTAGATGGCACCGGACGGAGCAAAATTACAAACTCCGGCACGTTCGACGCCTTCCCGATGTTCAGCTTCGACGGCTCGCAACTGGTGTTCGCTTCCAACCGCCGCGTAGATCGTCAGGAAAGCCGTGACACCAACATCTTCGTCGCCGACTGGGTGGAGACACCAGAGGATGTGGATCTGAGTTTTGGTGTTTCGGAGTAGATTAGGGCCCATTATTGATCCTAGCTGCGCTTTTCGTCCAACAGATGCGTACTTCTGCATTCCTTCTCGGTTTCGGCTTCTGTATAGTTGCCTGCAACGCACAGCATCCAGTAGAAGCCGGGATAGCCTACGAACAAGCCATAGAGCGTGCTAGCGCTTCTGATACGGACGGAGCGTTAGCCGCGCTTCGCGTCGCAGTTGAAGTAAATGACGATGCATGCCAGCACGCTTTGTTAGACACACACTTTACAGGAGGTGTGCGTGATGAACCGGGATTTAGAGACCTGATCCACAATGCAGCCGTTCAGCACACTATTTCCAGGTTGACTCTCGTGCCAGAAGATGAACCGGGTGAATGGATTGTCTTAGTGGGCGAGGTAGTTGATCCCACAGGGACGCCGGTCGCCGGTGCAGTGGTCCGATTGTTCGCAACCGATGCCGAGGGTCGCTACCACCCTACGTTGCCAGGGGAAGATGTGCCGCGCATCTTCGGTACTGTGGTCACTGATTCGACCGGGCAGTTCGCAATAGAGACGGTCCGTCCTGGACCCTATCCGGGCACACGCAACCCTCGGCACATCCACGTTTCCGTTCGCTCCCCTGACGGTGAGATGCGGCTTGCCGCACCGGGCTACGTGGTATTCGACGACGACCCTCTGCTCTTTGAGCCGCAGAACTCCGAACCGCGCGATGAAGCGCTTCGCATCGCAATGGAGACTGTAGAAGATGGAGCCAGCGGCTCGGTGGTGCTTCCTCTGCGCTGACATTTTCAGGTGCCAGGATGTGGCTAGTCAAGGCGGTCGGTGATCAATTCCGGAAAGGGCTGCGCTGCTACTGAAAGTGAGAGTAGAAACGCACAGACAAAGGTTAGGCGAATCATGGAACAGGAAAGATGATTCATTGTTTTAGGCTCTCCTAAAAACTAAATTAGGCTTGATCTAAGACAATGCCTGTGCATACGCCAGCCGTAGAAGACTATCTGAAGGCCATTTACGATGTTGGACGTTCTGAAGAGAACGTGACGACCTCCGCGCTCGCGGAGCGTCTGGATGTCTCCCCCGCGTCCGTAACTGGGATGGTCAAGAAGCTGGCTGGGATGAAGCTGGTGACCCACGAACGCTACTACGGCGTAACGTTGACCACGGCGGGAAGGCGAATTGCTATTGAGGTGATCCGGCATCACCGCCTTGTAGAAACCTATCTGCATGAAGCGCTCGGCGTGCCTTGGGATCAGGTCCATGCCGAGGCCGAAAAATGGGAGCACGTGCTCTCCGAAGACCTAGAAGCACGAATGGACGCCGCGCTCGGTCACCCTACAAACGATCCACACGGTGCCCCTATCCCTACCGTCACGCTGGAGTTGGTCGAACCCGACTGGCCGCCCCTTGCGAGGCTGGATGCAGGCGTTATCGCCGTTGTTGCTGAGGTAAGCGATGACGATCCCGACCTGCTGCGCTACATCGGGGGGTTGGGGCTCTACCCCGGAACGGGCTTCGAAGTCATCTCAGCAGCTCCCTACAACGACGGCCCCGTCACCGTCCGCCTCCTCGACGGCGAGCAAAGCGGGGCAGAACATGCCGTCGGCCACCGAGCCGCCGCTCATCTCTTTGTGAAAGACATTGCTTGAGAACATGGCTTTACCCGTATTCCGAATAGACCGCAGACGGCGGATCGCAGATGCCACCATCAGCCTGCATGTCGTCGGCCTTCCGCCGTTAGCATTCATTGCCGCCTTGGCCGCTTTCCTCCTTCTCACGGCGACCATCGCAGGCTGCACCGACGGCCCGGAGCGAACCGACGTGAGTGGCAGGACCGTTCAGGCGGTAGCAACGACGAGCATGATCGCGGACCTTGTTCGTGAGATCGGCGGAGACCGTGTGCACGTTGAAGGTCTCATGGGGCCGGGCGTTGACCCGCACCTATACCGCGCTACCGAAGGCGATGTGACGCGGATGACCAGCGCGGATATCATTTTCTTCAACGGCCTGCATCTGGAAGGCAAGATGGCGGAAGTGCTGGAGCAGGTCGAGAGTCGTGGAATTATGGCGGACGCTGTTGCCGAAGTCGTCCCAGTAGACTCTCTCCTCGCCCCGCCTGAGTTTCAAGGCAACTTTGATCCGCACGTTTGGATGGACGTCAGCCTGTGGAAACTGGCCGCTGGAGCTGTCGCCGAAGGCCTCGCCAATCTGGACTCGACACACGCGGAAGGCTATAAAACCCGAATGGCTGCGTACCTCGCACGCCTGGATTCGCTGGATACATGGGTTCGCGGGCGCCTTTCTGATGTTGGCGATGATCAGCGAGTTCTCGTAACTGCACACGACGCTTTCAACTACTTCGGGAGGGCTTACGGGTTTGAGGTGAAGGGATTGCAGGGCATCTCAACGGCTACAGAAGCGGGGGCCGCTGATGTACAGAACCTCGCGGAATTCGTTGCCAACCGCCGGATACATGCCATGTTTGTGGAATCCAGCGTGCCTCCACGGAGCATCGAAGCCGTTCAGGCAGCGGTTCGCTCGCGCGGATTTGAGGTCCGCATTGGCGGCAACCTGTACTCGGATGCATTGGGCAATCCTGCTTCGGGGCACGACAACTACGAAGGGATGATCCGCCACAACGTGAACACGATTGCCGACGCTTTGATGCCGCAGTCGGCTTCAGAGGCCCCAGCCGCTGGGGTGGCTATGAAATGATCGCAAATCAATCCAACATCTTGTCATTGCGAGACCCGCGCAGCGGGGTGCAGCAATCTCGCGGTTTTGATTTCAAGGCCAGAAGTTGGCCACGCCTCTTGCTCCGCTCCCTCTTCGCAATCACTCTCCGTGTGATATGACCGTTCTTCCAGCTGTTGACGTAGCCGATCTCACTGTCGCCTATAGAGATAATCCGGTCCTCTGGGATATTGACTTACAAGTACCTGAAGGCGTGCTGATGGCCATCGTCGGCCCAAACGGAGCTGGTAAGACGACGCTCATAAAAGCGATCCTTGGCCTCGTTTCAAAGGCTGCAGGCCGCATTCTGATTCACGACGCTCCCTACGAGCGTCAACGTGGACTCGTCGCGTACGTCCCGCAGCGTGGCTCGGTGGACTGGGACTTCCCCACGAGCGTGCTGGATGTGGTGATGATGGGCACGTACGGCAGTTTGGGTTGGATTCGACGCCCTGGAAAAGCTGAACGTCATCGTTCGCTGGATGCTCTCGAAAAAGTCGGCATGGCCGACTTCGCCGAGCGCCAGATCGCGCAGCTTTCAGGAGGCCAGCAGCAACGGGTGTTCCTTGCACGCGCACTGGTCCAGGATGCCCAGGTCTATTTCATGGACGAGCCGTTTCAGGGTGTCGATGCCACGACGGAGAAAGCGATTGTGACGCTCCTGCAGAATCTGCGGGAGGCGGGCAAGACCGTAATTGTCGTTCACCACGACCTCCAGACAGTCCCTGAATACTTCGATCACGTGCTGCTCCTCAATGTGCGCCGCATCGCCTCTGGGCCTGTAGGCGAGGTGTTTACGGACGAGAATCTGAGAAAGACCTACGGTGGTCGTGTACCGTTCAAACCTCAAACTGTTGGCAACCAATCGGCTGCAGTCACTGCAAGTGAGCCGGTCGATGCTTGAGTCCCTGTTCTTCGATTACACCATCCGAACCGTGGCCCTCGGCGCGGCCACGCTGGGCATCGTCAGCGGGTCGCTTGGTACGTTTGCTGTACTTCGGGGACAGAGCCTTCTTGGAGACGCGATCTCGCACGCTGCGCTGCCCGGGATAGCCCTGGCGTTTCTGCTTACAGGCAGCAAGGCTCCGCTTGTTCTGGTTCTCGGAGCTGCTCTTGCCGGTTGGTTCGGGACACTGGCGGTCATGCAGATTACGGGCCGCAGCCGCATTCCCTTTGACGCCGCGTTGGGACTGGTCCTGTCCGTTTTCTTTGGCTTTGGGATGGTCCTGTTGACGTACATCCAACGTCTCCCCAACGCCAATCAGGCCGGGCTGGACAAATTCCTCTTCGGACAGGCAGCCGCTCTCATCACCTCCGATGTGATCGTGATGGCCGTTCTTGGAGCAATTGCGCTCTGTGTGATGCTGCTCTTCTGGAAGGAATTCAAGATCC
>JAHEJB010000157.1 GCA_024639085.1 Rubricoccaceae bacterium | reverse complement strand
AGGATACGGATCTCGATGGTGTAGGTGACGGCACTGGGTTGACAGTAACCCTAGCGGATTTCTGCTTCGAAATAGCAGCCACGGGAAGCTCTTTGCTGCTAACCATCGAGCTTACCTCGTCAGACTCATTCGAGCCTCTAGTTGTTGACAACGTGCGCGTTGATGACGTCGTCCCCGTCGAGCTCCTCTCGTTCGACGTTGTGGTAAATGGTAACGGCGTGACGCTTAATTGGGCAACGGCCTCTGAAACGAACAGCGCAGGGTTTGAGGTTCAAATGCTGCGCGGGGAGGATTGGAATGTGCTTGGCTTCGTCGACGGCCACGGTACCACTACGGAAGCGCAAACGTACTCCTACTCAACCGAATTGCTACCAGGCACCTATTCCTTCCGCCTCAAACAGATCGACTACGACGGGCAGTTCGAGTACTTCGGCGATGTCGAAGCAACCGTAGGCACGCCGAGCACACACTTACTTACGTCTGTGTACCCGAACCCGTTCAACCCGCAGGCCACATTTGACCTCGCCGTAGCCCAGGCACAAAACGTTTCGGTTGAGCTCTACAACCTGCTCGGGCAACGAGTAGCTACGCTCTTCAATGCTCGGATGGAAGCTGACGCGACGCAAACTTTCACCATAGACGGCGCAGATCTGGCAACGGGCCAGTACGTAGTTCGCGTTAATGGCGAGCGTTTTGCAGAAAGCCGCAGAGTGACGTTGCTCAAGTAGCCTCACGTTCACTTTAAGAAAAATCAGGCGCCTGCTCCACCTGCTGTGGCAGGCGCCTTCAGCTTGCCGCAATTTGAGTAATCAGGAGCAAGACGAAAACATCCGCACGTATGCGATCAACCCTTTCAAGATCGGCATCGTTCTGGTCGGCGGGGTTGTCACTCTGCTGTTGCTGAGCGCGGTCGTTCGGTTTTCGAGCGTACCCGTATTCGACGCACTGGGGCTTAAGCGTTTTCTAAACGTCAATGCTGAGGGCAACCTACCTACGACTTTCAGCGGAGCGCTCTTACTCACAGCAGCGGGGCTACTCTTTATCGCCACGGCGGTGAGGCCTTCCCAGTCGACGCGGTTCCAAAGGCACTGGCTAGGCTTGGGGATAATTTTTACGGGACTCAGTATTGACGAGTTGGCTGGAGTTCATGAGTTGTTTAACTCCGTCGGACTCTTGCTGGAGAAGCTGGGCTGGGATGCCATGTTCCAGGGTGCTTTCCGTTGGCCATGGGTCGTGGCTGGAATGGTATTCGTCCTCGCTATTTCGATAGTCTATTTCCGCTTCCTAAGGGCACTTCCGATTCGGACACAGGTGCTTTTCGTCGGAGCAGCCATATTGTTTGTTTCAGGGGCGGTTGCCATGGAAATGGTTGGTGCTGTCCTCGCGGATCGAGCTGAACAAGCGGCTAGGCGACCCTTTAATCTTGAAGTTGCCATCCACATCGAAGAGGGTCTCGAGATGCTTGGCGTCGTTCTGTTTATCTATGCCCTTCTGGATTATCTGAAGCCTATAACGGTCAGCATAAATAGAGACCGTCGCTCTGTCTTACTTAGTTCGGGCGACCAAGATGGATCTGTACAGAGAAGCCCCGTCTCATCTATCTGAGCCAAGGCTTCGGTTCTCGGAATTGATGCCCAATCAATGGCTGGCAAAAACGCTCGAACCTTCCGCTGTAACGAGCACGACATCGTAGTTGTCAGCCGGACGGCCTTCGACTTCCATTCCCGGCGAGCCGATTGGCATCCCCGGCACAGACAGCCCAATTGCCTCTGGACGTTCTTCGAGAAGACGCTGAATATCATCAGCAGGAACGTGGCCTTCAATCGCGTAGCCTTCCACGATGCCCGTGTGGCAGGAAGAAAGTTCCTGAGGGATCCCGTAGTAATCCTTGACCGAGTTGACGTTGTCCATGTCCACGACCTGGACCGTGAAGTCATTGGCTTCAAGGTGTTCGACCCATGCGGTGCAGCAACCGCAGGTTGGCGATTTATAGACGGTGATCGGAGTACCGTCTGTTGCGGCAACATTTTCAACTGGCGTTCCATCAGCGGCTGTTGAATCGGAGGCACACGCTGGCAGAAGAAGAGTAACTGCGAGGAGAGCAAACAATGGGTATCGTTTCATGGGTCTAAAGCTTGGGTTTTCAGGCGACCTTGAGGCGATTAAGGTAATGTTTTCTCAGCTTGGCCACCTTGGGAGCGATTACTGCCTGACAGTACGGTTTGTTCTGATTGGAATAGAAGTAATCCTGGTGGTGGTCTTCGGCGACGTAAAATGCCTCGAACGGGGACAGTTCGGTTACAATGGGTGCGTCAAATGTATTGTCTCCAGTCAACTCGGCGATGACCGCTTCAGCGGTCACACGCTGGTCTTCGTCATGGTAGAAAATGACAGACCGGTACTGCGTCCCTTTGTCAGCGCCCTGCCGGTTAAGTGTTGTCGGGTTATGGGTGGCGAAGAAGATGAACAGCAACTCACGGAAACTGATCTCAGCGGAATCGAATGTGATCTGAACGACTTCTGCATGACCAGTTCGTCCGTAGCATACCTCCCGATAGGTTGGGTCTTTTACCTTCCCTCCGCTGTAACCGGAGATAACGCTCTCGACGCCCCGTAACGATTGCATTACTGCTTCGACACACCAGAAGCATCCAGCACCCAGCGTTGCAGTTTCCAACATCTTTCCATTGATTTCCATCGATTCGGGTCGTTTGGTTTGACGAAGTTGTCTCAGGACTTGCTAATTACACGCCCGAAGGTTCCCCTCTCCTATTCCCTATGGCACCCACGTTCGACCAGCTTCGAGTTCGATTGATCCAGATCCGGGAGCGGCCTGACGTGCTCGCGGAAGAACGCGACAGTTTTCTCAAGCGCACACGCCTGGCGCCAGAGCAACTTCTGGTTACGAACGCCATTCGCGACGAACTCTCTCCAGCCATCATCGAAGGTGTGGACGCCGCGATGATCGGAGGCGCTGGGGCTTATTCGGTTACGCACACGTACGGCTGGACTCAGAACCTCATCGATGTTTGCTCGGCGTGTGCGGATCAAAAGCTTCCACTTTTCGGATCATGTTGGGGTCATCAGTTTATCGCGCGTGCGTTTGGCGGTGAAGTAGTCCACGACGACGAGCGGTCTGAGATGGGCACGCGAGAAGTTGAACTGACGGAAGCCGGAGTGGCGGATCCGCTTTTTGAACCCTTTCCAAAACGTTTCTGGGCGCAGATGGGCCATCAGGATCGCGTGTCCGTGTTGCCCCAAGATGCGATTGAACTCGCCAGCAACGATGTAGCGCCTTTTCAGGCCTTTCGGTTGGGTGACCTTCCGATTTACGGCACCCAGTTTCACAGCGAACTGGATGAAGAGGCCGAGCGTGGACGCCTCTATGCCTACCGCGACCACTACCCGGAAATGCAGGTAGACGGCAATTTTCAGGAAACACTAAACAGCCTTCGTCCAGCGCCGGATGTAGACGATCTTCTCTACCACTTCCTCCAGCTATACGGCGTGGAAGAATTAGATCACGCCGCCTGACGCGCGCCGGGTCCACTGTTCAAGACATGATCGGCGAACTGCACGGCAGCTTTTTCCGACCAATACTCCCCTTCCGCGTTGCTGGCCATAAAGCCAACATGCCCGCCATGCTTCGGAGTTAGTAAGTGGAAGTGTGGGTTGGCCTGTGAGCTATCGTGCGGGAAGCACTCCGCGCTCAGGAAGGGGTCGTCATAGGAATTGACGAGTAGTGTCGGCTTGCGGATTTCCTCCAGAAATGGACTCGAAGATGCTCGTTTCCAATAGTCAACTGCACTGGAGAAGCCATGAGCTGGAGCCGTGTAGTATTCGTCGAACTCCCGGAACGTCCGCATTCGCAGCACAACCTCGGGATCAATTCGGCCCGGATACATCTCCGACTTGAGGCGCGCCTTTTCGGCTAAACTTCGGAAGAATCGCTTCATGTAAACGTAGTTCTCCGGCCGCGCCATCCTATCTGACGAAGAGGCCAGATCACATGGCACCGAAAAAGCGGTGCCAAACGAAATCCGTTCGTCCACCTGATCACCACGTTCTCCGAGGTACTTCAACGTCAGGTTGCCGCCAAGACTAAACCCAACGAGGCCGACCATGTCGTACCGGTCTTCCGAAAGGATATGTCGAATTACGAATTCAAGGTCATCCGTAGCTCCGCTGTGGTACGAGTAAAAGCGGCGATTTGGCTCGCCGCTACATCCACGATAATTCCATGCGCAGACGTCCCACCCCCGCCGTGCAAATGCGCGTGCCATGCCGCGCACATAGGTCCGATCCGAATTGCCCTCCAACCCGTGCGACACTACAATGACTCGCCTCGGTCCGATGTTTGGCTCGGATGCCCGCATCCAGTCTAGATCGATGAAGTCGTCATCGGGCGTTTCGATGCGCTCGCGGAAGTATTCGACACCTTCCACTTTCCGCAACAACGACGACGATACCGTTTGTATATGCGCACTGCGCAACCAGATAGGTGGATCGTATGGGGTAAGTGCTGCAGTCACGACGTTGCTTGTTAACACTGTTCACCTGCTCAGTACAACAATTCTGCCTCTCAGGTTTCAACGGCCAACACTTGCCATCTACGGCCACGATCCATTCACACGGCGGTTCGAAATGCGATGCTCAAAGCCGTTGTCACATTCACGGAGCCGTGGACTAACCACGGGCCAAGAATTGAACCAGACTTGATTCTAATCCAGCCCACAACGAGCGATCCGAGGAAGATGAAAGGCAAGAGCAGCCACAACTCAGGAAGCATAAATACGATAAGCACGTGCGGCAAGAGGAATACCAGTGCTTGAACAATATTGGCCCAGACAAGCGGTAGTCGTCTAGAAAGGCTTCCTGTGATCAATCCCCGAAAAAGTAGTTCCTCTGCAAGGCCCGTTTTGACTACCCCGTACAGAAGTGCCAACACCAAAGCCGACATTCCGAACCCGAGACCATCGAATGCTTGAAAGGCCGAACCGTCGCCCACCGAGGCCTCTAGCGAAGGTGGCTTTAGCAACAGCGCCGCCATGACAATAACTGCGAAGAGCACGCTATAGCCGATGTATTTCTTCTCACCGACCACTAGCCCTGTTCGTTCGCGGATTTCTGAATAGGGTAGGCTCCTTCGCCGTCTGTGATATAAGGTATAGACGAGGAGCGGAAGCGCAGCTAGGATTAGAAGATTGATCAGTGCGGACAAAGCCGCGGAGGCAAGCAACATAAGCGCTCAGGTTCGAATCCAAAGGTATGTCCAGCGTACTGACTCAAATCG
>JAHEJB010000156.1 GCA_024639085.1 Rubricoccaceae bacterium | reverse complement strand
TTTCCTCAGAAACTAGTTGAAGTGTTACCCGGATTAGAGCAACATGGATGCTCCTACGGCGAGCCAGGCGGGTTTATTCGCAGGATGAATGAGGAGGAAGGGACGTGGCTTGGCCACGTCTGGGAGCACGTCGCTATTGAATTGCAGAACGTGGCGGGCATTCACGTCACCTTCGGGAAGACGCGCTCTGTCGATGATGGTCCGGGCGAGTACACGATGGTGTACGAATACAAGCAGCGCGATGTAGGTCTTGAAGCAGGCGAGTTGGGAAGGCGGTTGATCTTGAATCTGTTACCTGCCGATGTCAAGGAGAAGTTGGGCGAGGACCTCGAAGAGGATTTCGACTGGGAGGAGGAGCGGGACACGTTCATCCGGTTTGCGCAAAGGAAGGAATTTGGTCCGAGTACGCAGTCGCTTATCGATGCGGCGGAAGAGCGAGGCATCCCGTGGATTCGCCTCAACGAGTATTCGCTTGTCCAATTCGGGCACGGAAAGTTTCAGAAGCGCATCCAGGCGACGATTACCAGCGAAACGAAGCACATCGCCGTTGAAATATCGAGCGACAAGGAAGACACGCGGAATCTCCTTGAAGACCTTGGCCTGCCTGTACCTCAGCAGCGGCTTGTGCGCTCAGAAAGCGCAGCGGTTCGCGCCGCAGAGCGCATTGGGTACCCTGTCGTTGTCAAGCCACTCAACGCCAACCACGGGCGCGGTGTATCTATTCGGTTGATGGACCCCGACCAGGTCCGAGCTGGTTTTGAGAAAGCGCTGGACCACGGAACGGGTCGCAGTGTACTGGTAGAAAGTTTTATCAGCGGGTTTGACCACCGCATGCTCGTCGTGGATGGCCATCTTGTTGCCGTTGCCAAACGAGTTCCCGGCCACGTCGTGGGAGATGGAAAGCACACGATTGAGGAATTGGTAGATATCGTCAACAGCGACCCGAGAAGGGGCGTGGGACACGAGAAGGTTCTTACGCAAATCCAGTTCGACGCGCAGGCTGACCTTCTTATGGAGAAAGCTGGTAATACAAAGGAAACCGTCCTGCCGGATGGCGAGATATTCTATCTGCGCTCCACCGCCAACCTTTCCACGGGTGGCACGGCTATCGATCTTACGGATGTCGTACATCCCGACAACCGAGACATGGCCGAACGCGCTATAAAGGCCATTGGACTGGATGTGGGCGGCGTCGACTTTCTGACGGATGACATCGCACAGTCCTGGCGCGAGATCGGCGGCGGTATAGTAGAGTGCAACGCGGCTCCTGGTTTCCGCATGCATGTTTCACCCAGCGAAGGCACGCCGCGTGATGTGGCTGGCCCCGTAATGGACATGCTATTTCCGGCAGGTACGCCGACGCGCATCGCCATCGCATCCGTTACCGGCACAAATGGCAAAACCACGACGACGAGGATGCTCGGACACATCATCAAGATGGCGGGCTATTCGCCGGGGATGACTTCCTCCGACGGTGTGGTGATAAACGGGCGGGTCACGGTGAAGGGAGATATGACCGGCCCTGCCTCATCCCGCATGGTTTTACGTGATCCTGATGTTGACGTAGCGGTTCTCGAAACAGCTCGTGGCGGGATCGTCCGCTCAGGTCTGGCATTCTCCGAATGTGACGTGTCGTGTTGTATCAACGTCGCAGCCGACCACCTCGGCATGAAAGGCATAGATACCCTGGAACAACTCGCAGAGATCAAACGCGTCCCGATCGAGATTGCAAAAAACACTGCGGTACTCAACGCGGACGACCCGCACTGCCTCGCAATGGCGGATCATACCGAGGCCGAGCACATCTGCTACGTAACTATGAATCCTCGTAATGCGCTTGTTCGCGAGCACATTCGGGCAGGTGGACGCTCAGTCGTACTGGAGGAGGGTATCAACGGCGACATGATTACGATTTATGACGGCGGACGGCACATCCCACTTCTGTGGACGCATCTGATCCCCGCTACGCTCGAGGGCAAAGCAACTCACAACGTGCAGAATGCGATGTTTGCCGCTGCGATGGCGTACGCGCTCGGAAACAGCGTCATCAACATTCATCTTGACCAGATCCAGCATGGATTACGGACATTCTCGACGTCGTACTACGAAGCGCCCGGACGTCTCAACATGTTTGACGAGCACCCGTTCAGGGTCATCCTCGACTATGCACACAACCCGGATGCTGTTGAGAAGATGGTGGATCTTGTCGACAAGCTGGACGCGCATGGCAAGAAGCGGATTGTTCTTGCAGCCCCGGGAGATCGCCGTGATGAGGACATTGAAGCCATTGCCAAGCTTATCGCCGGACATTTTGATCACTACGTTTGCAAGCGCGACGATAACTTGAGAGGCCGCGATGGCGACGAAGTGCCCAATATGCTACGCCGCGTACTCGAAGCCGAGGGCGTCGACAAAGACGCTATCGAGGTCATCCCGGATGAGCAAACAGCCATAGATCATGGCCTCCAGTCATGTGATGATGGCGACCTGCTCATCATCTTTGGCGATAACATTAGCCGGTCGTGGCAACAGATTGTAAGTTTCGATCCGACAGGCGAGAAACCCATAAATGGTCGGGCCATGTCGATGGAGACCAATGGGGAAAGTGGCATCCCTACGCCTACCGCGACGCGTTCGATGGATGTCGAGTCCTTCCAGCTTAAGGAAGGCCAGCGCATCGTTCGGGACGAACGGGGAGTGAGGCTGGTCCAAGATGAGGAGGCGGACTAGCGTGTAACAGATGTCATTGTGAGAGTAGCCATGCAATCTCGTGGTAAGCTCTGTGCTCTACGAGATCGCCGCATCGCTGCGCTCCTCGCGATGCCGCTTTTCCGCTTCGTCGTAGAAACACCCAATCCCCAGAATCGCCAGCGTGGGCGCTACAACAAAGTTGGCGTAGGAGAGCAATTGCCACGGCGCGTACGTAGCGAACGGAACGCCGAGCGTGGCGACCATAAATACGGCGGTCGGAGTCCACGGGACGACGCTTTCGAGCATCGTTCCCGTGTCTTCTAACGACCGCGAGAGAACCTTCCGCGGGATTCTCAGGCGATCGAACTTGGCCTTGAACGCATCTGCAACGATAAAACTTGTCGCGTACTGATTGGACGTCAGCGAGTTCGTTGCCGCGCTGGCGGCGAGCGCGGAAAGAATCGTTCCTGAACGCGATGTGGCGAAGCGGAAGGCACGCAGTACTACCATGTCGATGGCCTTGACGTGGTCCATTGCGCCGACGAACAAGAAAACCATGACCGCGACCACAATCGCGTCAATCAGGGCGTAAAGTCCACCCCGGTTCAATAGGGTCATTACTTGCTCTGTAACACCCACACCCCATGGCGCCATCTCCGTGTTGAAGCCGCGATACAACGACTGCAGCACATCAGCTAGCGAGAAAGGCTGAAAGATGAGTGCAAGAATACTGGCCACGAGCATCGAGACGACGAGCGTCGGGATGATCGGTTTCCTGCGAAACGATCCGACCAGCACAATCAGTGGGGGCAGGACGAGTAGAATGTTGAACGCGAAGATCGAGTCCAGCGAATCCATGAACGGCTGCATGGAACCCAGACTGCCCGTTGTGGCTTCCGGCGGATAGACGAACCCCAGCACCACGTAAGCCGTCGCAGCAAAAAGCGCGGACGGAACCGTGGTGTACAGCATCGACTGGATGTGCTCAAACACGTTGACATCGGCAGCGAGGGCGGCGATGTTCGTCGTGTCAGAAAGCGGGGAGAGCTTGTCGCCGAAATACGCCCCTCCGACGACCGCGCCCGCCGCAATCCCCATATGCCCGCCCATCGCGCTGGCAATCCCAATCAGCACAACTCCGACTGTCCCCGCAGATCCCCAGGACGTACCGGTGAGCATCGAAAAGATGATCGGAATGAGGAACGCCGATAGATACAGGACGGACGGATGGATCAGCTTCAGACCGTAGTAAATCAGCATCGGAATCGTCCCGCAGACCATCCAGCTAGCGATAATCAGCCCGATGGCGAAAAAGATGAAGAACGCTGGTAACGCCTTCTGCAGTTTGGCGACGATGCTTTCCTGGATGCCCGCCCAACTATGGCCGAGGAAGATCAGCTCGGTGACGGCAAACGTAGCCGCCAGGACGAACACGATTTCGAGCGGGAAGGCCGGAAGGCCGAAAACCTGAGGACGGAGAATTAGCCCGTAAACGACCAGACCCAGCAGAAACAGAATCGGCCACAATGCCTGCGAGAAAGTGACCGTACGCTCAACCTCAGCTTCAGGCTGGGGCGGTGGCGGGTTGTCGGGCATGGATCTGTTATGGAAGCGCGGCGCGAAATTAACGGTGTCACGTTAACGCTTCCGTACAACCCCTCACCAGTTGCCTTTCTGGTTCGCGTCGATGAGATCGAAGATGTTGCCTGAAGGATCTGTCACGGAGCAGCAACGGCCACCCCATTTGTGGACTTCAATCTCCGTCGTCTTTCCACCAGCATCTCGGATCGCGGCTACCACTTCATCCAAATCCCGCAATTCGATGAACAGCCCCGAATGGCCCGACCCGAAGTAAGGCTTCGTCCACTCGTAGACTTTGAGCACCGTGCCCCCGACGTCGTAGTTCGTGAAGCAGTGCGGTTCCCCATCAAACTCTCGAACAATTTCTAGGCCGACCACATCCTCGTAGAAATGTTTGCTCGCCGCGTAGTCTGAAGAATGAAAGGATGTAAAGAGTGCTCGCATACTTTCGTCGATCGTGAGATGAGGAATGTCAGCCAACCTTTGGACCTGGCGTATCAGGCCTTCCGCACAAACTCAGACTTCAGCATCATTGAGCCAACGCCTGGAATCTTGCAGTCGATATCGTGATCACCATCCAAGAGGCGGATGTTCTTGACCTTCGTGCCCACCTTTACCACAGAGGAGGACCCTCGAACTTTCAAATCCTTGATCACTGTGACCGAGTCGCCGTCCTTCAGTTCGTTCCCGTTGGCATCGAGGATGACGGGGTCTGACGCAGCCTCTTCTGGGACAGCCTCAATCGACCACTCATGCGCGCACTCTGGGCAAACGAAGAGGCCACGGTCTTCATAGGTGAATGTCGAGGAGCAGGATGGGCAGGCCGGATAATCTGCCATCAAGACAAATCCACAATTTCAGCCCCGGCATTCTTCGTCACGGACTCCATGCCTTTCTTGCATCCGGCGGCGGCGGCGTAGCCTTGGGAGGCGCCAACTACCTGTCCGTTGGTGGATTTCAGGTTGAAATAATGCTTCTTGTTACGACCAACCTTGGTTTCGAAAGCGCCCTTGCGCTTTGCGTTCTTGCCTACAGAAGCAATGCCGTTCTTGGCAGCGGCTTTGGTCTTGTACCCTTCTGAGGTCAGAATCG
>JAHEJB010000044.1 GCA_024639085.1 Rubricoccaceae bacterium | reverse complement strand
TACGCTCGCATGGCCTCCAAAAGCTCCGCAGGCTCGGTCCCGACGACAATCAGGCGACGTTGTTCAGGCCGCAGAAAGTCGTGGCTTGTCGCCTTGTCGAGGAATGCGATGAAATCGTCATAAAAACCATCCACGTTGAGGATGCCGCAGGGTTTTTGGTGGATGCCAAGCTGGCTCCATGTCAAGGCTTCGGCGATTTCCTCCAGTGTGCCGAGGCCTCCTGGCATCGCAATGAAGCCGTCCGACAGATCAGCCATCATCGCTTTGCGCTCGTGCATCGAATCGACAAGGTGAAGTTCGGTCACACTCTCATGCGCGACCTCTCTCTTTGCCAATCCGTGCGGAATGACCCCGATAGCTTCGCCGCCACGGTCAAGAACAGCGTCTGCGATAACGCGCATCAGGCCGATCCGCCCGCCCCCAAATACGAGACCGATCCCATCCTCGACCATGACTTCACCAAGTTCACGGGCGGCCTCTGCGTACGCGGGATTGATTCCCGATTTCGATCCGCAAAAGACGCAGAGGCGGTTGAAATGACGCATGGATTGACCGGTGGTGTCGTCCTGAGCGATCCCGACTGGTCGGGAGAGCCGAAGGATCTACGTGGAATTGGCTTCGGGCAGGCGCTGGACACGATGCTCGATTGCTGCTAGATCCTTCGACTTCGTCCCCATGGGACTTCGCTCAGGATGACAAATTGCTTGTGTTGTAGACGACCGGAAGCTACATCCCCGCCCGGCCTTCGAGGGCGCGGGACAGTGTGGCTTCGTCGGCGTATTCGAGGTCACCTCCAATCGGCAGACCACGCGCAATACGTGTGACTTGCGCGCCGAGAGCCCCCAGCAACTGACCGATGTAATACGCGGTTGTGTCGCCCTCCACGTTGGGGTTCATGGCGAGAATGACCTCTGTAACAGGCTCGTCCGCGTCTTCGGACAATCCATCGCCTCCGGCCGAACCTGCCACACGAGCAACAAGCTCACGGATCTTCAGATCATCTGGCCCGATTCCATCCAGCGGCGAAATCACACCGCCGAGGACGTGGTAGAGTCCGCGGTATTCGCCCGTGCGCTCCAGCGCGAGCACGTCGTTTGGTTCTTCCACTACACAGATAACGGCTCGGTCGCGTTTTGCCGATGCGCAAATCGGGCACGGATCATTGTCCGTCACATTGAAGCAGATCGTACAGGCCATCACACGGTCCTTGACGGCCACGAGGGCTTCCGCGAGTTGTACGACATCCTCTCGGGGCATTTTGAGGACGTAGGCGGCCAGCCGTTGCGCCGTCTTCCGCCCGACCGTAGGCAGTTTCGAGAACTGCTCAACCAAAGTTTCTACCGTTTCGGATGTGAGATACATTGGAGAAGCTCTAGATCAGCGGTCCAGAGTCTTCGCCGCCGCCCATGAGCCCACCCAGGTCCATGCCGGGAGGAAGGAAGGACGTCGCGGCTTCCTGCATCTTGGACGTTCGCAGGCCTTCCACTTCATCCAGCGCCTTGTTGACGCCTGCGATGAGCAGGTCTTCGAGCAGTTCGATGTCCTCCGATTTCATTCCTGCGGTTTCAAGATGAAGACCAGCCGCATCCAGTTTCACACTCACAACGCGGCCTCGGCCATCTGCCGTGACGGTTACCATGCCACCGCCAACTTCAGCGGAGACGCGTTCCTGCGACAGCGCATCTTGCGTGTCGGCCATCTTCTGCTGCATCTCGGCCATGCGTCCGAAGAGATCGGCCATATTTGGGTTGTTGGGATCCATAGTGCGTTATGTATTTGGGAGAGTCCTTCGATCAATCGGAAGCACTCGCCTACCAAACGATTTCGGCTCCGAACTTCTCGAATAGGGCCTGAATGACCGGGTTCTCGTGGCGGAGTTGCTTGAAGCGCTCGAACGGATCCACCTCCTTGGCGGGTTCCCCGTTGGACGAAGAATCCACAACGAAACGAAGCGGTGGTGCTTTGTCTTCCAGGAGATCGCTTAGCGCGGAAGAGAATTTGACGACCTCGCTTTCGAGGAGCTTGCGCGAGAAGTCATCCGGCGTCGCAACCTCTACACTGCCACGCACCACGCGCGTGGGCTCGGACATTTCCAGTAGCGTCCCGACGTGAATTCGATCGGCCTTGATGGTTTGAACGAGGTCCGGCCAGAGCGTTTTGATTCGACCCAGCGGTACGTCAAGGTCATTGCCCGGCGACGCTATCGCGACAGCAACATCGCCCGCTACTGCCAGCGCGGCTTCAGGCCCACCAGATCCATCGCCCGAGGGATCGCGTGTGATTTGGAGCGCTGGGGTGCCGAAAAGCCCGGAATGTGCAGGACTCGACGTTGTTGGCGCTGATGGAAGCGGTTCCGTTACGCTGGAGGACGGCTTGGGAGGCTCCGGAGAAAAGGGCAACGGCTCATCTTCGGAGGCTGCGTCCGTTGTTTCCGCCTTGCTGACTTGAATCTCTCTAACCGGCTTCTCAGGCTTTTTTGGCAGTTCAGGGGAATAGGAGGAAGGGGGCTCAGAGGTAGTCTGCTCTTGTGTCGGCGCAGACTCAATGGCGTTCAGCTTGCCGATAAGCTGCTCGAGATCGGTGGCCGTTTCGAGACTCGCTATTTTCAGCAACGCCAGCTCAACAGAGAGGCGCGGATGCTTGCTCGTCCTGATGTTTCGCGAAGCCTCCTCTACGAGCATGAGAAGGTGGAGGAGATCTGATTCCGAGCGGTCTCGAGCCGTTTCAACGTAGCGGGCGCGGATGGCCTCTGTCGCTTCCACGAGATCCCCTTTTCCAGTGGAACGCGCCACAAGGAGATTTCTGAGGTGCTCTGCGAGGCCACCGAGGAATTCAGGAAGGTCGTAGCCACGGCTCATAAGCCGTTCTACCAATTTCAGCAAACCGGCCCGGTCACTTGCTGCTGCCCTGTCCGTCACCTCAAAGAAAAGGTCCGTGTCTACTACGCCGAGTGCCTCCCGAAGAGCGGCACCCTCTAGCGGGGTTCCACAAAGCGAGACTGATTGATCGAACAGAGAGAACGCATCGCGGAGCGCACCGTCCGCCTTTCTTGCAAGCAGCAGCAGCGATTCGTCGTCCGCTTCAATGGTCTCCGTCTTGCAGATTTCGCGGAGGCGTTCGATTATTTCTGTGACAGAGATCCGCCGGAAATCGAACCGTTGCGTGCGCGACAGAATGGTTGGGAGGACCTTATGCGGCTCGGTCGTTGCGAAGATGAACAGGACGTAAGGCGGTGGTTCCTCAAGTGTTTTCAGGAGCGCATTGAACGCGCCTTTCGACATCATGTGGATCTCGTCCAGGATGTAGATCTTCTTCTTCGCACCCTGCGGTGGAATGCGAACAGTGTCTCGTAGCTCGTGGATGTCCTCCACCTTGTTATTGCTCGCCGCATCAACCTCGATGATGTTCATCGAACGACCCGCCTCAAACGATTTGCAGGATTCGCAATTCCGGCACGGCTCTGCGTTCTCGCGTTCATCCAGCGGTGTCGTGCAGTTCACGGCCTTGGCAAGAATCCTCGCGGCCGTGGTTTTACCTACACCACGCGGTCCACTGAAGAGGTAGGCGTGTGCAAGGCGGTCCAGCCGAATTGCGTTGCCAAGCGTTCGCGCCACGTGGTCCTGCCCCACCATATCGCCAAATGTCTGCGGGCGATACTTACGTGCCGTGACACGGTAGGTGCTCTCCGTTTCGAAGGCGTCGACGGGGAAGAGCGAAGAGGATGGAGAAGGCTCGGCGGCCATCAATAACAGCAGGCAAAAACCACAAGCGGGAGCCCCGGCAAAGTAGTGCTCGGGGCTCCCGCTGGCAAGGCTGTGAGTCGTGGTATAAGGGGATGTCTAGTCTTCCGACTCGATGACTTTCGTGTCGGCAAACTTGTCACCGATTCGGCGCCCCTCCGCATCCGTGAGGACGAGAATTCCCTCTACAAGTCCAAGGAGGCTTCCGAGCCAAGCAATGATGGCAAGGAGGCCAGCAAACAGGTAAATGCCAAGCCCGCCCATCACTGCTGCGAGTCCCCAAATGATATTGCCCAGAGCAAGCGGCCAGTTTCTCCTGATCGACGTGTTGATATCCATCGTTCCTCCATCAAGGCGCACCGGGCGGAGTTTCATGATCTTCTTGCCAATGGATCGGCCATTCATGAAGTCCAGCGCAAGGCCGTCACGAACAAGTATGTAGCCGACGCCAATAAGTGTTCCGACGCCATACAGCAATCCGCGTCCACCAAAGCCGAGAATAAGCCCAATCGCTGCGGCGATCAGGCCATCAATGAAAACGGCAACAAAGCGCTTGCCAAGGTCGGCTTTCCCTTGCATAGCTGAACTAGAATCTTGAGTGCCTGAGCCAGCGAGACCAGGGTCGGGGATGGTTTCCATAACGCGTTACAGATTGGGTGAGGGAGGTGGGGAGTCGCCCCGTTTCAGCATGTACGATAGGACTCAGCCCCCGTTCAGGGCAAGTCCTGCAACAATTCCTTTTAGGCCGTCTCTAGGCCGCAATTACCCGCTCTTTGGACTTTGAATCGACCGGCACTTCCTCGTGAACTGTCGGCGACGAACCTTCGGGTTGGAAACACTGCCTGCAACGAGGTTCGTAGGCTTCCTTCTCGCCAACCAAAACACGGTCTGCTGAGGAGACGATTCGTTGGGAATGATTCGCCGGAGCACCGCATCGAACGCAAACCGCATGCAGCTTGGTAACGTGCTCCGCAATCGACATCAACTGAGGAACGGGCTCAAACGGATTGCCGAGATAGTCCTGATCAAGCCCGGCGACGATTATCCGTTTGCCTTCACGTGCCAATCGGTCGCACACATCGAGAAGCTCGAGGCCAAAGAACTGTGCTTCATCGATCCCCACCACATTCGCATCGCCTGCCAGCAGCAATATTTGCTCGGAGGCATGCACAACCTGCGACGGGATCGCGTTCTCGTCGTGCGAAACGACGGCATCGTCGGCGTAGCGGTTGTCGACGGCTGGCTTGAAAATTTCCACGCGCTGACGGGCGATTTTTGCACGCCTTAATCGTCGGATCAGCTCCTCTGTCTTCCCGCTGAACATCGAACCACAAACGACCTCGATCCAGCCGGCGCGCCGTCCGCTTTCGTCTCGTGTATAGATGTGGGGCTCCAGCATGGGTCAAAGGTACGCCGCGCAATCACGTCAGATTCGCTCTGCAGCTCTCGTGGGCAGCCATCCGCTCACGCCGTCTGATAAACTCACCTCCTGCCATCCTTCGCGGATTTCCATGATTCGGACGCGCTCGCCTGGATGCAGAGTAGCGCGTGAGGACGCGTCGGGTGAAGGAGACGAACGTAGCTCAGCGTTTTCAGACAAGACGATCGCGAAAGGCAGGCGAGTGCTCTCCCAGGCGGAAATCGCGACTACGAACAGAGCCAGCGTTGCAGGCACCAGGATGGTGATCGCTCTTCTCGACCACGATGTTTTCTTCAGTGTCCAGAGTCGATAGCCCGTAAGTGTAATCAGGGTCAAATAGAAGGCAAGCGCGAGAAGTAGCCAGAGTGCAGGGCCGCCAAATTGTGCAACGCGGCTACCAAATGCGGTCCACGCTGAGGTTTTTGCAACGATCCCAGCTTCCTCTCTGGCGATCCTCAGATTGTGAGCAACAGCATTGTTGCCGGGCACCAGTTTGTCTGCGCGCTCAAACTGCAGAATTGATGGGCCAAGCTGTTCAAGCTTCAGATACGCCGTTCCCAGATTGTAGTGTAGCATACCACTTGTCATACCCGTCGCCTCAGCACCTGCAAAAGCGGCCACGGCTCCAGCTGCATCACCGCCCTGGTAAAGCTCTACACCCAATGCAAAAAGCTCTTCAGCCTGCGTAGGTGCGTCAGCTGCAGGCTGGACTTGCAAGAGAACAAAGAGAAAGAGGGCGCACATACTCAGGCAGCGACCGGGTTTGCTTCGTCATCTACTGATGCGAAAACTTTGGCGGCGCGTTCTGTTGCCAATTTTTGTACGGCCTTGTCGCCCGCGAGACCAGGAGCGAATTGCGCGCGTTCGCATTCAGCAAGAAGGTCATCTACACCCTCGCGGGTCCGCACGGAGACGCCCCTATTCGCCAGCGTCGCTTCCAGTTGGGATCTCGAGACACCTTGGACGGAGGCCCCCAGCCGATCAGACACAAATGATCTTAGGGCGAGCTCAACCGCAGCGTAGAAGGCTGGCGCATCGCCGAGAGCCTTGTTGGCTTCTTTGAGCCTCTTTTTCGCCTCAGGGTGTGCACGAAGGGCGATGGTCTCTGCCGAGACATCGGCCCGTTTGTCGCCAACTCGACGCACGGCGACCAGGCCCAGCAGGGCGAGGAGAGGAAGGGCAAAGCCTCCGAAAAGAGCGAAAGCAGGAATGCCAGAGGAGGAACGCGCACGTTGCCAGATCGCTTCGGTCATCAAGCCAAGCGGAACGGATGGATCCGAAGGGTTGCCTTCCGGAACGATTGCCGAAGACGCAACAGGTCCGCTTACATCAACTCGGAATGAGGAAGAACGAAGGGTTTTATAGGTGCCGGATTCGGGGTCGTAGTAGGTCCATTCGATCGGAGGGATTTCGAATGACCCACCGCCACGTGGCACGAGCGCGTAGGTGAACGTCTTCGTACCCGACAAAGATGAAGTCTGGCGATCTATTCGGCGTTCCTGTTTTGGACTGAATAGATCAAACGTGGGCGGAGCATCTACGTCTGGCGGAGCAAGTGTGGCGATGTTGCCAGTTCCTCGAATCTCTACGGTCACTTCTAGTGGTTCGCCAGCAGCGAGGTCGTTACGGTCTGTAAATGCGGCCATCCCAAACTGTCCGACCGCGCCGCCAAATGATTCCGGCGCCCCGTCCGGCAGCGCACGCGAGTCCAGTGCAATTGTTGGCGCGGCAACGTCCTCCGTGGACGTCCGATTCGAGAACGGGGAGAATAACGGACCGAACGGGCTGGATTGCCTTGAGTTGCTGAAGAACTCCACCTCAAACGTCATTTCGCCAATCTCCAGGCGACCAGTCCGCGTCGGAAAAAGAGCCATCCGGCGCAAGGTTACAGCGTTGTACTCCTCATCGCCAATGGTGACGGGCCTGGGATACGTGTCGGCGGTCGGGACATCCAGCTCCTCGCGCCAGAATCCTTCCGTATCCCACGTTCCGGTCACCTGGGAGTGGCGGGGCCGAAGTCCTGAGCGGGCATACAACACGAAGTCAACCACCACCTGCTGCCCCGGAACGACGTTTCTTGTGGATGGCTCGGCCCGTACAAATAAATCGCCTTCTGATCTGGCCGGAGGGTCTGGTTTTTGGCCAAGATTGGGCTGGACTCTGGACGCCCTCGGAGTCGTTCGCTGGCTCTGCGGAACAACCTCGACACTGACCGCATCGGTTTCAATGGTCCGGCTGCCTATCGGGATGCGCGTGGGGAGAATCTCGGCCTGGCCGGTTCGCTGTGGACGGTAAAGCCAGCGAAGGGTTAAATGGGTTTCGCCATTGATGATGGACTGAGATCGAAGTACCGGCGTGCCTTGCGCAAGCGTCAAACCATGCGCGTCTGGAGGCTGAATGCTTCCGATGTCGTCGAGGTCGCCGGAGAGTTCAAGGGTATAGGCGACCGTTTCGGCGTCGCCAATCACCGTCTTGTCGACGTACGTGTGGATGCTTACCTGCGCAGACAGCGGCACGGCACATGCCAAAAGGAAGAGAAGGAAAGAGAAACGCATGCTGCGAAATTCGTTGATGCTACCAGTCGCGTTCAACGCGTCGGGGGTTTGCTGGTCGCCGCTGAATGGAACGAAGCAACGCGCTTTCGTCTGAACGGAGCGCTTCCAGAATCCGCTCGGCTTCTGCACGACTCATTTGGCCCGGTTGAACGGGTTGTGCGTCTTGCGGCGTTGATCCTTCTTCGCCAGGCTGGGTCTGGTTCTGCTGGTCTTCTCCGAGGCCATTCTCGTCCTCTTGATTTCCCGATTGTTCAGCTTCTGGCTCCTCCTCTTCCTGCCGGTCCGATTCAGCGGACTGGTCATCCTGAGGCTGGTCCTGATTCTGGCTGTCGTTCTGCTCTTCAGGGTTTTGTTGCTCGGATTCGCCGCTGTTTTCGCTTTCGTCTTCCCGCTGTTCGTCGCTCTGTTCGCCTTCTTCGCCGTCACTGCTCTGCTGCTGGTCCTGCTGCTCCTGTTGCTGCCGAATTCGCTCCAGAAGAGCTTGCAGCCTGGCATCGTTAGGATCGACCGCGAGGCCAGCTTCTGCAGCCCGTTCTGCCGGTCCCATGTCACCGTTGATGTACAGTCCGGCTGCATTGTGGTAGTGATCCACGGCCGACTGTGCGTGAACGCCTACCGATGCTGTCAGGACAAGTACAAGGGAGAGGAGTCTCATTGAGTTGAATCTGGAGCGGTTTCGGTGGCTATTTCTTCGATCTCGACAACTTCACCTAGACGCTGCATGAAGTCACTATATGCGGCAATCGTCGAATCTTGAAGGAGTCCATCGTTCATGAGATTGGACGCTTCGCGGTACCGCTGGGAGGCTATTAGGGAATCGGCGCGGGCCTTGAGTTCTTCCGCGAACGCCGAGGGCTCCGGCGGGGTCCCATCTTCTTGCTGAGAGCTCTCCAGGCGGCGTTTGACAAGCTCATAGTTGAAACGAGCCTCTTCGAAGTCTGGTTGCAGGATGAGCGCACGCCGGAGGTACGCAAGTGCAGGTTCGAGGTCTTCGGTGTTTGCCAGGGCTGTTCCTGCGTTGTAAGCGGACTGGGCACGGCGATTTGGTGATTCGGAAACGGCCATGGCTTGCTTGAACGCCTCCGCAGCCTCTGAGAATTGTGCCTGAGAGAACTGGGCCAGTCCGAGGTCTGTGTACAACGCCTCGCGCGTTCGTCCGAATTGGCCGTCCGTTGCGTCGATTCCTTGCTGAAACGCAGTCGCCGCTCCGTCGAAATCTCCCGCTTCGAATAGCTCCATTCCACGCCGTCCCTCCGCAGCTCCGTCGGCGATTGCAGCGCAGCCACTGAATAGCAGGAAGCAGATGATGAGTGTTGGGCGCATTGGAATGTATTCTTTTAGTCTTCTGTTTTGATAAGCCGAAGGGCCAGAAGGCGCTCTGCAAGGAGGAGGAAGAGGCCGAACGCCAATGGCCATTGGAACCGCGCAGCGGAAGTCTCGAATTGCTCGGCGTCAAACACGGCCCGATCTAAACGATCCAGCCGAGCGGATATTTCGGCGAGGCCGTTTCCCGTGCCTAGCCGAACAAGTCCGTCGTTCCCAGCGATGTCGCGAAGAACACCTTCCTGCAGCCGGGAGGTGACTTCCTGTCCGCTTGCATCTGTCTTGAAGCCGATCTGCTGCCCGCCTCGGTAGACCGGAATAGGTCCGCCGAATTCGGTCCCTACACCCGCCGCAAAGAGAAGTACGCCGTCGTCATTGAGCGCATCAATGGCGTCATCAAGGCGACCTTCGTGATCTTCGCCATCGGAAACAACAAGCACGGCGCGGGGCCTCGGTGGACCTGCTTGGCCATCGTCAGCAAGTGCCGCCCGCGCAGTGAAGAGCGCGTTGGCGAAGTCGGTCCCGGGCGTGCCAACCAGGTCGGGACTGGCGGCATCCAGAAAAAGCCTGAAGGCCGACCGGTCGGTTGTGAGAGGGCATTGGAGGAAGGCATCTCCCGCAAATACGACGAGCCCGATCCGGTCCCCGACTCGTTCGTCAACAAGTCGCGAGATCGCCAGCCGAGCCCTGGCAAGCCTGCTCGGCGCCACGTCTTCCGCAAGCATAGATGACGAGACATCCAGCGCGATTATTAGGTCAAGACTTTCCTGCCGCGCTTCGCGCAGCGACGTCCCGTACAGCGGACCAGCCAGCGCAAGGATTAGGAAAATGGCGCCAAGGACTACGAGGAATCCCCTCCAGCGGCGCACACGGGCCACTTTTGTGGCAAAGTTCTGTTCCGGCGCGTCACGACCGCCGAAGAACAGTCGCAACGCCTCGGTCCGTTTTCGCGCAGCGAAGGCGAATAGAAACACCGTTGCCGGAATCAGCAGTAGGAGCCAGAGTGCCTCGGGGGTTTTGAAGGACATTACGGCACTCGCCTCAGCCGTGTGTTGACGAGCAGAATATTCAGGAACAGCAGTCCGAGGGCAGGCCAGAGAAACCACTGGTAGCGCTCGTCGATATCGATGTAGGAAGTCTCTTCGATTTCGGTCCGCTCTAGTTCTGAAATGGAATCGTATATCGAGTGGAGGGCATCCGCGTCGGTTGCGCGGAAATAACGGCCGCCGGTCTTCTCTGCGACTTGCCGAAGGGTGGCCTCGTCAACTTCCGGGACTCGCATGAACGGACCAAAGACGCCTCCGCCTGCCGAGCCACCTTCGCCACCCACGCCGATCGAGTAAATCTTGACGCCCAGCGCTTGGGCAACCTCCGCAGCGGTCGTCGGGTCGATCTCGCCGCGGTTGTTCTGGCCATCGGTAAGGAGGATAATGACCTTGCTTTCCGCTTCGCTTTCGCGGAGACGAGCTGTAGCCGTGGCAAGCGCCGACCCAATGGCAGTCCCGTCCTCGATCAATCCCATGCGTACCTCAAAAAGCATGCGACGGAGAAACGGATAGTCGAGCGTCAGCGGTGCCTGGGTGTACGCCTGTGCTGCAAAAACGACGAGCCCGATGCGGTCCGAGACCCGGCCCTCGATGAAATCCGAGGCGACGACACGAGCGGCCTCAAAGCGGTTGGGATAGAAATCTTCGGCGGTCATGGATGTGGAGACATCCAGTACGAGTATGATGTCGATTCCTTCCGCCGTGCGCTCTACGGTTACATCGCGGCGCTGCGGACGAGCGAGGGCAGTCAACGCTAGGGCCAGGGCCAGCAGGCTCAAAAACGTAGGGAGGCCTTTCAGTCGTGTTCCCAAAGATTTTGGCAGCGCTTGTGCATCGGTCGTTGCGGAATAGCGCAATCCCGGAGCCGACTGCCTCGCCTGTTTCCACGCCATCCATGCGAGCAATGGCATGGCAAGGAGGCCGACCAGGAAAAGGGGAGAAGCGAAAGTCACGGATGAAGTTTGAAGGATGAGATCAGACGGAGGCGTAGGCCCGGACGGCTTCCAACAGTTGTGGCAACACTTCTCCAGCCTTTCCGGATACATGCTCGCTTATCCGCGAGGCAATGTCGCTACGGTTTGGGTTGATTTCAGCGACATACGCGCCCGCGTCAAAAGCAATTAGCGGGAGTCCGGCGGCCGGGTAGACAACGGCGCTCGTACCTATGGAGAGGAAGACATCACAACGCGCGGCGGCGTTAGAGGCCAACTCCATCGCACCATCAGGGAGCATCTCGCCAAACCACACGACGTCTGGTCGGAGAAGCCCATTGCATGACGTGCACAGAGCTGTTACGCTGGATTCGATAGCGGACAGTTCATCATCCGTAGCTGTGCGGTCGCAGTCGATACAATAGGAGCGGGTAAGCGTCCCGTGGAGCTCAATCATGTGCTGCGAACCCGCCCGCCCATGCAGACCGTCAACATTCTGGGTTGCTAGAAGAAACTCGCCTCCGCGTTTGCACACCAGATCCTCCAGCCCGGCAAGCGCGACATGTCCAGCGTTTGGCTGAACGTCTTCTACGACGGCGCGTCGATGTGCATACCACCTTTGCACAAGCGTCGGATTACGGAGGAAGGCATCGACGTTCGCAAGCTCCTCAGGCCGCATCTGCTGCCAGAGCCCACCGGGATCGCGAAAGGTTGGGACGCCGCTCTCAGCTGAAATTCCTGCTCCGGTGAGCACAGCAACGCTCTTGGCAGAGGCGAGGCGTTCAACGAGAATGTCGGAAGAGAGAGGCATGGAAAGTGAGAAGGAGCGTATGCGTTTAACCTTGATCGATGGCGCTTGTCGTGGATGTGTTTTCGTCATTCTCATCAGCCACAGGCGGATGAACAACAGCCTCGATCAGTTCAACGGCTTCGTTGGCTTTTCCTATGGCCGTTTTGTGGGCTTCGTCATCTGGCCGCAAGTCGGCGAACTTTACGAGGTCGGCCACTCGCAGCGTGCCGCGGATGTCCTTCAGCGCGGTTTCGGGGACACGTGCGTCGAAGCTGAGAGCGTTGGTGAGCTCTCGCGTCGTGAGTTCAAGCGCCGAGACATCTAGTGTGCGGGATACGTACGTACGAAGAAGGTCAGAGAGCTCCACGTAGAACGGTTTGATTGCAGACTCATCTCCCGGGATGGTCAACGCGCCGAGTCTACTAGTGGCTTCAGGATAGGGGGCAAGGCGAGGTCTGCCCCTTCCCGTTTCCTTCCTTGAACGCCGCCAGAACCACACTAGAATTGCCAGGCCGAAAACAGCACCAACGATCAAGGCAATCCAGGTCCACAGTGGGTTGGGGAATGACATCGGCGCACCGGGAGGTTGCAGTGCCGTTTCGGTTTCCGATAGCGTGGAGCGAACAGGAAGAGTGACCGTGCTTGATCGGACGATGCTCGTGTCTCCCGCTGCCATCAAGTCGATGATGACGGGTCCGACAACAGCTTGGTCAAGGGCAAACGTAACAACTTCGTAAACGAAGCTGTCCACTCGAGTAGAGCCGTTCAGACGAGGCGGCAGACGTCTAGAGGAGAGAACCTCGGCATCTCCAAATGAAAGCAGTGGGCCAGCTTCTGGATCGCCGTCGGGGACTTTGGGGAAAGCGACTATACCATCCGATCCATGCTCTACTACTACACCCAGTTCAAACCTTTCGCCAACAAAAACGCTGTCTGCGGAGACGCTAATTCGCGCTTGCTGCGCCCGCAGCGGCAGAATCGTTGATGACAGAATGCATCCCCAAAGAATAAACTGGAGCCCCCTCGTCATCGCACCTTATTCCTTTTCTTGAAGAAGGCCACGAGCGGCTCCACGTAATCGTGGTCGGTTCTAACGGTGACCGTATCGACGCGTGCCTTTTTCAACGTTGATCGCACGGCGGACTCACGGTCTGCAGCGCGTTCCGAAAAGGCCTCGCGTGCGGCCCTACTGGAGGTGTCCACAAGTACAGGCTGGCCCGTCTCGGCGTCCATCAAAGAGAGCAGGCCGACCTTCGGAAGAGCCTCTTCCCGCGGATCGAGCAGCCGGATGGCAACTACGTCGTGCTTTTGCGCCAGCGTGCGAAGTGCCTTGTCATAATCCGCATCCAGAAAGTCGCTGACGAGGATCACGATGGATCGGCGGTTCAGCATGTGGTGGGCATGATCCAGCGCCGACTTCACGTTCGTCCCTTTTGATCTCGGATCGTGAACGTACAGGTCCCGTATAATGCGCAATACATGCCTGCGGCCCTTTCTTGGTGGGACGAATCGCTCGATTTCGTCAGAGAACATCAGCAGGCCCACTTTGTCGTTGTTGCGGATGGCGGAAAACCCAAGCACCGCGCAGAGTTCGGCGGCGACATCGCGCTTGGCGGTGCCGCTCGATCCAAAATCTTCCGAGCCTGAAATGTCGACCATGAGCAACAACGTCTGTTCGCGTTCCTCCTCGAACAGCTTGATGTAGGGCTCGCCCATCCGCGC
The DNA here is from genome assembly GCA_024639085.1 of Rubricoccaceae bacterium. Lineage (GTDB taxonomy): Bacteria > Bacteroidota > Rhodothermia > Rhodothermales > Rubricoccaceae > JAHEJB01. The sequence goes on along the minus strand of JAHEJB010000044.1, from coordinate 6,187 downwards.
CGACACGTTCCAATCGATTGAGCGTACGTCATCGCCAACCTGGTACGGGCGTACTTCAGAGAACTCTATTCCGCGCCCACGAAATGCCGAATGGTATTCGCCACCGAAGACGGTCTCCACCAGACCCTTTGTTCGGATCTCGATGTGTCGGATTTTGCGAAAGAGTTCGCGAGGTATCACGAGTGCGGGAGAATGGGAGAAGGCTGGCCTGCAGCGGCACTAACGAACGAAGGCGGCGTAGATTACTTCCAGCTACGCACACGCCCAAACGACCTCCCGTGAAGTTCGCCATCCTCGTTTTCCCCGGTTCCAACTGCGACCACGACGCTTACCACGCGGCCAAGCATGTGTTTGAACAGGAAGCAAAATTTGTGTGGCACAAGGAGGAGCGCCTTGGCGATGCCGATGTCGTCATCATTCCCGGTGGCTTTTCCTACGGCGACTATCTCCGCGCGGGTGCTATCGCACGGTTCTCGCCGGTGATGAAGGATGTGATTCGCTTCGCCAACGAGGGCGGGCTGGTCCTAGGCGTGTGCAACGGGTTTCAGGTTCTTTGCGAAGCGGGGCTACTTCCTGGCGCGCTGATGCGTAATGCTTCGCTGCGGTTTGCCTGCAAGGATGTGCATCTCCGTGTGGAGAACAATGCGACGCCCTTTACCAGCGAAGCCCAGATTCGTCAGGTTTTGAACATCCCGATTGCTCACGGCGAGGGCAACTATGAGGCCGACGAAGCAACGCTGGATGAATTGGAACGAGAGAACCGGATCGTTTTTCGCTACTGCGATGCCAGTGGCAACGCGACGTCAGAGTCCAACCCGAACGGCTCAGCGCGCAACATCGCTGGCATCATCAACGCAGAAGGCAACGTGATGGGCATGATGCCCCACCCCGAGCGCTGCGTCGAAAGCATCCTCGGCCACGGTTCAGAAGATGGTGCCGTGATCTTCCGGTCGTTGGTGGAGCATGTTGATTCCGCAGTTGTTGCGTAGGGTTCAAAAAAGCCCCGTGATCACGCCCTGATCATCGACGTCCATGTGAACCGCGGCAGGCTCCTTGGATAGGCCTGGCATAAGCATCATGTTTCCGCAGACGATGACGAGGAAGCCTGCGCCAGCAGAGAGCAGTACATCGGTGACAGTGAGGGTCCAGCCTTTTGGAACGCCACGTGCTTTAGCGTCATCCGACAGCGATGACTGTGTCTTGGCAATACAGACTGGCAAGTCTCCATATCCGAGATCTTCATACTGTCGCAGCTTTTTGCGCGCTCGCGGGTCGATGTAGATGTCGTCAGCGGCGTAAATCTTCGTTGCGACAGCACGAATCTTTTCTTCGACCGGCTGATCTAGATCGTAAAGGAAACGCGGTTCGGGATTCGGGTTAGTGTCCGCCAAAGTCACAACCTGTTCGGCTAAGGCCACCGCTCCTGCACCGCCTTCCGTAAAGGCTGAATGTGGCACTGCGGGTACACTCATCGCTTCGCAACGTTCGGCGATGGCATCCAGCTCGGCCTGTGTGTCGAACGGGAATCGATTGACGGCGACGACGACTGGACTTCCGAACTGCTGCATGTTTCGGACATGGGCCTCAAGATTGTCAAGACCTTTGGCGAACGCGCCCATGTCCTCTTCTTGAAGCTGATCCAGTGTGGTGCCTCCGTGGTACTTAATGGCGCGGCACGTGGCCACAACGACAACGACCGACGGCCAGAGATCGGCGGTACGGTTTACAATGTCAAAGAACTTCTCTGCGCCAAGGTCTGCCCCAAACCCCGCTTCTGTCACCACGTAATCGGCCAGTTTCCGAGCGATCCGAGTGCCAAGGATGCTGCTTGTGCCGTGCGCAATATTGGCAAAAGGACCAGCATGGACGAGAGCTGGAGTGTGTTCCATCGTTTGCACGAGGTTGGGCATGATGGCCTCGTTCAGGATGACGGCCATTGCACCCTCCGCCTTCAGGTCTGTCGCCTTGATCGCACTACCATCTCTTCGGTAGCCCACAACGATAGCGCCAAGCCGTCGTTTGAGATCAGAACGCGAGGTGCATAGCGCGAGTATTGCCATGATCTCGGATGCTGCCGTAATAACAAAGCCAGATTCGCGTGGTACGCCGTTGACGCGTCCGCCCAGTCCAACTACAACCTGCCGCAACGCACGGTCGTTCATGTCAATAGAACGACCCCACAACGGCTGGCGCACATCGAAATCAAGGTCGTTGCCGTGATGCAAATGCGCATCGAGCATCGCCGCCAAAAGGTTGTGCGCGGCTCCGATCGCGTGGATGTCTCCGTTGAAATGGAGGTTGATGTGCTCCATGGGTAAGATCTGAGAGAATCCTCCACCCGCAGCACCGCCCTTGATGCCGAATACAGGGCCAAGTGAAGGCTCGCGGAGAGCAATCATCCCGCGCTTGCCAATCAGTCCCAGCGCCTGCCCCAACCCAACCGTCGTTAGCGTTTTCCCCTCGCCGGATGGAGTCGGAGTTACGGCCGTGACAAGAATCAACTTGCCATCTGGGCGATCCGCGAATTTCTCCAAGAGGTGAAGGCGCAGCTTGCCTGTGTACTTGCCATAGAATTCGAAGTCATCCTCGGCGAGTTCGAGGTCGGCCATGAATTGGCGCATGTGAACGAGCGGGGCACTCTGAGCAATCTCGATACTGGTCTGCATTTCCCGGTAGGCTTTTGAATCGCCCTAACCTCCGTGAAACGCTCTCGCCAAGAAAGGCTGAAACCCTGCGTTTCGCTGTGGGATGATCCCCCACACGACTGGGCACCTGTGGCCTCAGCTATGGGTGTTCTCTGCCAAACGCTTTCTGTAGCGTGGCTTCAATGTCCTCTGGACACGATACAGCAGGCCCATTCTCTCGGAAGTCTTCGAAAGATTGCGATCGTGCAGCCTCGCCAAATCGACCGTTCGGGCCGCCGGGACGGCTCCACCAGAGCAACCTGCCTTCGAGTGTGTGCACGCCGGTAACGCCCAGTCCGTCGGGCCATTCGAGGTCGCTCACGAGGACTCCGCTGTTTCAGCTATTGAAGCAAGCTCTTCCCACTTGGCATATAACTTCTTTAATGCTGAGTCTGCTTTGTTAAATCTCGCCATCGTAGCCTGGAACTCATCTGGCCGATCGTAGAGATCGGGATCGGCCAAAGCTTTCTCAAGCTTGTCCCGATTCTCTTCCTGTTTGGCAACCTTCTGTTCTATGAGTTCGAGCGCGCGTGGCAGCAGGTTCGGGGGAAGCGAATTCAGATCCACATCGCCGTTGCCCTGCAGCGTTTGGTACAGCTTATTGCGGGCCTCGGCCTCGGCGCGCTTTTGCTCCTTCGTCTTCTTGCCCCCCGAAGATTGGGTCGGTTGGGTGGCCTTACTTGACGGTTGAGAAGCGTCCGTCGTCTGCGGTCTGCGGTCTGCAGTCTTCGAAGCCGTGCCATGCTCGCGCTGCCATTGCGCATCCGAGAACGTCCCGCGATAGCGCTGAACCGTGCCTCCTTCTACGTACCAAACTTTGTTCACCACTTGATCAATGAAATAGCGATCGTGGCTAACAAGAACGAACGAGCCCGTGTACTGCCGGAGGGCTTCTGCAAGGACAGATTTGGAGGCGATGTCCAGGTGGTTGGTGGGCTCATCGAGAACGAGGAAATTGGCTGGGGAGAGCAGCGTCCGGGCCAGAGCCAAGCGACTCCGCTCGCCGCCGGAAAGGACACTCACGGACTTGAAAACGTCGTCTCCACGAAAAAGAAACGCGCCAAGCAGTGACCGCAGTTCCGTCTCTGATTGTCCGCGGCCTACCTCTCGAAGGCTGCTCAATACGTCTTGTCGAGGATCGAGCGCCTCTGCCTGATGCTGGGCGAAAAAGGCGTCCACCACTTTGTAGCCAGGCTCGCGGGTTCCCGCGAACGGTTCGTTGCCAAGGAGCATCCTCGCCAGCGTCGACTTGCCTGCCCCGTTCTTGCCCACGAGCGCAATCTTGTCTCCTTTCTCAACCGCAATAGGCTGCACGTCTTTAAAGACGACCGTGGTCTCGCCATCGGGATTGGGGTAGGACTTCGAGAAGCGCGACAGCTGCACGACCGTTCGGCCCGAAGGCGGCGCGGCAGGGAAACGAAAACGGATCGATGCGTCTTCTGACGGCGGTGGCTGGAGTCGCTCCAGCTTCTCAAGCATCTTGATGCGGCTCTGTGCCTGCTTTGCCTTCGTGGCCTTAGCGCGGAACCGCTGGATGAAACGCTCGGCCTCTGCAATCATCTTTTGCTGGTTGTCAAAGGCAGCCTGCTGAAGTGCACGGCGTTCTTCACGATCCTGCAGATAGAACACGTAATTCCCCGCGTAGTCTTCGATGCTGTTGTTCGCGAGTTCGGCGATCCGCGTCACCATACGGTCGAGGAAATAGCGGTCGTGCGACACGAGAACGACCGCGCCGGGGTAGCTCTTCAGATAACCTTCCAGCCAGTCGATGGACTCAATGTCAAGGTGGTTTGTGGGTTCATCAAGGAGGAGAACAGTTGGGCGTTTTAGCAGAATCGAGGCCAGGGAAACCCGCATCCGCCAGCCGCCGGAGAATGTGTTGAGCGGACGATGCATTTCTTCGACCGAGAAACCCAAACCGTGTAGAACAGCCTCCGTACGAGCCTCCATGGTGTGCGATTCGTGAGTGAGGAGCTGCGAATGCACACGATCAAACCGTGCCACAAGCTTCATGTACTCGTCGGATTCATGGTCTGGATGGGCCTCCATTTCAGCGGCAAGCCGACGGTCTTCCTTCTCCAGCGCCTTGATCTCATCGAACGCATGGAGTGCCTCAGAATGCGGCGTGCCTTCCAGGTCCATCTCCTGTACATCCTGCGACAGATAGCCTACAGTCGTTCCGCCATCCATGGACACGCTACCGCCATCCGGCTCCAGTTGCCCCGAGATGATTCGCAGCAGTGTCGTTTTGCCTGCACCGTTCGGTCCGATCAGCCCGATGCGCTGCCCCGGCTTAATCGCCCACGTCAGATCCTCAAAGATCGGATCGCCGCCAAACGCAAGAGAAATGTTCTGAAGATAGAGCAAGGGGAATTATGACCGCTGAAGGATGAACGCTGAGAATATCAGCGGGCGGTTGTCAGTTGGCGGGTGCAAGAAGACCATATACCGCTGAGAGGTGACCGCGATTCCGAACTCCGCGCAAATACGCTTGAGACTCCTCTCACTTCCTAATACGCATTATCGTGGACGAACCCTTTGACCACAGTCATCGCCATGATCTTGGCGTCCAGCCACAGCGACCAGTTCTGGATGTAGTAGAGGTCGTACTGGATGCGCTTTTCGAGGCTTGTATTACCACGCCAGCCGTTGACCTGCGCCCAGCCCGTGATGCCCGCCTTCATCTTGTGACGGAGCATATAGCCCGGGATCTCGTGACGAAACTCCTCAATAAAGACAGGCCGCTCTGGTCGCGGACCAACGACCGACATGTCACCTCGCAGCACATTTAGGAATTGAGGTAGTTCGTCCAGGCTTGTTTTACGCAAAAAGGCGCCTGCTCGGGTCGCACGGTCTTCACCTTCCTGCGCCCAAACCGCGCCCGAATCAGACTCGGTTCCAACAGGCATCGTTCGGAATTTGAACATCGTAAATGTCTGCCCATTTAGTCCCATGCGTTCTTGCCCATAAAAAACTGGCCCACGAGACGACGACTTGACCGCCAGCGCAATGATCAAAAGAATCGGTGAGAGCAGGAGGATAGCCAGCGCAGAAAAAACGATATCAACGCCACGTTTGACCAATTGCCTGATATCAAACGGAGCTTCGTCGATGAGGTGGATAACGGGAAGGCCGTCGACATCAGAGACGCGGCTGTTTAAAAGGAGATCGAGGTGGAAGAGGTCGGGGACGAGGCACATGTGCGCCGTGCGCTTCGAAACGGCGTCAGCGATTTCCCCAATTTTCTCCGCAGCAGAAAGCGGGAGAGCCGCATACACAAGATCGATTGAGCGTTTTCCTCCCGAAAGCGCATCGAGAACTTCACCGACGGAATCCACGGGACCGAGAAGTTGAGGCTCCATATGGTCTTGTGAACTCGATGTCAGAACGCCGTCCAGCCGAACCTCTTTCTGCTGGTCGTCCAAAAAACCCACCACGTCTATTCCCATCCACGGATAGTTCTTGAAGGCCTCTGCCAGTCGATTTCCAGCTTGTCCGGCCCC
>JAHEJB010000155.1 GCA_024639085.1 Rubricoccaceae bacterium | reverse complement strand
CCGACTTCTCAGACAAAACTTTCGTGATCGCCGCCGTCAGCGTCGTCTTGCCGTGGTCGACGTGGCCGATCGTGCCCACGTTAACGTGGGGCTTCGTGCGCTGAAATTGCTCCTTAGCCATGGTGTTTGTTTGGCGTTCGGTGAGTATCAGAAAATTGGAAGGGCGCCCCAAACAAACTCGAAAGAGCCATTTCGAAGCGCGAGCCTCCTTCCGGATTTGAACCGGAGACCCCTTCCTTACCATGGAAGTGCTCTACCACTGAGCTAAGGAGGCGAATAGCTCAGCAGTTTACTTCCGCGACGATTGAGAGGAAACCCGCGAACGCGGGATCAATCCAAAATCAACAATCACTAAAAAGCCGTTGACAGCAACTGGTACTGCCAACCGGAGCTGCCGCTCAGAAGAACGACGGAGGTACTGGAGCGGGAGACGAGACTCGAACTCGCGACCCTCAGCTTGGAAGGCTGATGCTCTACCAACTGAGCTACTCCCGCTGGTAGAATCCCACTCCCGAAGGAGTAGAACGTCAATGTTGTGGGCAGGGAAGGATTCGAACCTCCGTACTCGTCTGAGAACAGATTTACAGTCTGTCGCCTTTAACCACTCGGCCACCTGCCCGGAATTGTAAAAGAGCGCCACGGAAAAACCCGCAGAAGAGCTGGTGGAGGGACTCGAACCCCCAACCTGCTGATTACAAATCAGCTGCTCTACCGTTGAGCTACACCAGCGGAACGACCAGACGCGAAAACTCCGCTGACGCAGAAACAGTCTGGGCGAGGTGGCGAAATTACGGAGCGGAGCAACCCTGAGTCAACGAAATAGCCGCGTGGATTATCTACGCCGTAGGGTCTTCGCCGTTTCTTTGAGGCGATTCCCGTGGCTTTCTTGTTCGAAGCCACCATCGCGCCACGTAGAATCCGAGCACGGCCATCAAGATGCCCATAATGATGCGGCCATATACAGCGAGAATCGGCAGGATGCTCTCCCAGTTCGCGCCAACCGAGTAGCCTCCGTAAACGAGCAGCGAGTACCACGCCACCGCGCTTACGAATGAGAGAACTGCCGTCCTCACAGGTTTGAGGTCGGAGGCTCCAGCAAGCAACGTGATAACGGCCCGCGTTCCACTGAGAAACCGATTAACCGCAACGACGCCGTACCCCCATCTTTGCAGCCAGCCTTTGGCTTTCATCATCGGCCCCTTTGGAATCCACTTGAGGCGATTGGGGTCTTCAATGGCATCACCCAGCACCTTGCCGACCGCGTACATGGTCATGAAGCCAAGCGCACTACCTAACGAGACATATAACACGCTCGGCATGAATCCGATCAAACCAAGCCCGACGAGATAGCCACCAATTACGACGTTCACGTCCCCTGGAAAGGGCGGGATGAGGTTCTCCACGTATGCAACAAGAAACAGTGTTGCATAAATCCCTACCGGCGGAAGTGTTTGCAGCCAGTCGGCGAAGCTCTGCATGAACTCAATAACATCCACGTCCGGCCTCGTCTAGGATGAAACGTTCACGAGAAGCGCCACCGCGTGCGCTGCGCAGCCTTCCTCGCGACCGACGAAGCCCATCGTTTCGCTTGTTGTGGCTTTAACCGAGACCTGTTCGATTTCGACGCCCATCGTCACGGCTAGTTGGATACGCATAGCGTCGATGTAGAGACGAAGTTTGGGCCGTTGGAGGACGACTACCGAGTCCACGTTGCCCACCTGAAATCCAGCCTCCTCCACTCGGCTGACAACAACTCGAAGAAGCTCAATACTATCAGCACCTCGCCACTCCTCGTCAGTGTCTGGGAAATGCTGTCCGATGTCTCCCAGGGCTGCTGCACCAAGCAAAGCATCAATGATGGCGTGCGTGAGCACGTCGGCATCGGAGTGGCCGTCGAGACCCACGTCGCAAGGCACGGTAACGCCTCCCAATATGAGCGGACGGCCTTCTTTCAGGCGATGAACATCGTAACCGAATCCGATTCTCATTCTACTGTCTGAGGGGGTGAGCGTTTGAGCGTGAAGCTACGCCTGCGGTCTTCAGCCTTCTGTCATATCAAAGGCGGGCCAGAGTGCTTCCGCCAGCGACCAGTCCGACGGACGAGTAAGCTTGATGTTGCGCTCGTCGCCGCTGACGAGATGGACTTCAACGCCTACACGTTGTAGCAACTCGACCTCGTCCGTGGCACCGAGGCCTTTCTTTTCGGCTTCGGCGTGAGCACGAATGAGAAGCTCTTTCTTCGCGCCTTGCGGGGTCAACATTCTGAATAGTCCGTTGCGCTCAACCGTCTCCCCGAACCTGCCATCAGAACTTTGACGCAGGGTGTCCGCCACAGGCACTGCTACGGCCGCAGCTCCATGTTCGCGGATCGTTCCGATGACTCGCCGTATCTGATCGGAAGTAATGAATGGACGGACGGCATCGTGTACGAGCACGATGTCTAAGGAATTCCCCAAGGCTTTCAGCCCCTCCCCTACCGAATCCTGACGCGCTGCACCACCCTTTACAACTTCTACTTTCAAAGCAAACTCGACGCATAGGGCCTCCACCGAATTGATTTCATCCTCCGCCACTGCGATGACAATCGCTCCAATCTCATCCATTTGTGCAAACGCACGCACCGTCTGAACGAGCACCGGCGCATCTCCCAACAGACGAAATTGCTTGGGATCACCCCCCATCCGCGACCCCGAACCCGCCGCGGGAATAACTACACCGACCGATTTCGCGAGGCTCTTCCGAAGTGCATTCATCTCCCCAAGATCGCACAACCAACGCGCTGGGTCACACGATCAGCATCGCATCGCCGAAGGCGAAGAGACGGTATTTGTTTTTGATGGCCTCGTCGTAAGCGTGCCGCATCAAGTCAACTCCGGCGAATGCCGAAACCATAATGAGCAAGGTTGAGCGCGGCATCTGGAAATTTGTCAGCAGGCGCTCTGTGATTTTGAACTCGTATGGCGGATAGATGAACTTGTCCGTCCATCCAGAGCCTGCCTTGAGCGTCCGGTCAGCGGACAGGCTCGATTCAATAGCGCGAACAGCGGTCGTAGAACACACGGTAACGGTGTGCTCTCGGGAGGTGAGAGCGCGGTTCACTTTCTCAACCGACTCACTACCAATCGCGAAGCACTCCGAATCCATGCGATGCTTGGTGAGATCCTCCACCTCTACCGGCCTGAACGTACCGAGGCCCGTGTGAAGGGTGACGGGCGCGGTTTCGACACCCTTCTTCTCCAAGTCCTTGAGCAGCTTTGGCGTGAAGTGCAAGCCAGCTGCGGGAGCGGCAACGGCTCCGCGACGCTCTGCAAAAACGGTTTGATAGCGTGTTTTGTCTTCCGGCTCTGCTTCGCGGCGGATGTAGCGCGGGATCGGCGTGCGGCCGACGCGGTCGATTAGCGCGTACAACGCCTCCGGAGAATCCTCAAACAGAAAACGAATCGTGCGACCACGGCTCGTCGTGTTATCGATGACTTCAGCCGAAAGTTCGTCGTCGAAGTAGAGCTTGTTGCCCACGCGAACCTTCCTGGCGGGCTCGACAATAACATCCCAGAGGCGGGTTTCCGCATTGAGTTCGCGGAGCAGGAAGACCTCGACTTTGGCCCCTGTCTTTTCTTTCGTCCCAAACAATCGTGCGGGGAATACCTTCGTGTCGTTGGCGACCAACACATCGCCCTTGTTGAAGTAATCTGGGAGGTCGCCAATCGTGCGATGTTCGATCTTTCCCGTCTCTTTGTGCACTACCATCAGCCGTGCCTCTTCGCGAGGCTCAGCTGGATAGGACGCTATCAATTTCTTCGGATACGAGTAATCGAAATCCGTGAGTTTGAGCGGAACCGTGTGGCGGAGAAGACGCGGCGCAGTGGCAAGGTGCATACGGTAGGGATTCCGTTTGCGGAAACCGGGAAGCGCCCGGCGGCGCGCTGTTACGACCCTGCTCTGCACATTTGGGACCGGCAGGCGTCGCGTTAGGGGGCGCTAATATAGACGCTTGTTCGCCCCATGCAAAGTTAATGTGAAGCGGTTTTCTTGACACCAACAGTCTCTGTAAACGCCAATCCCGTCACATGTTGGCGGGCAACACCTTCCCCTCTACCTCACCGAACCCAACCCGGAACCCATCGCCCTGCGCATATCCGGTCATCACAAGCCGGTCGCCGTCCTGCAGGAACTTGCGTTCTTCGCCGAAGGGCATCGCAAGAGGATTTGAGCCTCGCCACGTAAGCTCAAGCAGGCTGCCGTAACTGTCTGGCGTGTCGCCGGAGATCGTCCCCGAACCCAGCAGATCCCCCGGGCGCATGTTGCAGCCGTTCACTGTGTGGTGGGCCAATTGCTGCTCGGGACTCCAGTAGAGGTAGCGCGTGTTGGATTTCGAGATCGGATGTGGCTGCATCCCGTCTTCGCGCATCTTTGTCGTTTCAAGGAGTACGTCGAGTTCGAGGTTGAGGCAGCGTGGTTCCTGCTGGCGGAGGTACGGCAGTGGTTCGGGGTTGCCTACTTCCGGCGTTTGCGGTTCCCCGTCCACGCGGAAGGGCACCAGCGCATCGTAGGGCACCACCCACGGGCTGATGCTTGAGGCAAAGTTTTTCCCCAGAAAAGGTCCGAGAGGTACGTACTCCCACTTCTGGATATCGCGAGCGCTCCAGTCGTTGAGAAGCACGAACCCGAAAATGTGCTCGCCAGCCTTCTCGATTGTAATAGAAGATCCGAGCGGATTTCCTGTCCCGACCACTGCGCCGAGTTCCAGTTCCATATCTAGCAGACGGGTTGGACCATAGACAGGCGGCTCGTCGTCGTTCGGACGAGTCTGCCCCGTTGGGCGGATGATGTCCGTGCCGCTTACAACCACAGAAGACGCGCGACCGTGGTAGCCGACCGGGAGGTGCAGCCAGTTGGGCATCAAGGCATTATCGGCGCCACGAAACATCGTGCCCACATTCGTCGCGTGTTGACGAGACGCGTAGAAGTCCGTGTAATCGCCGATCTCCATCGGGAGGTGCATGGTCACCGCGCTTTGGGGCACCAGAGCATTTTCCCGAAGCTCTGCGTTTTCACGCAGGGCTGGATCACCATCGTCGCTCAGCAAATCCTGAAGTCTTGCTCGCACAGCACGCCAAGATGGCCGGCCAAGGCCCATGAACGCATTCAGTGTCTCCGACTTGAAGGGAAACGTCTGCTTCAGCTCGGGGAGATCGAGCAGGCCCATCTCTTCCAGCAGAGCCAGGTCCAACACGTTGTCGCCAATGGCTACGCCAATACGGGGACCATGAACATCCGACCGAGTGAATACGCCGAATGGCAGGTTCTGGATCGGAAAGTGGGAGTCTTCGGGTACATCTATGAACGAACGCATAGGTTGCCGCTGTGATAAAGAGGAAGTGATTCAGTTTTCTTGCGATGCCGACGCA
>JAHEJB010000154.1 GCA_024639085.1 Rubricoccaceae bacterium | reverse complement strand
GTATCAGCGCGATTTCTTAAGCTTCAAATAGTCGCTGTCTTAGGAATCCGTTTGGCCCGATAGCATCGCATAAACCAGCAAATTGACGCCCATCCGGAGCGCAGCTTCGCGAATCTCGCTTGGGTCGTTATGGACGCCTGCCTCCTCCCAGCCGTCCGCAAGGTCACTTTCGTAAGCGTAGAAAACACATAGGCGACCCTCGTGAAATAGCCCGAAACCACGCGCAGGGGCGTTCTCGTGTTCGTGGATTTTTGGAAGCCCTCGCGGAAAGTCAAAATGAATCGAATAGATGTCGTGCGATACCGGCAACTCAACAAACTCCTGGTTCGGGAAGACCTTTTCCATCTCTCGACGTATGGACTCGTCCAACCCATAATCATCATTGATATAAAGAAATCCTCCCCCTTCGAGGTACCGGCGCAGCCTGTCTGCTTCACGTTGCGTGAAAAAGACATTTCCATGTCCGTTCAGATAAAGGAAGGGATACCTGAAAAGATTGTCATTGCCGAGCTCGGCGGTTGCCGGCTCGGGGTCGATGTCCAATAATGTGTTGGTCCGCGCAAACGCGATCAAGTTTGGCAGAGGATGGCCGCTGTACCAATCACCTCCTCCCCCGTACTGCAATCGCGCAATTGTTATTTCGTGAGCGTCTTGCGCCGAATTCGGCGGTGTAACAAGGAGTACCACGAAGAGGATTGGAAGGACGTGTCGCATGGATTCGTTTGTAGGTACGACAGAACACAGGCTCATTTAACGCTGAGGACGGACACTTTATGATAGTGGGCTGTGCTGTGGGTAGCAGGACCAATCGTCTTTCTTATCAACGCTGTTGATTGCAGTGTGGACAAGTCTCCGGCAACGGCGGATAATTTATTTCCGCTCAACACCCTTCTTCCAGGCAATAGTGTCAAGACTTCGGGACCCACATTGTCTACCACCACTCTCCACAGACCGTCTTTGTTGAGAGTCTGTCGCCGATACTACGTTAATCTCTGTTGACAAGCGTGGATTCGTGGGCAATTCCTCAAAGTGCGCTACTGTGTTTCGATACCACACCTTTTCGCCACTTGAAGCTTGTGGGTTGATTGACCGCAACTCACATTCTTACGCACAGCTTTCCACCAAAAGCAACGCGTTAGCGGCTGTCCACATATCCACGCCCTCTACTACTACCTCTTTCTTAATTCTCTAAAACAAAACTATAGTTCTTTGGGCTGCGCAACGATAAATCGTTACTTATGCGTAATCCGATGGTTTACAGAATGTTAAGTCCTTTGAACGACGAATCGGGGTGGATTGCAGCAGATACGCAAGCGCTCCTACCTTGCACAGCATCAAGCCATCAAAACAGACTACATGACGAAGCGCATTCTTGTTGTTCTGGACCCGGGACATGACACGCATACCGCCACGCAGTATGCGATTGAGATCGCAAAAGCGAACGATGGTGCTGTGACAGGTCTTGCTTTGATAGATCGCAAAAGAATCAACGAGGCTACTGCTGGTGGCGGGATTGGTTCGATGTACTACGCCGAAAAACTCAAGCGCGATTTAGGAGACGAAGTTCGAGGAGAGGCTCAGAAACTCTTGACGCAGTTTATGGAAGAGGTTGAGTCTGCCGGAGCGCGTCACACGGACGACCATATAGCTGAGGACGGCATCGTGCAGGCCATCACGGATGACATGAAGACGCACGATCTTCTTGTGGCAGGGCATGAATCCCATTTTTACTACGCCGATCCAGAACGTCGAACTCATGCTTTGGCCGAGATCGTTTCCCATGGAGCAGCTGCAACGTTGGTCGCAGAAGCCGAGTACAGGGCGATAAATAAAGTGCTAGTGGCCTATGACGGAGGAACAGCAGCGGCACGGGCCCTTCAGAAATTTGCACACCTAAGTCCCTTTGGGACTGAACTCGACATGGAGATGTACCACATCAGAAATGCTGGGAAGGAAGCTGAACTCGAAAGTGAACGAATGCTTCAGGGAGCCGCGTCATATCTGGAAGGGCATGGCTTTTCAAATATCGATCGAACCAGTGTTGAAGGTGGTGATCCACTCGAACGCATCCTTTCGCAACAAAAAGCCACGGACGCAGATCTCGTTGTAAGTGGTGCCTATTCAGCGTCGGGGTTAAAAAAGCTGTTGTTTGGTTCGACGGCGAAGGGGCTTATTGAGAAGAGTGTCGTTCCGCTCTTTCTTTACCACTGATTTACTGCCAGTCTACCCGTTCGATTCGCTGCCCATCTGATCGGAACCATATCGCACCTTCGAGGGCTGTTTGAAGGACGTTGGCGTTTGTGGAATTCCATCTCGCTAGTGGTTCATCATTGGGAAGTCCGTATCTGTTTCGCCGAGCCACGGAAACGACGGCATGCGTTGTAGAAGAATCTGATGCCGCGTCTACGAAGATCTCAGAGGAAGACGTGCGCGAACCATGGTGCGCAACCTTGACAACCGTCGATGCGATGAGGTCTTCGTATCGGCTCAGGATTTCCTGTTCACCGTACACCTCAACATCACCCGTGAGCAGAAAGGACGTTGTTCCGTATTCAAGCCGAAGAACCACGGATCCATCATTCCCGTCTTCCCAGGATTCTGGGGGATTCGCTGGATGAAGTACCCTGACACGGACACTGGGGTCTAGAGCTAGCGTGTCGCCGGCGTGCACCATTCGCTGCGACAGGTGTAGGGAATCGGCACGATGCAGAACAGCTTGCCAGAACTCGTTTTCTTTTTGGTGCCCATTGTGGACGAGGGTTCCAATCTCAATCTCGTCCAACAATGAAAACACACCGCCGTAATGGTCGGCATCCGCGTGGGTTAGAACCACAGCGTCCAGCCGCTTGATTCCATAGCGGCGAAGGTGTGGCAAAACAGTTCGCGCCCCCTGGTCCGTGTATGGATCGCGTATGCCCGCATCTACAAGGAGGTGACGACCGTTTGGGAGCCCGATCAGCGTGGCATCGCCCTGACCAACGTCGAGAAAAACGACATCAAGCTCTGGGGCGGTGTCTTCTCGAGCGATGCCTAGCCACAGGCTGCTGGCAAAGCAAGAAAAGGCACAGATGACAAGCGCCCAGCGTGTTCGCGGTCGTTTCCACAGAGCCAATGCGCCGAGGCCTAAAACCATGCTCCAGACCATCCAACCTTCGCGAATGAACCCGTTAACGATCGCCCAGCCAAGATGTTGAGCCCCAGTCCGACTTGCCATCAACAACCCCGCCGAGCCTAGCTCAGCAACCGCGGCGAACGCGTCGGCAAGAGGATGTGCCCAGGCAAGAAGTACCGTAAACAGCCCACCGAAGAGCGCAACCGCTGTTGCTGGAATCGCCGCGAGGTTCAGAACAAGTCCCGCTAACGGAACTCGTCCAAAGTGATAAAGCAGAACGGGTGCCGTGCCCAGTGTAGCCGCAATCGAAACCACGGTCATGTTGAGCGCCCACCGAACCGGTGACCGCCGCCGCCAGGTCTCGGGGAGGTGGCTACTCATCAGCGGAGTGAGCGTCACAAGTGCTCCAACCGCGGCAAATGACAGTTGGAAACCGACATCAAACAGGGCTGCAGGTCGAAGAAGCAGGATGATGGCGGCAGCAACACCAAGCGTATTGAGCGCGTCGGTTTGCCTTTGGAGAAGAGTCGCGCTAATCCACACCGCCGTCATGATGAAGGCGCGCTGGACGGAAACCGTCCCTCCCGTGACCAACAGATAGAGGAGTAACACGGCCAGCGTAATAACCGCTCGGATCACTTCTGCCTGCCACCACGAAAACCTAAGCCGCCCAAGAATTGGCTTGAGTAATTGATACAACAACAGCCCGACGAGTAGAACGTGTAGTCCCGAAACCGCCAACAAGTGCATCAAGCCTGTTTCGGCAAACGTTGCGCGAGTTTCCGTATCGATGCCACGACGATCCGCCAAGATGAGAGCGAAGAGAACAGCCTGGTTGTCCTCGTTTCGTACGAAGCGGTGGATGCTTTTACGCACATGCCGCCGCGATGCCGATACTAGATCGTCGATTGGTCCAGCCTCCGCGCCAAGGAAGGCAATGCCGCCCGCCTCGTAGATGCTCATCGTTCCGCCAACACCGCGCCGCAGGAGATATGCGCCGTAGTCGAAATCGGCCGGATTGCGTTTTCGCGGAACGGAGCGAAGGTCACCAGATACCTCTATGCGATCGCCAAGACGGAGCTCAGGAAATACGGCTGATTCTCCGTAGCGAGACTTCCCCAAAAGAATCTGGACACGACCAGCGACAGCCTGACTACTGCTAGTTCGCGCGGCCGAATCAACGGCGAGAATGAAACGCGTTCCGTATTCCAAATCTTCCGGTGGCTCATCTACGCGCCCCCACAACGTAATCGTGGCATCACCCGTGCTGTCTTCGTGTGCTTCTGCGACATCCGCAAGATGAACGACATCATTTGATGCAACTTCCTGCCAGGCCGACATCCTCAGGCCACCTACCGCCAGACACGCCAAGCCGACCGACACCGCAAAGGCCAACCGACGGAGTGAGACGATCCGGTTGCGTGTTAGCCACACGACAACAATCGATAGTGAAGCGGCAACAAGTAGCGCGCAGATCCAGAACCCAAACAGCAGCAAGGGAAAGTGCTGCCCGAACGCAATTCCTACGCCCATCGCCGACGCCAGCACGAGGGCTGGCCGCGAAAAGGGCCGGAGCGGAGGAGCCGGTGGCGCGAGGGACATACATCTGTTTTGCCAGCTGTCTTCTAGACACTTCTCGCGTTGATTTCTAACCTTGTTTCACAGCGTATCCGTAAGTCGAGGATCGATAGCGCGGCGTCGCAGTGTATCTTCGTTGGTCTTCCCTATTATTTGCCCGGCGGTTCGGGACACCGTTCTTTCTGAGATGAGCAAACGACGCCAAGTTCGCGAGCGCGTGCTGCAAGCACTTTACGCGCAAGAACTCAGTCAGGACGACGCGGAGCATGTTCTGAGCACGATCATCCGGCCGGTTTTCAAGGACGACCCAACTTATCTGCGGTTTGCCGAACAGCTTTTTCTTCGGGCGTTGGACGCCAGCGAAACGTCCGAAGAAATGATTTCGCGACACATCGACAACTGGGAAATTGGACGGCTGGCATTGACGGATCGCTTGGTACTGCGTATGGCTGTTGCTGAACTTCTTTACTTCGAAGACATCCCACCTAAAGTGACGCTGAACGAAGCGCTCGAAGTGGCCAAAGCGTTTTCCACCGAGAAGAGCGGAGCATTCGTAAACGGCGTTCTGGATGCCATTCTGGCAGAAATGCGTGAAGGTGATCAAC
This sequence comes from Rubricoccaceae bacterium, assembly GCA_024639085.1. Taxonomy (GTDB): domain Bacteria; phylum Bacteroidota; class Rhodothermia; order Rhodothermales; family Rubricoccaceae; genus JAHEJB01. Next base: position 123 of record JAHEJB010000154.1, on the reverse strand, counting down.
TCAACAAGTCGGGACGCGGCCTGGTTGAAGTCTCTCCTAGCCCGATCACCCCTAACTGAACATGGGAGTCTTCGCGATCGGCGACATTCATGGTTGCCCGGCCACCCTCAACGCACTACTTGG
>JAHEJB010000043.1 GCA_024639085.1 Rubricoccaceae bacterium | reverse complement strand
ATCCACAACGTTACAGGCCCGTCATTGATAAGCTGCACCTCCATAGTGGCTCCGAACTCGCCGGTCGGTACAGGTCTGTTCAGAGCAGCGCCGAGTTGGGCCACAAAGTACTCGTAGAGAGCTTCGGCTTTCACGGGGTCGGCTGCGTTGATGTACGATGGTCTATTACCCTTTCGCGCATCCCCGTAGAGCGTGAACTGCGAAACCACCAAGGCGTCGCCGCCCGTATCGAGGAGCGACCAGTTCATTTTACCCTCGTCGTCTTGAAACACCCTCAGTCGGCTAACCTTGCCAGCCAGCCAATCAGCTTCTGCTTCTGTGTCATTTTGATGGACACCTAGCAAAATCAACATGCCAGAGCCGATAGCTCCGGTCGTCTCGCGATCAATTATGACGGAGGCTTCGCTAACTCTCTGAATCAGGGCAACCATCTTGGTGCAGTATTACTAGTGAACAAGGATAGCAATCAGCGCATTATCCGCTCTTCCATGAATCGCACGAACTGAGCCAGTGCCCGTCCTCGGTGAGAAATCCGGTTCTTCTCTTCTTTGTTCATTTCGGCGAAGGTGCTGCCGTCCGCATCGGTGGGCTGGAAGATTCGATCATATCCGAATCCACCATCTCCGCGCTCCTCCGCTGTAATAACGCCCTCACACACGCCATCGAAATAATGAACGTCCTCGTCATCCATGTAGGCCAACACTGTTCGAAAGAGAGCAGAGCGATCCTCCCTCCCTGCCATCGCTAACAAAAGTTTCGTGCGATTGGCAGCATCGTCAGCTTGCTCGCCTGCATAGCGGGCGCTCTGTACGCCAGGGGCACCGTCCAGCGCGTTAACCTCCAGCCCTGTATCGTCGGCCAAGGCGGGAAGACCGGTAAGATCGAAGAGCGCTCTTGCCTTTTTCTCGGCATTGCCTTGAAGCGTATCCGCGTCTTCAACGACTTCAGGCGCCTTTTCTATATCGGCTGCGGAAATCAATAGAACAGGCAATGCAGCCAGCATGTGAGACAGCTCCACGACCTTTCCTGCGTTCCGTGTCGCAAGGACGATGGTTTGATCAAAAGTTTTCATTGGAGAAAGGCCACGCTAAACACGCTCCGTGCATTATCCGACATGTGACCCGGCCAGTCTAACTGGTGAGAGCTCCTTCGCCCCGTTTTCACCGTTTTCGTGAGGGCGAATCCCTTGAAGCGTGGACAGTGAACTCCGTACATTATGAGGCTTGGCGGTTTCTATACCGCTCCCGTCTTATTGAATCCCGTTTGGAGGTCTGCCTTGGCAGTCGGAATTAAAGTTCGTGACAAAGAGTCTATTGATCGTGCGCTTCGCCGTTTTAAGCGCACTGTAAACCGTGCGCGCATTCTGCGCACGTACCGCGAAAACCTTTCGTTCACGAAACCGAGTGAAGTGCGCCGCGAAGAGCGCAAAAAGGCTGCTGCCAACGCCCGCCGTAAGCGCCGCTACTAGGCCGACCAAAATTGTTCGACGAGTTGTCACGCCTGCTCTGGGAATCTAGAGCAGGCTTTTTTAGTCCGTGTTGGCTCGCTACTAGTTATCGTCCGCGTAGAGTCTACAGATATAGAATGATTAGTCGTCACTCCAATTGGTTCGTGATGATCGTGACTCAACCGCTCGGTTTCTGAAATCTTTGCTGGCAATTAAGACTTGCCAATTGTACTTTGTGTTGCAAAGTACTTGGAACCAATGTCAATTGACACGAAGCCAGCGAAGAAGGGAATGAGGTTGCGGTTATTCAAGCGCCCTCGACGAGTACTACTTCTAGGGATAGCAGCAACTCTTGCGGTGGTCGCTATTACACAGTGGCGCGCAGCAATTACGCGAAATCGGTCTGTTCCGGATGAACCGTTCCAAATAACCGACAATCTTTACTACGTAGGTGCTACGGGCATCACAGCCTTCCTTCTGACGGGACCTCAAGGCCACGTTCTAATTGATGGAGGGTATCCAGAAACCGCTTCGTTGATCATCTCCAGCATCACAGAACTTGGTTTCAACATCAGAGACGTCAAGGTGTTGCTAAACTCGCATGCACACTCTGACCACGCCGGCGGACTCGCCGCTTTGCAAGAGGAGTCTGGGGCAGAGTTATGGGTCAGCGTAGGCGACGCTGATGTCATCGCTGCTGGTGGCGCAGATGACCCTTCTCTTGGGCCCTTCAAGGCACTTGGGTTTCTCGGACTAGGTAAATTCCCGGCCCCAAGAGTCGACCATAGTTTTGAGGATGGAGCAACCATCCGGGTTGGCACACTGGAACTGAGAGCACATGTTACTGCTGGCCACACGCGCGGATGCACCTCATGGTCTTTCCCAGTTCACGTCGGCGACCGTGAGTTGCTAGCTGTTAGCATCTGTAGCCTTAAGGTATTCCCCTTCATCTCACTAGTTGAGCCTGAGACATACCCCGGAATTCAGGCAGACTTTGAGAGAAGCTTCACTACCCTTCGGAGCCTTCCCACTGACATCTTTCTAGCTTCGCATTCGAACTGGTTTGATATGTACCGGAAGCGACGCGAAAGTGCCAATGCGGACAATTCAGTTGATCCTTTCATTGACCAGGAAGGCTACTTGAGGTTCATTGACCAAGCCGAGGAGAGATTCCACGCTATACTTGCAGAGCAGCAATAGCGCCGCCTCGGATCGTATGGGACGGACGTCTTTTTTAGGCTCAGTTGAAATGGATTAGGCGTTGAGGCCCATGGCACGTTGCAAAATCGCCGCCTGCTCCGCCGCGTGAATCGCCGCGCTACCTGTCGCGGGACTGGCAGCGGCTGAACGTCCAGCGTACGCAACGCGACGGTTGCAATCGCGGTGGAGTTTTTCGAGCAATGTGTCCAGCAACGGCCGGACGAAGAACCACGCACCCATGTTGGCAGGCTCTTCCTGCAACCAGACGACCTCCTCAACGTCCTTGAAGCGTTCCAACTCGGCCGCGATAGCCTCGCTCGGGAAGGGATAGAATTGCTCTAGGCGGGCGACGGCAACAGATTCAGAGGGACCAGCTTCTTCGCGAGCCTTCAGCATATCGTAGTAGACCTTGCCCGAGCAGAGCACAAGACGCTTCGCATGGGCGGGATTTGCCCCCGATGGAATAAAGGGCATGTACTGGCCGTCGGCCAGATCCTCCACTGAACAAACAGCTTCTGGAAGTCTGAGCAGGCTCTTCGGCGTCATCACGATGAGCGGCTTCCGGGCCTTACGCCGTACTTGTCGGCGCAATGCATGGAAATAATTCGCAGGCGTTGAGAAGTTGGCAACGATCATGTTGTCTTCTGCACATGCCTGCAAGAAGCGCTCGAGACGACCGGAGGAGTGTTCAGGACCCTGCCCTTCAAAACCGTGAGGTAGTAGCATCGTGAGGCGGCAGGTCTGCCCCCACTTGGCTTCCGCGGCAGAAATAAACTGATCGATCATGATCTGTGCTCCGTTGACGAAGTCGCCAAACTGAGCTTCCCAACAGACAAGGGCGTCCGGCTCTTCGACGGAGTAGCCGTACTCAAAACCCAGCGCAGCATATTCACTCAACAGGCTATCGTAGACCTGAAAGCGCGCCTGCCCTTCCAGAAGGTTGTTGAGAGGGATGTACTTGTGAGCATCGTTCTGATCGTAGAGAATCGCGTGACGTTGAGAAAACGTCCCGCGTCCCGAGTCCTGCCCTGACAACCGGACAGGCGATCCTTCTTGCAGGAGTGTTCCGAAAGCGAGAGCCTCTGCAAACGCCCAGTCGATCTTGCCTTCATCAAACTGCTTCTGACGACGCTCGAACTGCTTGCCCAGCTTGCGGTGGATTTCGAAATCGTCGGGGAAGTTTATGAGCGCATGAACTACGTGCCCTAGAGCCTCGCGCGAAGCCGACGTATCCACGTCTTCAGTTGCAGACACATGCGCTGGCCTTGGAACGATTTCATGGCCTTTCTCCTTCTCTGCAAACTCTTTCGTTTCTTCAAACGCTCGGTCTAGTCGGGCTCGGAAATCGTCCAATAATGACTCTGCGTTCTCCGGGGTTAGCTCACCCCTGCGCAGCATGTGCTCTAGGTACAGCTTGCGAACGGACCGGTGATCCTTAATGTCTGCGTACATCAAAGGCTGCGTGTAACCAGGTTCATCGCCCTCATTGTGGCCGTACTTGCGATAGCAAATCAGATCGATGACGACATCCTTATTGAAAACCTGCCGGTAATCGAGGGCCAGGCGGGCGACACGAATGGCAGCTTCCGGGTCATCGCCGTTGACGTGGAAAATTGGCGCCTGGATCATGCGCGCGATGTCCGTTGCATAGGCCGATGACCTCGCGTGCAGCGGCAGCGTTGTGAAACCGATCTGGTTGTTCACGACGAGATGGATCGTGCCTCCCGTACGATAGCCCTCAAGTTCAGAGAGGTTAAGGGTTTCGGCGACTACACCCTGTCCGGCGAACGCAGCGTCTCCGTGGAGGAGAATCGGAATTACCCGGTCGCGGACAACCTTCTCCGATTGGCCATTGAGACTCTCAATCAGCCGCTGCTGTTTTGCCCTCACCATCCCCTCTACAACCGGGTTCACGGCTTCCAGGTGGCTCGGATTGGAAGCCAGCGTGAGCTTTACGGTTGCACCATCGGGCGTCGTATGTATGCCCTCTTGCCCGAGGTGATACTTCACGTCTCCGGAGCCCTGTACGGCGCTTCCGTCGATCGTCCCTTCAAACTCATCGAACACCTTGTTGTAAGGCTTGCCAATGATGTTCGTGAGGACGTTCAACCGACCTCGGTGGGCCATCCCGATCACAACTTCTGCCACTTCCTGCTCCGCAGCGTCGGAGATTATGGCATCCAGAACGGGGATCATCGTTTCCGCACCCTCCAGCGAAAAACGCTTGTGCCCGATATACTTCGTGTGGATGAACTGTTCAAGCGCCTCAGCGGAGTTTAGCTTCTCAAAAACGCGCTTCTTGCGGTCCACGGAGATGCTTTCGCGGAATTGCTGCGGCTCAATGCGCTCAACAAGCCATCGCTTCTCTTCCGGCGATGAGATGTGCATGAACTCCGTGCCGATGTGCCCCGCATAGGTATCCCAGAGGATGTCCAGAATGTCGCGAAGCGGAAGCTTTTCCTTCCCGGCGAGGCGACCCGTGAGGAACACGCGATCCAGATCCCACACGGTGAGTCCGTAACTGGCCGGGTCGAGTTCGGTGTGAAGGCGTGGCTCGTAGTGCAGCGGATTCGTGTCGGCCAGCAAGTGCCCACGAACACGATAGGCACGAATGAATTGGAGGACACTCGCCTGTTTTTCTGCTGAACTTGCGATAGTGCTCCCCACGCCAAACTGACCGAGGGCAGGCGTCGTGTCCGCCTCCATCCGCAGAGGTGGCGTATGGATCCCTAGGCTTCGGAAGACTTCGGTGTAGAATTCGAGCTTGCCCGTCAGTTGATCGGAAACAAACCGGAGAAATTCCCCGCTCTCCGCGCCCTGAACCACGCGATGGTCGTAGGTCGACGTAATGGACATCACCTCACTCAAGCCAAGGCGCGACAGCTCCTCCTTCGACATGCCCGCATAGTGCGACGGGAAGCCGATGGAGCCGACACCAATGATTACCCCCTGTCCGGGCATGAGGCGAGGCACGCTCATCGCAGTGCCAATCATACCCGGATTCGTAAGCGTCGCCGTCGTGTTCAGGAAATCCGAGACCTGCAGCTCACCCGTCCGGGCGCGCTTGATTAGACTGTTGTACGCGCCAAGAAACTCTGCAAACGAGAGATTCTGTGCCGCTTTAATGTTCGGCACTAGCAACTGACGCTTGCCCTTCTTCTCGACGTCTATGGCGAGACCGAGATTGGAACCATCTGGGTCGATTCGCTCTGGCTTGCCTTCCGCGTTATAGTGGAATGTGGCGTTCATTCCGGGGAAGCGCTCCAGTCCTCTTACAATGGCGTAAGCAATGAGGTGCGTGAACGAGATTTTCTCGCCGCCCATCATCTGTTGCCGACGGTTCATGAGCCGCCGGTTCTCAGCCATAAGTTTGGTAGGCACTTCGCGGACGGACGTCGCCGTCGGGATGGCTAGACTCGCCTCCATGTTCTCCACGATCTTCGCACCTACACCGCGAAGAGGCGTCACCTCAGCACCATCTGAAACAGGAACGTCGCTCGGAGGTGTCGGCTTCGCCGTGGATGGAATCTCCCGCTCTACCGGCGCTCCATCACCGGACGGCTCCGGAGCTACAAGAGTCTGCGGCTCGGTCGTCTCTAGCTCTGGGGCTTCCATCGGCGCGGAGCCCGGAACTCGCGGCCTGAAGGTGGGGCCGGGCTGAAAGTCGGCGAAGAACTCACGCCAACTCTCGCTGACCGATTCGGGGTTTTCGAGATACTGCGCGTACAGATCCTCGACGTAGCCGCTATTAAATCCGAAGGTGCTCACGAAACGATGAGGTTAGGCGAAAAGGCCCGGAAACCATCTATCATTGGCATTCCGGCAGCAAAAGGTAACGCTCACGACCGCGCATGGATTCCTTCGCACAGCACCACTTTCTTGAAGATCGAACGAGGCAAAAGCCGACATCTACAGCCAACCGTTCGCACGATACCACTCAACGGTCTCGCGCATCCCTTCTTCCAGCGAAATGGTTGGATCGTAACCGAAATCAGCCCGTGCCTTGTCTGAGGATATCAACCATGATGCTTTGCCTTCTCTCGCCTTCTCACGGTTCAGAGCTGGATATTTCCCTAAGATCTTCCCAATCGCCTCCGACGCTCCGCCGAGAGGCTCCATAAATGAAGGAGGAATGTTGATGCCGAGTGCACCGTGCCCAATGGCGTCCCGGATGGCTGACCGAATCTCGTCCCAGGTGTGATCCTCACTTCCGCCGAGGAAATATGTACTACCAGACGTGGCCTCAGATTCTACCGCAGCGATCATCCCGCTCACCAAATCGCGAACATGGACGAGGTTCAGTTGCGGCCGGGTGCCACTTCCCACGACAGGCAAGACGCGCTGCTTATCGGCAAGTTTTATGAGCGTGAAGAAGTCAGCCTCGCGAGGTCCATAAACCGCTGGTGGCCTGACGATCACGACGGGTGGACCATCGGATCGCTGTTCTAATTGCCGCTCCATTTCTGCTTTGCTGCGCCCGTATGTAGAAATCGGCTGCCGCGGCGCGTCTTCCGATAGTGGGCGACTACCGCTGGTCCCCACGGCGGCAAGCGAGGACGTTATTAGCGCTTTTTCGATACCAACGTCTCGCGCTGCGTCCAATAGATTCAAAGTGCCTTCCACGTTTGCACGATCCAGTGTTTCACTGTCTGGAGCACGCGTAAGCCCGGCAACGTGATAAAGCACACTTGAGCCTTCCATCCCTTTCCGCAATGCGTCATCGTCAAAGAGATGGCCTTTCACAGAAGTGATGGGGAGACCCTCCAACCATTTTGCGTTGTTCCGAACAAGACAACGAACCTCGTAGCCTTGCTCCAAAAGAGCTTCTACAAGGTGGCTACCAACGAAGCCCGTTCCACCTGTTACGAATGCTCTCACGTCGCCGCAAGCTTTACCACGTTCTCCACATGATGTGTATGCGGGAAGAGATCGACGGGCTGAACAGCTTCGATGCGGTAGGCATCGCCGAGTTGCTCCAGATCGCGGGCCTGCGTTTGTGGATTGCACGAGACGTAGACGAGCTTCGCTGGCTTCAGCCTTTTGATTTGCTTGACCACCTTCGGATGCATCCCCGCGCGCGGTGGGTCTACAATGAGCACATCGGGGCGACCGTGTTCTTCGACGAACTCGGGAGTAAACAACTTGAGCATATCGCCCGTCACGAACGTACAGTTCTTCACGCCGTTGGCCGCTGCATTGGCCCTCGCATTGGCAACGGCTTCCTCAATTAACTCCACGCCCACAACGTGCTCTGCACTTTCTGCAACGTATAGTGAGATCGTTCCGGCACCACAATACAGGTCGTACAGAAGATCATCGGGCTTGATGTCTGCGAACTCGGCGGCTACCTCGTATAGCTTCTCCGCTTGCTTCGTGTTTGTCTGGAAGAAGGCGTTGGCGGCAATCTCATAGGTATGCGGGCCAAGCTTGTCATGCACAACACCTGGCCCAAACACGTTGATCATCTTCTCCCCGAAGGCTGTCTGCGCAGGCGTTGAGTTTATGGTGTTGACGAGCGTAGTAACCTCGGGGAAATCGCGTTTGAGGAACTCGGCGAAAAGCGCCATTCTATCTGCATCCTCTCTGCTCGTGACGAGGACAACCATCTTCTCGTCCGTGTGCGTAGGTGTACGGAGAACAAGGTGACGTAGATAACCCGTGTGCTTCCGCACATCCCACGGATCCCAAGCGTTCTCTTTCGAAAAGGCCCGAACAGCGTTCACAAGCTCGGCCGACCACTCCGATTGGAGGTAGCAGGCTTGCAGATCCAGCACCTTGTCGAATCGACCGGGGACGTGCAAACCAAGAGCGAAGGTCTTGTCGAGCGGTTCTCCCGAGGCGATTTCCCAATCCGTCAGCCACCGATTGGCAGAGAACGAAAACTCCATCTTATTGCGATAGAAGTACGTCTCGTCTGCTCCTAGCGTCGGTCGTACTTCAATGCCCAGCGCTTCCAAATCGAAACCACCCTGATGGCTGAGCGCCTCGGCGACCGCATCTCGCTTCATATCGAGCTGCGCCGGGTAGTCGACGTGCTGCCATTTGCAGCCTCCACAGCTTGCGAAATACTCACACCTCGGTTCTGTGCGAAGCGGACTGGGCTCCAGCACTTCCAAAAGACGCGCTTCTGCAAAGGACTTCTTCCGCTTGAACACTTTGGCACGGATGCGATCGCCCGGAACCGCTCCAGCAACAAAAACGACGTAACCGCCCACGCGTGTCAGTGACTTCCCCCGATCCGCAAACTTCTCAAGTACAAGCTCTATTTCCTCGCCTCGCCGAATGGCGGGCTTTGGAGTAGCGACGGTTTCGGACATTATCTCTGGGGAAAGGCGTCTTCCAAAATACCGTGAGGCCGCAGTCGACTTGCGGAATAGATGGCGAACAGCGCCATCCTGAAACTCAATTAGGTGCGCTTTTTGTCACACAAACGGTCGCGGGCTTCACCCGCCTTGTACAGCCCAAAAACCGCCTTGACACGGCTCGCTTCGTGTCTCCATGGGTAAAAACTACCCGTGAGATGCAGGAACGCCGTTTACCCCGCCGCCCATGCTTAGCTCCCAAGCTCCGCTCGATCTAAAACTATACCGCGCCCTTTTGCTGGTCGGTGGGATCGTAATTATCGGGTTCGGCCCCCTATACCAACTGGTTGAGCCCGGCATCGTGGACCCGATCTGGGTTCGACTCGGCGTTGGCCTTTCCTGCCTGCTTCTGGTTGGGCTGACCTTTTTGAGCAAGTGGTTCCGCGAGAATGCACTCCTCGGCATTTACGCGCTTTTCTATGTGGTTTCAGCATGGCAGTTAAGTCTGACATACTTGAACAACCTATCCGTCAACACGACGTTCGCGATGATGCTTGTCATCTTCGGCTGCTCCGTTGGCTTCAGGAAACCGACGCATCTCGCCATTTATTCGGGCTTCGTAATCGTCGCGACTACCATCACCGCCTTCGTCGTCTCGGATCCAGAAATTTCGCGCATCACCTATCTGGTCACGCTGACCGCTATTGCCACACTCGGTTACTTCGTTCTGCGGTCAAGATTGGAGATGGTAGACGAACTGCGGCGTTCGATGAATGCATCCGATGTAGCGATGAAGGCCAAGAGCGAGTTTCTGGCCACCATGAGCCATGAGATCCGAACACCAATGAATGGTGTCATCGGCATGACGACTCTTCTCTCGGAGACCGAACTGACATCGGAGCAACAGGACTACGTCGACACAATCCGCGTCTCGGGCGAAAGCCTCCTAACGATCATCAACGATATTCTCGACTTCTCTAAGATTGAGGCGGAGAAGATCGAACTTGAAGAGCAGCCGTTTGAACTCAGGCAGTGCATCGAAGAAGCGCTCGACCTCCTCACGTCGAAAGCTGCCGAGAACCGACTAGAACTCGCATATACACTTGAAGACAGCGTACCGGAAACGATTAAGGGTGATGTCACGAGACTCCGCCAGATCCTCGTAAATCTCCTCGGCAACGCCGTCAAATTCACTGAAGACGGCGAAGTCGTCATCGAAGTAGAGTCCCGGTTGATCCAGGGATCCGGCTCGCAGGCCCTCCATGAACTTCAGTTTGCTGTTCGAGACACGGGAATAGGCATACCTGAAGACCGCGTAAGTCGTCTTTTTTCATCGTTCTCGCAGATCGATTCATCCACAACTCGCAAATACGGCGGAACGGGCCTCGGCCTCGCCATAAGCAGGCGACTTGCAGAGCTTATGGGCGGCACCATGTGGGTGGAAAGCACCGTGGGCGTAGGCTCTACCTTCTATTTCACTGTGCTCGTGAACGAGGCAACCATTTCGAACGCCGAATCACTTCGTGGCCATCGTCCAGAGCTGGCAGGGAGGCACGTATTGATCGTCGACGACAACGAAACCAACCGGCGAATCCTTCAAAAGCAGAGCGAGAACTGGGGAATGATGCCTGTTGCTTGTGCAGGGGGTGCGGAGGCGCTGGAATGGGTGGACAGCGGTGGTACGTACGATTTTGCCATCCTCGACTTGCAGATGCCGGAAATGGATGGGATGATGCTTGCAGAGGCGCTAAGAACACGCCCTGCGGTCCGTGAGTGCCCGCTCATCATGCTGTCTTCAGTTGGCAACCGGATCCGGGCTGGAGGCCTGCTGGATGCCGCACTGACAAAGCCCGTGAAACAGACGCAGTTGTTTAATGTGCTTGTCAGCGTGGTGTCGATCCAGGAGCGTATTCGGAAGATGCCAGAGGATTGGAGCGCTCCTGCGTCACTACTCGTTCCCGAAGGTTTTGAAGAAGACAAGCCAAGCCCATCTCACAGTGGGTGGGATTCGCTAACAGACCAGCCGGAAACGGAATATCCAGTACAAATCCCAACCATCGTGCCGATTGGTGACGATCTCCCGGATTCAACGCTGGATACCCAAATACCAGTAGAGCAACCTCAACCTAATGCTCAGACCGAGGCACTGCCCCCAGCCACCTCGCCCCAGGTTGTCGAGAAAGCCCCTCTTCGCATCCTGATGGCAGAAGACAACGCGGTCAACCAGAAGGTTGCCTTGGGCATCCTGAAACGCCTCGGTTACGCCGCAGATGTTGTAGCGAATGGGCTTGAGGTCCTCAAAGCGTTGGAACTTGCCGATTACGACGTCATCCTGATGGATGTCCAGATGCCCGAGATGGACGGCCTCGAAGCCACGAGGCGCATACGGCAAACTGTACCGCGTGAAAAACGACCGCGCATCATCGCTATGACGGCAAATGCGATGCAGGGTGACCGTGATCGTTGTTTAGAAGCGGGAATGGACGATTATGTACCAAAACCGTTACGCCACGGCGAGCTCGCCACATCGCTTGCTAAATGTGGCAGAATTGCAGTAAGCCGGAAGCCGCCTGGGCAGGAAGAGGGGGAAGTACCCGTGGCGCCAAGAACGACTACGCCTGTACATACACAGGATTCCATTCTTGACCGTACGCCAACAAAGCTCGATTTTAATACACTGATTGGGCCCAAGGCTGTCGCAAAGCCAAAAACACTTGAGGGGTCAACACCTGCCGTTGAGGTTCCTTCTAAACCAAAAGAGCCCGTTGTACCCGCAGCCAACGTGCCTATTCAGTTCGTTCCCGCAGAGCCTAAGTCCGAGCCCCCACCACGTCAACAGCAGCCTGCACCGCCTCAACCCAGTGCATCGGAGCCTCCCGTTACTCCCCAACAAGCTGCTGTAATTGAGCTCGACTCAGCCGCACGCGCCGTGCCTAATCATCTTCGGATGCTCACTGGTGTAGAAGATCTCGGGTTTGCCGAGGAAGTCTTGACTAGCTATCTGCAGGCCGATACATTGCTGATGGAAAAGATCCGAACTGCCCATGCGCAGGGCGATGCTGAATCTGTTGCAAAGGCCGTTCACAAGCTGAAATCTTCAAGCGGCATTCTTGGCGCGAAATCGCTGGCCAAGATGTGTGCCGAGCTTGAGCGTCACGCTCGATCGGGTTCTGTTGGTGGAACTGGGTCTCTCTGCGACGCGATGACCATTGAGGTGCAACGTTTTCATGTGATTGCCGAGCGCGCTCTCAGGCTGATTCGCGAGGAGCAACGCGAGCCGGCTTGATCGCGCTCATGGGGGCGCATTTCAATTGAGAGCCGTACTTTCCCCTCAGAGGCGCGGTTTTTCATAATCGGTCTCAGAGACGAATCAAGGCGTCTCATCTTGAAGCACCGTGCTTTCTACGGCCCATTCCGGCGCAGAAGCGTACCAATTCGCCGCTCAGGATGGGTTTCAAGATAGAAGGAGCGCAGATTGTCGATGCTTCTACCGCACGACACTCATCTCCCACCATCACGGCACCCATGCCCACACCACGCCCAGAATTCCCGGCTACCGCTACAACCGAAACCATGGAGCTTCGGCATCGTGGTTTCGAGATCACTATCCGTAGCATCGATGGTCGGTACGGCAGACAGTCGTATGGATACACAACCCTCCACCGAGGACATGTGCTTCACGAAACGGGAGGGGAGTTTGGTTCTGCCTCCGCGGCCGATAAAGCTGCCCGCCTACTCATTGATGATGCGCTGCGGATGTTCGACCATTCGCTCGCCTATCTGGAAGAGGACGAGGCATAACACCCGCTGAATCGTCATGCAGTCGCCTTGGCCCAAAGGAGGGAGCCTAGAACGCCTGCCCAATGCTGAAGTGGAAAACGGGGCTACCGAGTCCATCTGGAAATAGTCCGGATTCTGTGCCAGGGACGTGGATTTTGTTTCCCAGATCGAATCGGAGGATCAGGTAATCCCAACCAATTCGGAGGCCATATCCGCCTCCAACACCTAGCTCCCGATAGAATCGATCAAGACGGAAGCGCCCCGCCTCTTCGCCCGGGTTTCGAGGACCAAACCAAACGTTGCCAACATCCGAAAACACTACAAACTGCCAATCCGCCCTAAGGAACTGCTGAAGAAACTTTACCCGAAGCTCGGCGCTCGCCTCCAGTTTGATATCCCCGCCTTGCACGAAAACGCCCTCACCCGTTAGTCCGCCGGGCCCGAGCGTTCTAAAACTCCATCCGCGCACACTCGAGGCTCCACCGCTATAAAACCGCCTGTCAAAGGGGGCTACAGGTGAATTGCCCGTTGGCTGGACTATTCCTCCAATCGTCTTGATAGCGAACGTGAGATTTCCTCTAGGCGTGTATTGCCGAAAGTCGACAAGTCCACGAACGTAAGGTCGGTATTCCAGCCTACTATCCCCGCCGAAAAATGGGAGACCGGGCAATGACCCTTCGACTGAATCGGGAGTGAAAACAAACCTGTCGAGTAGCGAGGAGAGATTGCCGCCGGTCTCAACCGATGCCTCGAACGCGTGCCCTCTATCCCTTTTGAAAGGATTGGACGTCGTTGAGCGAAATGTATAACGGAGGGCATTGTTCAGTTGCGGTCGCGTGTAATCATCCAGCACAAACTGACGGGCTACTGGATCCTCTACAAAGGCCAGAAAGCGCTCGGAGAAGCCCAGAAGCGTATCTGGGTCACTAAGCGTGAAGTCAATCAGATCGAGGTAGGAAGACCGAATAGTATTGTGTTGCATTTCCAATCGAAGTCCGGCTGAGGAACGACCTCGAATTACAACCCCTAGCGCTTCTCGGCGAGCGATGAGGAAGCCAAGCGAAATACTGGTACGACTATTAAGTGGATCGAAGGCTCGTTCAACTCGGCGAAAAGGAGGAATAAGCGAGGGTAGCGTCAATGCCGATCCTATGTCCAGCTGCGCAGTTGGAAATCCTGCAGTGAAGTCGCCAGCAACAGATCCAGTCGTGCTAAGGGTCACGGTCTCCCCACTTCCAAATAGATTATTGTTTCTGTACGAAACGCCAGATCCAAGTGCCAATTCCTCGCTTTCCGCTCCAAGTAAGCCTGATCGTTGCAGTAAAAAGCCCTCCAATCTCACTCCATGCCTTTTTCGTGTCCTCAAGCTTACTCTATGAGGTGCGCGAGGAACTCCTGCACCCGAAAAATCCGGGGGCAGGCGGACGATGTCGGAAAACATGAAAACACCACTTCGCTCAAGCCTCTGCTTCGTGGCGAGCAAAGCCTCATAGTTGTACGGTTCTCCAGGATCAAACCGCAATGAACGCCGCAATAACCGACTGGACAGGTGCCGTTCACCATACATAAGAATCGATGCTATCCCATCGCCTAACGCCAGCGTATCGGTGCGCTGTTCTACACCAATCTCAGGTCCATTGACCACGAATGAGATATCGCCGAACAGAAAGCGCTCTCCAGGATTGACCCTGAACACGATGTCTACGGAATCAGGTGCTGTGTCCGATTCACTCCCATCTGGCATTCCGAAGACAACCGCCTGTATGGAGTCGCGAGTTACCTGGGCAAAACCATTTTGGCGAAGGAAGTCGAGCATCGCACCACGCTCGTCTAGTAGTTCCCTCTCCGAGAATTGTTGATGGACACCAAAAAATTGGGTCGAATCTTCGGACGCAGGTTGAAGCGTCAATATCGAAGTCGAAACCCAGTCGCGGTGTTCATCTTCTGTCAATACATCCAGACCTTCGTACCCGACTTTCCGCACGTAAGTAGGTTGTCCAGCATCAATGGTCAGAGTAACTGCTACATGAGCAGGTTCGTGCTGTTCAGGCTGCGATAGCGTGTCGACGTGAGCCACGATCACCGCCTCAAAAAATCCTTCCTGCTGGTACAAACCTTCTAGTCGTTCCAGATCGCCTCGTAGAACAGCAGGGTCAAAGGTTGCCGGGGCCTCACCAACTCGTCGAACCGCGCGCGCAACCCCACTTTCGCTGCCAGCGCCGAGGTTATAGAACCAAACGCTCGGCGTCATACCTCGAATTCCAAGAAAGCGGCCATTTGGGCGGGTCCTTATCTGAAGCGCCAACTCGTCACGCGAAAACGGAGCAAAGTTTCCCTCTACCTTGACATCATCCAGTAGCGCTAGACGAGAAGGCTGCGATGAACTTGGCGCAGCCCCTAGTATGTGGGCAGCGAAAATGCCCAGCAGCACAAGACCAAGTCGTACGTACGAACATCGAGTCAACCCAGTAGAATCGATATTGGGGTGGCTCATCGGATAGCAACCCTCGTTGCTAGGACCGCCGTCAAATCTAGTCCTCCTCGTCGAAGTAGAAGTCTTCGTTTGCAGTAGGATAATCGGGCCACACCTCCTCGATGCTCTCGTATGGGTCGCCGTCGTCATCCATTTCCATCAAATTCTGAATCACCTCGGCAGGCGCTCCCGTGCGATCGGCGTAATCGATCAACTCGTCCTTCGTAGCCGGCCATGGGGCGTCTTCGAGGTTAGCTGCTAATTCCAGCGTCCAATACATGTACGTTTATGGGCCGGCATAGCGGCAAAAGTGTATTTGTGTGCATTTGCACAGTTGAAGCGGACGATAGTACCCAAGACATAGAAATGCAACCCCTCCACCTTCTCATTTTCAGTGGATATCACCGGGTATGCGTGCCGCCAACACGGCACGGCCAAAATGTGATTCTGCCGATGGACCGAACTAGTCGAACGACGCAGTTTCCTGACGTGCGGCCTGCAGTAGCTCTTGATACTCTCCGGCGCTCACCCCAGGTACAAACGTCGCAACGGGATTCAAGGCTTCACCATCGTCAAGGCGTCGCACTTCATAATGTAGGTGCGGTGCTGTCGAAAGGCCTGTATTCCCACTGTAAGCAATCACCTGGCCGCGCGTTACCTGCATTCCAACCTGGATGCCGGCTGCTGCACGCGAAAGGTGAGCGTAACGTGTCTGGCGTCCTGCCAATGCATGGTCGATCTCAATTACGTTGCCATAGCCACTCTTTGAGCCTACGAACGAAATCTCTCCATCGCCAGTTGCATAGATCGGCGTACCACGAGGAGTTGGGAAATCAACACCGGCGTGCATTCTGCGCGTGCGTAGAATAGGATGAAAGCGATTTCCGAAACCAGATGTAAGACGTGCATTCTGCAACGGCAGAATTGCTGGTTGCTGACGGAGGACATGTTGATGCTCGACCGCAAGGTTTTCCAATTCCTCAAAGGATCGTGTCTGAAGAGCAAATTGGCGCTCAAGGCGATCGAAGGTATCGCTAGTCTGACGGAGAAGGTCGCGGGTGGGACCCGTGAAGCGGTCGAAATCAGTATTTCGGGAACCGCCGACGCCTACTTGAAATTCGTCCTCCGAGATTGGCTCTGTACCCAGAACGGTGCGGTAAATCTCGCGATCCGTTTCCGCCAACGACTGGAGCTGCTCTGAGAATGTGGAGAGACTGCTATTCGCAGTGGTTAACTGACCACGAAGGGCATCAATCTCCTGACGCTGAGCAATCTCATCCGGCGTGGAAATGTTGCTCGATACGACGAACGTGCTGGCTGCAGTAAGAGCAACAACCAGAACGGCAACTACGCCGACCTGAGTAAGCCAACGACGCTTGCTAGGCTGAACCTCAACGAAGGTACATGCTTCGTGGTCGTAGTAGTAATAACTATTTCGGGACATGCGCAGCTGGCGGATTGGGGAAGATGGGTGCTGAGCATCAATATTCACTCCTGTGAGAACGGTGTATGCTGATCTCGCAAGAAAGAACACGACTTACTAAAACCTGCAAAGAACAATTGCTCGTTCTAGGTAACGCAGGCGGCTAAGCGCTCTTGCTTCCACATAGCCGCACGGCAAACATCAGACCGTAGCATCTATTTGAGCGCATGCAATCCACAAATGGGGAGATAGTGAACTGCACGTGGTGGGAGCACTTCAATGCGAAGCGAATATAGAATATGCCCACGTCGTGTGTCAACCGCGCAAATGGTCGGTGAGCAAGTCTCCTTCTCTACATCACCATATCGTCACACTAGCGGGTTTTGAGTCTCATTTCCAGTACGTCAGCTCACTCAAAATCGTGCTCGAACCACTCAATCCCACGCCTAGGCCTTCCAGGGCCATTTCCGCTGTTTATCTGATCGGATAGCCGTTGCTTGAAGACTTCTGCGGGGTTGTAGCCATAGTGCCGGAGGAGGTGGTTCATTGCTATCACTTCGCAAATAACCGTTACGTTTTTACCCGGTATGATAGGGAGTTTCACTAGGGGGAGGTCAACTTCCAGAACGGGCTCTGTTTCGTCTACCATCTCAATTCGCGTGTACTCCTCCGATTCATCCCACAGATGCATCCGGACGATCACTTCTATACGCTTTTGGTGCCGGATCGCCCGCACCCCGAACATCGCACGCACATCCACTATACCGAGGCCACGGACCTCCATGAAGTGCTGCGCCAGCTCCGTACCAGACCCAATAAGCACTCCCTCCGCCTTCTTTGAAGCAATTACGACATCGTCAGCAACCAGTCGGTGCCCGCGTTCAACCAAGTCCAAAGCCACTTCGCTTTTGCCGATACCACTTGGACCAGTAATTAGCAAACCAATTCCGTACACGTCCACAAGTGACCCATGCAGCGTGAGCTGGGGAGCAAATTGATCCTCAAGAAGATCCCGCATCCGATACATGAACGCCGTCGTCGGGACTGGTGTCCGAAACACCGGCACTCCGCGTGTTTCAGCTGCTACAAGAAGTAAGTCGGGCAGCGTGTTGTCGTCTGTCAGGACAATGCAGGGGAGATCGTACTCCAACAGCTTTGCGAATGCACTTTGGCGTTCATCTTCCCCCATGTGCATCAGGAATCGGCATTCCGTATTGCCGAAGATTTGCATGCGGTGATGCGTAAACAATGCCGTAAAACCCGCCAGTGCCACTCCAGGCCTGTGCAAATTCACATCCGTAACAAACCGTTTTTCAATATCCACGGTATTGCACTGTTCCATTTCCACGCCGACACGCTTGCGCATCTTTTCAACTACAAACGCGATCGAAACGGATTCCTTTTGGAAGGGCTCTGGTGTTCGCATTACGGAACCTCAACCTTTTCAAGTACGCGGGCCACGAGGTCCTCGGACGTGACCTCCTCAGCCTCCGCTTCGTACGTCACAGTCAGCCGATGACGTAGCACGTCAACAGCGAGAGAGCGTATGTCTTCAGGCGTTACATAGGCCCGGCCGTCCAAGAAGGCGTGAGCTCGAGCAGCAAGATTCAGATTGATCGTCGCTCTCGGGCTTGCGCCAAAGGCCAGCAGGCCATTAAGGTCTTGCAGACCATAATTTTCGGGCTCGCGGGTTGCAAAAACTAAATCTACTATGTAGCCCTCAACACGCTCGTCCACATAGAGATTGTTGAGCTCTGCGCGTGCCGACAGAATCTCTTCCGGACCAAGAATGGCGTTCACCTTATCTGTGCTACCCGTCTTGGCCATGCGCTGCATAATGGTCATTTCCTCATCCCTCGTTGGATACCCAACCGTCACTTTGAGCATAAAACGATCCACCTGTGCTTCGGGGAGCGGATACGTGCCCTCCTGCTCAATCGGATTCTGTGTGGCAAGAACCAGGAAGGGATCCGGAAGCGGAAATGTGGTATCCCCAATGGTCACCTGGCGCTCCTGCATCGATTCTAGCAAGGCACTCTGCACTTTTGCCGGTGCACGGTTGATCTCATCCGCCAGGATAACATTGGCGAAGATCGGCCCCTTCTTGACGGCGAACCGGGCCTCCGCCTGATGATAAACGAGCGTCCCAATAAGGTCAGCGGGAAGTAAGTCTGGTGTAAACTGGATTCGCTGAAACTCCGCCCGAATCGACTGGGCGAGCGTGGAGACTGCAAGTGTCTTGGCTAGTCCCGGCACCCCTTCTAACAAAACGTGGCCACCCGCAATCAATCCGACCAGCAATCGCTCAATCATATGCTGCTGGCCAACCACCACACGTCCGATTTCTTTAAGCAGCGGTTGGACGAACTGACTCTGTATAGCCACGCGTTCTGTGACTGCCGCCAAATCAAACGCGGGGCGAGAAACTGGTTCTGCTTGAAGCAACTGTGTATCAGGCATGGGGTATGAAAACGAGTTCACGATGATACGCACGTGGTCTGCACTTTTTGCTTGCACGGGATAAGCCTGCTCTCTTTTCTGACACGCTAGTACTTAGAGCAGAACGTCTCCCTTCGGAAGGGCATAGCCGCGTAAAAAATCTTTGGCGTTCATGCGGCGTTTGCCACCGCGCTGAAGCTCAAGCAACTCAACGACCCCTTCCCCACACGCAACGACAATGCGCTCCTGAGATTCGAGAATGGTGCCGGGTGTAGCATTGGAAAGGGCATCATCCAAGACAGTTGACCTGTACACCTTAATCATCTCCTCAGCATGCCTAGTCCAGGCTGCAGGGTAAGGCGAAAGAGCTCGAATGTGGTCATGGACTTGTTCTGAGGGTTGGCTCCAGTCGACTTTCATATCCTCCTTGAAAATCTTTGGCGCTGGACTGGCTAGAGAGTCGTCTTGTGGTGTTGAATCTGCCGAGCCTGCCTCAATCTTTCGAACGGTTTCTAGAACGGCCTCAGCGCCAAGTTCTGCAAGCCGGTCGTGCAGATCACCGCCCGTTTCGTTTGGGCCAACTACTATCTGCTTTTGAAGAATCAAATCACCCGTATCGACTTTTGGTTTGAGAAAGAATGTGGTCACACCTGTCTCCCTGACTCCGGCCATCAAGGCCCTCTGGATGGGCGCTGCGCCGCGAAAAGCGGGTAGCAGTGACGCGTGCAGATTAAACGCGCCCTTCCTGGCCAGAGAATACACCTCTTGAGGAAGAATCCTGAAGGCGACGACCACGATAACATCAATATCCAATTCCTCTAGTTCAGCAATAAATCCTT
>JAHEJB010000153.1 GCA_024639085.1 Rubricoccaceae bacterium | reverse complement strand
ACCCCGACTCAGGAGTGGGGCGGAGATGGGTGCGCAATGCGATTAGCCAACGCCTTCGTGTCCTCGCCGACGTCCTCGAAGAGCGATCTTGATATTCAGAGATGCCTCTCCGCCCGAATGCCTGACTTCTTACTGAGAAACCCATGATGGCAAGGTATTCGGCGCACGACAAATCGCCGGGGAGTTCATCCGCGTTCAATATGCTTTCTCACGATTCGGGGTCAGGCCCGCTACAATGTTCACTCGCCCCTTGCTCGTTCTACTGCTTCTGGCTTTTCCTCTCTCCACTATTGCCCAATCCGACGAGTTGGATGCCTTTGTTGGAGACTGGGTGTTTCGGATAAACAGCGACCCGACGCCTCAACGCGTCGCGCTTTTGGTAAAGGAAGACTCCGTCCGCGGGCGGGTCTATGGCACGCCATTCTCGGGCGTCCTTGATACGGGGATGCTCACCTTCGACGTTGGTGGTTACACCTGGGCGGGGACGCTTAGCGAGAACCGCCTAACTGGGCAGCTGATTGACCCTGACGGCGATACATTCGCATGGTCGGCCGATCGTTACCAGCCCCCCGCAGCGCCACGGACCTTCGTGCACGAGCCGACGAATTATCATCGCTTACTCTCATCACGAGCTGAACCTGCACTTCGGATTTTCCCAGGTGATACAGTCCGAACGACCACCGTAGACGCAGCGGGGTGGTCGACAGGAGGGTATCGCGAGCGCGGCAACAGAGTAACGGAAGGTGGCAACCCTCTGACCGGGCCCTTTTACATTGAGGGTACGCTTCCCGGGGACGTTCTCGCCGTCAGCCTTCAACGAGTCCGTCTCAACCGTAACTGGGCATACAGTGGTGACGCTGTCATGTCTAACGTTCTTGATGCGAGCTATATCAGAGACCGGGAGGTCGAGGGCAACCTGGTGCAGTGGACGCTGGAGGACGGGTTCGCTCGGCTCACGGAGCCGACGACAGCTCTCGCGGATTACAAAGTCGCCCTTACTCCCTTCCTGGGGTCCATCGCGGTTGTACCCGGAGACGGGGTGACGCCGAGTTCTAGAGACTCAGGCCCGTACGGTGGAAACATGGAGTATGCCGAGATACGCGAGGGCGCCACAGTGTACCTACCGGTCAGCGAAGAAGGGGCTTACCTCTATCTCGGCGACGGTCACGCCGTTCAAGGTGACGGCGAGTTGACGGGTGACGCACTGGAAACCAGCATGGAGCTGTTGTTCACGGTCGACGTCCAACGCTACCGATTTCGATCTGTCCCGCGGGTTGAGACGCCTGAGTCAATCGCGAGTGTAGGGATCGCAGGATCACTGGACCTCGCGATTCAGGAAGCTACGTCGGACATGGCGAGGTGGCTGGAGTCAGACTACGGGCTTTCCTCAACAGAGACTGCGCTCGTTTTCGGAACGGCGGTCGAGTACGACATCCCCGACGTCGTGCGTCCGTGGGTCAGCGTGGCGATTAAAATCAGCAAAAGCGTACTGGCACAAATCAACCAATAGCTAGACAGCGACGAGATTGGGCGGAATACCCATTATTGCTACGAGCCGTCAAACACTTCAAGCTCCACCCGATCAAGCGACGAGGCCTGCATCATCGCCCCCGGAATGGATCTCAAATGCTCGTCGAAGAATGCTCGGACGAGTGAACGGCATGTCTCGATAGCCACCAGCGGGTCGATTTCGTACGTGTACTCACTCGGATCAATGAGAGGTAAATCGCT
Source organism: Rubricoccaceae bacterium (assembly GCA_024639085.1). Classification (GTDB taxonomy): domain Bacteria; phylum Bacteroidota; class Rhodothermia; order Rhodothermales; family Rubricoccaceae; genus JAHEJB01. Next base: position 3,733 of record JAHEJB010000153.1, on the reverse strand, counting down.
TACGGAATTGTGCCCGAATCCCTGAAGCGTTGCGATGTATACATCGTTTCGGCGATTTGGAATTATCTCTCGAATGTTAGGCTGTGCCATGTCAGGCAGTTCACTACTCAACATCATCATTACCGCCGCATCCATCCCGCCCTGCCTGGATTCTCGTGGTGGAACTCCCTCCATCGATGCGTACGCCGCGAAGCGCTCGTCGGCTGCGACCGCTGCGCCAGCTATCCTGCCACCCAGAGAGTGACCAAAGGCACCCAATCGATTGAGATCCAGCCGTCCAGTAAAGCGACTCGCCGGATCATCAAGATTGATGGCAGCCAAACGGTCCAACGCGAATGCAATGTCTAGCGCCCCCAGTTCAGCAGCCTCTTGAAAGAATGCATCGACATGCTCATAGGGTCCGATGAGAACGTCAAAGGGTATCCTGTACCTCTCATGGGGAGAGATCGAGCGGCCGTCGGGGAAAAGGACTCGGCCTGAGTGTGGGCTATCTACGCCCAAAACAAAAAATCCGTGACTTGCAAGATCCTCGGCTATCGCTGTGTAGAAGTGGCGTGCTACTCCTCGGCCTGGGGCAACCACTATGATCGGCAGTGGCGTGTCAGCGCTCACCATCGGCGCCGAGGCGAAGCTGAACGATTTAATGTTTGTCAGATTTGGGTAGAGAGGGGCGTACGGTGCGGTCTGGGAAAGAGAATCGGGCTCCGCCGGATACCATGCTTGAACCATGATTTCCCTAACGTCGGCCGGGTCAGGCGTTAGCTCGTCGAGGCGACTTGCGTCAATCCAATGCCAGACCGTCGTGCCAACCGCACTTGCTCCCGTGGGTGGAGGGAGAAGAACACTCGAGATATCTACCTGCGCAAGAGCACTCGACCCAATAAGATGAATTCCGAATGCCAGAAGTACGAGTCGCGGTTTGAGAAAATGTGTCATGTTGGCGAGCAAATGAAGTCTCAGTCGGTTTGCTTTCTGAATCCAAAACCGGAACGGCCAGGATTCTGAGGGTGATGTCCTTCACAATTAAAGAACGGATAGTGTTACCTACGCTCAAGACGGCTAGTCCCAATACAATCAGCCACCTAAGGTCCTCGTGTCTTCGATGAATAACCTTGGCACTGTTGCGAGAAGAGAAGTTGTGCCCATGGAGTATGGAACCAAAGGCAGAATTATCCCGGACTATTGGTTGAGACGCGGCTGTCGACTAAGTCGCCACCAGCCGAGCCCGCCGGAGATAAGCGAGGCAACCAGAATACCCAGCTTTGCACTGTCGAGGCGCTCGGGCATATCGACAAATGCAAGATTCGCGATGAAGATGGACATCGTGAATCCTATGCCCGTGAGGAGGCTTACCCCGTGCACCTGTGCCCAGTTAACGCCTTGTGGCAGGCTCGCGAGGCCACTCTTCACTGCAGCCCAAGCGAATCCGAACACGCCAACTTGCTTGCCGATGACCAGCCCAACCCCTATTCCAATTGCTACAGGGTCCGTAAGCATGCCGAGCACATCGCCGCCCAATCCCACACCCGCGTTCGCCAACGCAAAGACAGGCATGATAAAGAACGCTACGAGCCCATGTAAGCCGTGCTCGAGGCGAGCAAGAGGAGTCTCGACACGCTCGCACGCGTTCTCAAGAGAATGGATTGCGTCGCGCTGCGCCGAGGTTGTTTCGGAATGCCCTTCCATCATCTCAGTCGAAAATCGGCCAACCAGCGCTTGCGCCTCCGCCAGAAACGCTGGCGCATCGATTCTACGTGTTGCTGGAATGGTCAGCGCGACCAGCACCCCAGCTACCGTCGCATGCACCCCAGATTTGAGCATCGCCACCCATAGTCCCAGACCGAGAAGAGCGTAGACCAGCGTGCGCCGCACGCCAAGCTTGTTCACCACCACAAGAGCAACGAAGAATCCTCCGGCAATACCCAGCGCAGTGGTCGACACCTTCGATGTATAGAACAGCGCAATTACAAGCACGGCGCCGAGGTCGTCGACGATGGCTATCGCTGTAAGGAACACTTTAAGCGCCAACGGTGCCCGGCTACCCAGGAGTGCCAGTACGCCCAAAGCAAAGGCAATATCCGTGGCCATCGGAATTCCCCAGCCGGCGGCCGCCTCCGAGCCGGCGTTGACTGTCAAGTATAGGACGGCAGGTACGATCATTCCACCCAAAGCGGCGACGATGGCAAGCGCGGCCTTACGAGGTGCGGCTAGTTCGCCAGTTAACACTTCGCGCTTGATCTCAAGTCCGACAACGAAAAAAAAGAGCGCCATCAGTCCGTCATTGATCCACAGGAGCAATGGTTTTTGGATCAGGAGTGGCCCGGCCCCTGCGGTTACGGTGGTTTCCCAGAGTCGGAAGTAAGACGCCGCCAGTGGGCTGTTCGCCCAGATCAGAGCGAGCGCAGCACAGGCAAGCAAAACAATTCCACCCGCTGCCTCTGTTTTAAAGAACTCTGAGAAGGCGGAGGCGAGTGAGCGGCCCGGTGGTTTTCGATGAGGCGGGAGAATTTCAGTTTCCTTCTGCGCCATCATAGAAGTAAATATGTTGATCACAATCTGGTGAGACTAATAAGTGACTGCAGGCCGATGGAATGAGACCTAGGGTACGTTGCGATAAACGAGTTCTCGAATTTCAATCTGCGAGGGCACGCCATCTCGGCGGGTCGTTCGGATGGTCCAGTTGCCGTAAACGTCCCGTTCGGGGTAGTCATATGTAAAAAGGGTCCGCAAGCTATCAATGGTGGGGAATTCCAGTAATTCCAGCTCTTCACCACGGGCGTTGAGTTTGTAGAAAGAGTCTGGCTCGAACGGCTCGCCGGTTTCAGAGATCGAGCCCGTTCTGCGGCTACGTCCATCATCTGACCACTCACTTTGGAAGCCACGAAGGAAGGTGCTGTCGGGAGCATACTGTCTGGTTTCGATCACGCGATTCTGGTCATCATACCGATAAAGAACGTAGAGTGCGAGGCTCCCATCTTCGCTACGCCACTCGGTTCTAGTCTTCAAACCATCCTCGACGGTGCTAACGAAGCGCATCTGTACCCCATCGTTGGCGTCGCGATATTCCGAGAACACGACGATTCCGTGCTCGTCGTACGTGTCTACTATTCGCTGTCTAAGGGCTCCCGGTTTGAATCCTTCACGTGTTGTGTCGGGTTCGAAACGAGTTCGAAGCGCAGTTTCAATAACGGGCTCTGTCGTGGCAGGAACCCGGACGCAGCCGAAACACATTAGGGCCAGCATAAAGCAGGAGACGACTCGCATCTGCTCCTTTTGACTGCGTGTGATAACTGTAGAGTTCACGAACATTGAAATCAAATTTGAGCCCACGAGGGAATATCCCGTCTAGTCCATTTCGCAAACGACATTTTGTCACCGAGATAAAACTGTCGATACGCCTTGACCGGATCTCCCGGCACTTTGTATTGCTCAGGCATTGCTTGCGCGAACTCCGTCAGACCAGCGCTTTCGTACTCGTAGGTCGAGACCTCGTTCAGCACAGATATCGACTTGTGGTCCGAGTCCTTTTCGTACCTGTACCGATACTCGCGATTCAAGGCGAGGGTAAGATCCCGAAGCCAATTGAAATTGTCATAAGAACGCTCTACCCACAGCACGCAAGGATGCTTTGCATGAGTTGATTTGTAAGGAGTAGAGAACCCCTTCTTGTTCAGAGCCGTGCAGAGAAGTTGCACGCTCTCAAGAATCATCTTCACAACGTGCTGATCACAGT
>JAHEJB010000152.1 GCA_024639085.1 Rubricoccaceae bacterium | reverse complement strand
AGGAGGATGCCAGAGAGCTGGCAAACGCGTTGGGCAATGGAGCGACGACATTTCAGGCAGATCTGACCGATCCTTATGCGGCTCAGCAATTATGGGATGACGTGCTCGAGGCTTTTGGCAAAGTCGATGTGCTCGTCAATAATGCGGGGATTGCCGTTGGCTGCGCCCTGGATTCTCCATTGGATGAATGGCTGGGGGCATGGGATCAGACGCTCAATGCAAACCTCAAAGCTGTCGGCGTATTGTGCAAAGCAGCTGTCGGGCATTTCCAGCCAAACGGAGGCGGGAGGATGGTCAACATTGCAAGCCGTGCTGCTTTTCGCGGCGACGCGCCCGATTATCTCGCGTACGCGGCATCCAAAGGCGGGGTTGTCGCGCTCACGCGATCCATCGCCCGTGCTTTTGGCAAGTCGAACATTGTGGCGTTCACTGTGGCACCCGGCTACACGAGAACTGACATGGCCGAGCCGTTCATTGAGCAGTACGGAGAAGAAGTCGCCATTGGAGACATTGCTCTAAATCGCATGACCGAGCCGGAAGACATCGCCCCGCTCGTTGTACTCCTCGCCTCCGGTCTTGCCGACCACGCGACAGGTACGACCATCGACGTGAACGCGGGGAGTTACGTGCACTAGTTTTCGATGATGAGCACAGGAAAGCGATATACGGACAACGAAGTCCACGCCATTTTCGAGCGTGCTGCCGCCCGGCAGGATGAGGCAGAGCGAGCTGAAGACGCCAGTCGAGCGGGACTTTCGTTAACGGAATTACAGCAGATCGGTCAGGAGGCGGGGATTGATCCGGCCCACATTGCATTAGCCGCCAGCGAGCTGGGCGTTTCGGGAGTCTCTCCTGTAACTCCGCAGCAGGATTCATTTATTGGGATTCCGACACGGTTAAGCACATCACGGGTCATCAATGGTCATATCAGCGACGACGCGTGGGAGCGGATGGTACTGGAATTGCGCAATATTTATGGGCGGGACGGCATCGCTGGCGAGATTGGCAAAGTCCGCGAGTGGACGGTTACGTCGAGCGTGGGAAGAATGGACAGGCCTGTGAAGGTCACGCTTAAACCCGAGGAGACCGACACGTTGGTCATCGTAAATCAGGAGTTAAAGGGCCAGGCGATAGGCTTCTCTATAGGCACCGCCGTCTACCTGGCGATGGGTTTGTTGATGGTGCTCGTAAACCTCCTTTCAACCAGCGGCGATCCGCCGCCGATTGGCGTGGGGATGATGTTCCTAGGAATGGCTACGCTGTTTTTTGGAGGCGCACTGTTCGGAACGCGCATCTACGCGAAAAGCCAGCAGACGAAGTTTGCCAGGACATTGGATAGAATAGAACTGATTGCCGGAAGTAGCGCAGCGGAGGAAACTCTGAGCGAAGCTGCACGCCCTCAGATCGATCTGGATGCTCTACCGGATGCAGGTCAATCCGTCGCGGAAGAAGCGCAGCGTCGACATCGCGAGCACGAGTAGACGATGGCCGAACGGACTTTCAACGATAAGGAGATAAGGGGCCTCATGGAACGGGCCGCACAGTTGCAGGCGTCCGTCGATGATCGTCCAGATCTTGGGCTCACGCTCTCTGAATTGGAACAAATCGCAGCGGAAGCAGGCATCGAGCCCTCTTTTCTTCGCGATGCGGTTCGAGAGTCGGACTTGGGCGTAGGATTGCGAGATGTTTCAGGGCAAACCAACACACATGTATTTGTGGAGCGCACAGTACCTGGCACCCTGACAGACGACGAATGGCATCAGGCTGTGTTGGTGTTGCGGAAGAATTTTGCCAGTGAGGCGGCTGCAATTTTCGGAGCCTCCGCAGTTCAGACACATGGTGTGTCCGAACAATTGGGGTCCACGCGAGAATGGAGGCACACGTCTCCGTCTGGTGTTGCTACTTCAGTGACGATTCGCTCGATAGACGATGCCCAGCACATTCGCATTCAACGGCGGGTTGGTCTCGGTACGCCCAGAATGGAGGGCATCGGGTATGGGTTCATGATCTCTCTGCTCGCCAGTTTCATTGCTGGTGGACTTGCTGAATCTGTTTGGGTGCTAGTAATGTCGCTTGTCGCATTCCTGCTCATCTTCGCACCAACAATCGAATGGATCGATCGCCGCTGGCGCGAAAAAAAGCTGAACGAGATCAAGGAAGTCGCGTCCAGCATCGCCAACATCGTACACGACGAGTTTGATATTGCAACGGATGCCCTTCGCGACGAGATCGCGGCCCCAGCCATTTCGCTTGATGAGCTACCGGAAATAGAAGACATCGCAGCGAAATCAACCACTTCGGATCGGACGCGGACGTAATGACCGGGTTTGTGGATCGGTTTGGAAAGCAGGCTCAGACCTACGCTTCAGCGCGGCCTACCTATCCGGAAGAGTTGTTCTTCTATCTGGCAGGTCAAAGTCCAAGCCGTTCATGCGCGTGGGATTGTGCCACGGGCAACGGTCAGGCTGCGTTGGCTCTCGCCCACCATTTTGATCAAATCATTGCGACAGATGCGAGCGAAGCCCAACTCGCGCGGGCGGAGCAGCATCCGCGTGTTGACTATCGACTGGCGACGGCCTTGGAGTCCGGAATTGAATCAGACTCCGTTGATCTCGTTTCGCTGGCACAGGCGCTTCACTGGTTTGATCGCCCCGCGTTCTTCGCCGAGGTGGATCGGGTGCTCAGATCGGGCGGACTGCTTGCGATCTGGACGTACAACCTGCACCGGATTTCGCCGAAAGTAGATCGCGTGGTTCAGAAATTCCACGATGAAAGCCTGAACGACTATTGGTCACCTCAGCGTAAGCTTGTCGACGCAGGCTATGGATCAATTCAATTGCCCTACGAGCTTGTCTCAGCGCCTGCATTCATCATGAAGGCAAATTGGCCGTTCGACCGGTTGATCGGTTGCCCCAAATCGTGGTCGGCGGTGCAGGCGTACATCGATGAGCGCGGTGAAAGCCCGCTGCCTGTGGAACGGCTTGCAGATGCCTGGGGTGATGTCAGTGACCGGCTGGTGCGTTGGCCATTGTCTGTCTTTATGAGAGGGAAGGGATCATGAACCATCTCCGCGTCGGCCTGATTTACGACATCTTCGGAGATGCCGAACCTCCGCCGAACGCCCCACCTGATTGGGACGCCGAATACGAGCCGGAGCGTACTGTCAAGGCACTGGAGCACGCAATCCGCCGATTGAATCATGTTGCGGTTCGTGTTGGAAACGTCCAGGCGCTGCTCACGGCGATCAAGAACGACGACCTCGACATCGACGTGGCCATAAACATTTCTGAGAGCTACGGAAGTCGCAACCGCGAAGCACATGCGCCGGTGCTTTTAGAGTTAGCTGGGATTCCGGTTATCGGTTCAGATGCTTTCACCTTATCGGCTACCCTCGACAAGCATCTAACAAAACTTGTCGCCCGCCAGACAGGGTTGCTGACTCCAAATTGGATCGTTTCCAGGTCGTTGGAAGATCTCGACTCTACCGACCTGCCCCCGTTTCCTGTATTCGTCAAACCGCGCTACGAAGGCACGGCGAAAGGGATCTCGCCGCTGAGCAAATGCCAGAACATGGAAGAGTTGACAGCGGAAGCCGCCCGCCAGCTTCGTGTATACAATCAGGACGTGCTCGTTGAGCAATTCGTTGACGGCGGAGAGTTTACCGTCGGCGTTGTAGGGAGTGATCCTGTGGAAGCACTGCCTGTTCTTCAGCGAGCCACTGAGCGAGAGACTGGCATTGGTCTTCATGCGATCGAGAGCCACGAAGACAACGAGGCTCCTTTCGATTACAGCGCCGACATGGCGCTCGACCCAGCCTTGGAATTCGCTCTTCAGCGTAACGCCCTCCGTATCCATGAGGTGATGGAATGTCTCGATTTCTCCAGGTCCGACTTCCGCGTAGATGCTCTCGGAAACGCCTGGTTTCTTGAGATCAACCCACTGCCGACGTTTGCGCCGGAAGGCACGTTTGCCATACTCGCTGAACTGTCCGGACAGCCGTACGATGCCTTCCTGGCGGAAGTCTTAGAGAAAGCACTTGGTCGATTGGACTTCCATAGCGTCTAGGAACAAAGCGTCTAGGAATTCTCCAAATCGCCAACAGTGGTTTGGAATCTCACCCACGCACCTAGCGTTGCAGACGCATGACGAGCGAGACATCACATTCTAGCCGCCCAGCCTGCTCGTGCGGGCATGACCGGTACCATCATTTTGCACGGCCCAAGATGTCCTACTCGTCGTTCGGGGCCCTCTTGCTGATGATGCAATACGTTTCTGCTAGGCCTACACAAATTGCTTTCTCATGTGGCAAGTGCGGGAAGGAGTTTGAGATAACGAAGGATGAGCGTGTTTTGAACGCCTTCCGGCGGTACCCAGATGTGTACGAACATCCATGACAGCGTTTCCACAACACAACGGCTCTGAAGCTGAGTGGCGGGACTGGCGCTGGCAGATGCAAAATCGAGTCAGCGATCTCGCCACACTGGAACGCTATATCAGTCCAACAGCTTGTGAGCGCGAGGCGATTGAAAGAACGGCAGGCATCTTCCGATGGACCATTACGCCGTACTACGCCAGCCTGATGGATGCCATGGACCCAGCTTGTCCCGTACGGCAACAGGTTGTTCCGCAGCGCGCTGAATTAGAACCAGACATCGCCGGAGTTGAGGACCCACTGGCCGAAGTTGGGCATTCGCCCGTTAAGAATCTAATTCACAACTACAAGGACCGAGTCGCGTTTTGCGTGACATCCGAGTGTGCGATTTACTGTCGCTACTGCCTTCGCAAACGCATGGTGGGCGATGCCGACTTTATGATGCGGAAGGGTGAACTCCGCGAGGCCATCGGGTACATCGCTGCACACGAAGGCATCCGTGACGTGTTATTGACCGGCGGTGATCCGCTAGTTTTTTCGAACGCCAACATCGATTGGCTGCTGTCCGAACTCCGGGCGATTCCGCATGTGGAAATCATTCGTTTCGGTTCTCGACTGCCTGTTGTCAATCCTTTTCGGATCACGGATGAACTAGTTGAGGTGTTGAAGAAACACCATCCCGTTTGGCTGAACACGCACTTCAATCATCCCAAAGAACTGACGCCGGAGGCGGCTAAAGCCTGCGCAAGACTGGTGGACGCAGGCGTTCCGGTAGGCAATCAGACCGTCCTGCTTGCGGGTATCAACGACGATTTGAAGACCATGAGAGCGCTGTGCGAGGGCCTCGTTCCGATGCGCGTCAGGCCGTACTACGTCTATCAGGCACAACTCATTGGTGGAACGACGCACCTCCGCACGCCCATCGAAAAGGGTATGGCGCTAATGAAACATCTCCGTGGCCACACATCTGGGTTCGCAGTGCCGACGTACGTGCTCGATACGCCAGATGGCAAAGTGCCGCTGACGAGGGACTATATCCGCGGTCGTTGCGGCGACCACGTGATAATGGAAACGACGCGCGGGACGATCTGGGCAGAGCCGA
>JAHEJB010000151.1 GCA_024639085.1 Rubricoccaceae bacterium | reverse complement strand
AGTGGGTAAGGGAGTGGCATCCCACTCCCTCCCCGTTGCCGCAAGAGGGTTGATTCCCTCCATTTCCCAGCGTGCGGATTTCCCGCACTGGGCGGCCCCGCAGCCCGGCTTGCCTTGCGGTTTGCCGTAGCCGAATACGGAATTGCCTCTTTCGAGGAGCCTTCTCGACGTCTCCATCAGGCGTGACTTAGGTAATCATCTAGGAACATACATCCACGTCGTCGAAGATGCTTGATCTTGATCCGACAGTTGTCCGTGCGCCGTTTCTTTTTCGTTCGCATGCACCTCAGCCGCATTCGAAGCCAACGATCGAGCTCCTGGAATTGATGTGTGCAGGTTGAGAACGAAGTCCCAAAGTACCTGGCAACTCCACGAACGACCGCATTAATTTTCGCGACTTGTTTGCTATCCAGGTTGTGATTACGAATCGTTAGTTCCCTGATTCGGTCTTTGTATTTCTCCTCAGACTTAGCGCGCATCTTGACCGAGGAACTTTGCACATCGAATCCGACGAAGGAAAAGCCTTTGCGGAAGGTAGTGACATGCGTTTTCTCGGGGCTGAGCGTCAAACCGAGCTGTTCCACGAACAGTTGGACGGCTTGATGAGCCTTCTTCGCTTGGTGTTCTGTTCGACAGAGCACGACGAAATCGTCGGCATACCGCACGAAGCGGAGGCCAAGTTCGTCGAGATGCCAGTCGAGGAAGTTCAGTGCGATATTCGCCAACAGTGGCGACAGCACACCGCCCTGGGGAGTTCCCAATGTCGTGGACTGCACAACACCGTCCTCCAGGACACCCGCGGTGAGAAACTTTTGGACCAGCCGCAGGATGTTTCCATCCGCGACCACATTGGTTAGCCCTCGCATGACGACTTCATGTGGAATGCAGTCGAAGAATCCGGAAATGTCCGCATCCAGCACATGCCGGTGTCCGGACCTCCAGGTTTCGAGCAGGCGTTCCATGGCCGAATGACAAGATCGTCCCGGCCTGAAGCCATGCGAGTCATCGTGAAAAAGTGGTTCAAAAAGTGGGCTGAGTAATCGGCGTAGCACTTCCTGTGCGACTCGATCCCGCACGGTAGGAATCCCTAGAGGGCGGCGTTTACCTCCGCCCTTGTCGATGTACGATCTACGGACTGGCTTGGGCTGAAAGGTGCCTCGTTTGAGATCCCGCATCAGCGCCTCCAGGTTTTGGTCGAGCTGCTTGCAATACATCTCGATGCTGACCTTGTCGACACCAGCCTTGCCCTTGTTGCGTTTGACGGCTCGAAAGGCATCGTGCATTAACGCTAGGGTAATCCGTCCCGTTAACGAGTGATGTTTGATCTTCAATGGGGTAACCATCGTCGACATCCTGTTTTCCCGTTCGTCAATTTGCTGAAGACAACTCGCTTTCGTGCCGTGGAGAGTGTTTCTTAACCGTAGTTGGGGTGCTCGAAGAAGGTCCGAGCCACGGCGACAAGGCGCCGTCCCATGGGTGGTTAACTGTTCTCATGGTCCAAGAGCTTGCAGTCTCCTTCCGTTGGGTCTCCCTTTGACAGACGTCGCTGCTACTCCGGGAGAGCTGCCATCCTCTAAGCGGACGCGTCCGGGAGGGACCCTTCCGCCCTGCCGCGTATCCGAGCCGTTTCGGCGGAGCCTTATCGGTTCGTGTTACTCGTTGAACCCGTGAGGTCCAGCGAGGCGACATAGGATTTTCACCGGTCAATGTTATTATCCATTTGGTCCAGGCGGCCCCGCCAAACACCTAGGCGGTTCCTCGCGTGTAACCGTATATCTCACGAGGAGAAGTAAGAAACATCCAATGCTTCAGCAAATGACGGAGCTTGGCATACCGCCCTGGCCGAAACGCGACGCCTCCCGAACTGTCTCTACCTGGCCCCTTCATCGCCGCGAGTTACCTCACGACCCTGGCTGCGTACCCCATACAGGTTCGAGTAGAGATTTCCGTACAGGTACGGACCTGCACGGGTAGGATTAGATTTCATCGAATTCCTTTCATGACAAAATCGCACCGTTTGAGACTAAGTTAATAACATCTGCGGTTCACACGTCATCCTGAACGAAGCGAAGCGTACTGAAGGATCTTCCAGAGAGCTTTGACCAGGAGAGCAGTTGGCGAACCTTGGTAATTCTTCGCTCGCCTTCGGCTCACTCAGAATGACATCCTATCTAGGCCACGCCCTCCCGCAATTCGCGAGAACACACAACCGAAAGTTGCTCTAGCCAAGAAATCAAGCGACCAGCAACGGCAGTGCGTGCTCATGCGAAAGACAAGTAGATGGTGAGCACAACGACGACCAACAACAGCGCTACGGGGATCGCTCCACCCCAAGGTGTCAAATCGACGTCGCCCGAATGTTCATGCGTCCACGGCTCGGCGCGCGGAGCAAACGTCCCGGCTGCCAGCAAGAAGGCCATCAGGATCGCAAATGCGATGCCCAAGAAATGAAACTCGTTGATGCGTTCCACGAATTGGGGTGTCACAAAGTAGCCAATCGCAATCAGTGCCACTCCTCCTACCACGGCTACCTGGGCCGCCCACGCTGGGATGCGTCGGTGAATCAGGCCGGCCAAAACAACAGCAAAGATGGGAATGAAGTAGATACCATTCATCTTCTGTAAATAGCCAAAGATACTCTCTTGTCCTTTGAGCATTGGCGCGACGGTCATCGCCACGATCGCGACCGCAAGACCGCAGATCATGCCCGCTCGAATCACAGTGCGATCGTTGGCTGCTGGATTGATTTGACCCTTGTACACGCCAAGACTGAACAAAGTGGCGGTGCTATTTAGCGCTGAGTTGAACGAACTCAGAATAGCTCCGATCATTACGGCCGCAAAGAAACCGACCAGCGATTTGGGCAGCACGTTACCAACAAGTTTGCCATACGCCTTGTCCACAGACGACAAGGAAACAAAGTCGTTCACGTCCTGCCCGCGAATCGTCAACGTTTCACCGTGGCGATCAGTAGCCACCAACACGCCGGCTTCCAAGGCGTCGATCACAGTGTACGAGCTATCGCCGATGGCGACTTCCTCGCCCACGAGCTGTTTGGCGGCCGCGAGATTACTTGCACCGGCAACGTCTGTTTCATCGACCGATGTCATGACGACTGCTTTGCCATCGGGATTTCGAAGTAATAGCGTAACTTCGCCCGCCGAGACATTGTCGATCGAAACCTGCTCGCCGTTGTGGTTGTAACGACAGTAAAGTTGAAATGCGATAATGCCGGGTAGGACGAGGATCAGCGGAGCCAAGACCTTGAAGCACCCGGCAATCAAGACTCCCTTCTGCCCTTCTTTAAGATTTCGAGCGCCAAAAGTGCGCTGGATGATCTGTTGGTTGGTGCACCAGTAGAACAGATTGAGCAAAAGCACCCCTGTGAACAACGTCGGCCAGGGCACCGATTGCCCCTCGGTCCCAAAGGACTTGAACTTCTCCGGGTTGGACTCTTGCAGGATCCGCCATCCCTCGGCCATGCTTCCACCGTCCGCGACCGCCTTGAGGCCGAGGACGGAAATCAGCACGCCCCCGATCACGAGTCCAAACCCATTAATGGTGTCCGACACGGCGACACTCTTGAGGCCGCCGAAGATTGCATACATGGAGCCCAAAATTCCGACTAGCCAGACGGTCATCCAGAGTGTCTGATCCGCCGTCAGCCCCGTTAGTCCTTCAACGTCGAGCATGCTGTTAAGGCCGGTCGCCCCCGTGTAGAGAACAATCGGCAGCAGGATTCCGGCGTAGGCGAAGATAAAGATGTACGCGGTGATTGTTCGGGTGCCACGGTCATACCGCTCCTCCAGGAACTCCGGTACCGTGGTAATTCCGCTGCGCAAGAACTTTGGCAGAAAATATAACGCCATGACGACCAGCGCAATGGCGGCAACGACTTCCCACGCCATGACCGAGATGCCGTCTTTAAAGGCCGCCCCGTTGAGCCCCACAAGCTGTTCCGTGGAAAGGTTGGTGAGCAATAACGAGCCCGCGATGACCCCACCTGTCAGCGCACGACCGGCCAGAAAATAACCGGCCAAGGAGTCGTCACCTTTGCGACGAGTCAGAATGAACGTGAGCAAACCGACCAGGCCAGTAAAGAACACAAAATAGAATATCTGCATGGTGAGCGATTACTTTCGATTTGCTGCTGATGCCGACACCGTCAACGCTTGCTCCTCGACGCGTCAATGATAGTGGCCAGGGCCGTTTATTTCACCCAGGCAGTCTTCAAAAAAACGGCCGCCGAAGCTCCCCATGTTGCCCCAGCCGATCGCAGTGGAAATGCAGCGTCAACGCAGGTAGCTACAGGAGCCCAACGGAGTCGTTTAACGCCCAGCCGAAGGAGAATGCTGTGCTGAGATTTTGTTGCGATTCAACTGGAAGCATTCTCCGTAGGCGCCGGCATCGTGTCGGGCCGGCGCCTACGGAAAATGCGGCTTCCGCGAATACTGGTTTCCTACGTTTTGGTCCGCACTTTCCTCCGGCTGGGCGTTAAACGAGATACCGTTCAATTCTCGGGCGACGCGCCAGAATTAGGATGTCATTCTGAGTGAGCCGAAGGCGAGCGAAGAATCTACCAAGGATCGCTAACTGCATTCCTGGTCAACGGTTTCCGGCAGATCCTTCACTACGCTCCGCTCCGTTCAGGATGACATTCCACTACATGCAGGCAGCAAAAGTGAACGGCATTGGCGTTAAACAAAATCGGGGCAGCCAAGAGTTGCGTTTTCATCATCAGCCGGGTTACATCTCAGAGATTCGGTTTCAGGATAAACGAATACCGGTACCTACCCTTGGGTGCAATCTGATATTTGTGTAGCGGCATTTGACCCCACGAGTTGGTGCCACCGAGACCCATTTGCATGGAGTCAATGTTCAGCCACACGCGGCCATAATTATTTCGCAAGTCAACCGGGTGCCGAGCCATCTCGATATCGCTGGGATCGAATGGATAAGCGCCAACCTGCAGGGGCTCCGTGCCGGCCGATGCAATGCGGACGCCCCCCTGCCCGCCCTTGGAGATGATGGCCCAGCGCACTTCGGTGTGATTGCCGGCTTCTTGCGGATCGGTGTAACGGTAAAAGAGCTCGTCGACCGTACCTTGGAATCGCCCGATCCACGCTCCGCGCTTGCGATCGACATAGGTCTCGTGCGGACCACGTCCGAACCATTCGAGCGTATTGTGGGCGTCGGTCAACGGCATTTGCATACCCAGCCGCGGCAAGATGGGCGCATCGCCGTTCGGTGTAACCGCCACATCGACCCGCATCTTGCCGTCCCCTTCGAATAGATAGGAGATCGTGGCCGTGGTATCGCCTGCCGGGACGTCGAGGTCGACCGTCAACTTTGGCCGATCGCCTTTTTCGATCTGCAAAGACTTGGCGACCGCGTTGCGCCCCGCGTCACGCCACAACACAAGCTTGCGCTGCAACTGAGCTCCCTCATCATTGTTAGTCGGCGGTCGCCAAAAATTG
>JAHEJB010000150.1 GCA_024639085.1 Rubricoccaceae bacterium | reverse complement strand
GAGTTGCCGGAGCCCACGCGCTCGTTCGCAAGCAATTTGGGCTTTCGATAGGCAAGTTCGAGGGCATCGAAGAGCCCCTCGCGCGGATCGGTGGCTGGGCCTATCTCACTGAAGCAGCTCGTCGCTATACCTGTGGCGGACTCGATAGTGGTGCCAAACCAGCTGTTGTCACAGCGATTATGAAGTACAACACGACAGAGCTTTTCCGTAATGCCGTGAATGATGGAATGGATATCCTCGGCGGCAACGGCATTTCCCGGGGGCCGCGCAATACACTCGCAAGCGCCTACATGGGCATTCCAGTTTCGATCACTGTGGAGGGAGCGAACATCCTGACCCGTACGCTGATGATCTTCGGACAGGGTGCCATTCGCTGCCATCCGTATGCGCTCATAGAAATGGAGGCACTCACAAACTGGGATGTCAGAGCGTTCGACGGTGCATTCTGGAAGCACATCGGGCACGTGGCGCGAAACAAGACGCGAGCGATTCTACTGTCGGCCACACGAGGCAGACTTGCGTCTTCGCCTGTCTCGGGCGCGGCAGCGCCGTACTGGCGCAAACTGGCTTGGAGCAGCGCAACATTCGCGTTTTTGGCGGATCTCGCGATGGGTACGCTCGGCGGTGATCTCAAACGGAAAGAAAAACTCACAGGCCGCTTCGCCGACATCTTCTCGTGGATGTACCTCGGTTCTGCAACGCTTGTGCGGTTTGAAGCTGAGGGACGGCGCAAGGAAGACGAGCCGTTCATGCGCTGGTCGCTCGAATATGCGCTTCAGCAGATTCAAGAGGGCTTTGACGGGCTATTTGGCAATATGCAAGTGCCCTTGTTTACTTGGATGATGCGCGGTCCGGTCGCGGCCTGGAGTCGTATAAACCGAATCTCAGCAGGTCCTTCTGACGATCTAAGTCACAAGGTGGCCGCTGCGATGTTAGTTCCTGGCGAGCAACGCAGTCGTTTGTTTGACGGCCTGTATGTCCCGGACGACAAAACGCATCCACTCGGTCGCTACGAGAACGCTATGACTTTGGTGTATCAGTCGGACGGGATTGCGAAAAAGATCAAGGCGGCGGTTAAGAGCGGCGAGCTTCCAAGAGCGCGTCCGTCCGCATTGGTCGAGAAGGCGCTGGAGGCTGGTCTGATTACACCAGACGAAGCCACGCTGGTGGCCCGCGCAGAAGAGGCACGCATGGACGCCATTCAAGTCGATTCGTTCGACGTGGAGGAGTATTTCCGCAGTGCCATTGGGGTCGATCACGATGGCGACGGCGCGATCTCCGAGGCGACGGCTTCGATGGCTGTTCGCGAGAACTGATCTGTTGCTTTCAATCTCGTGATTATCGTGGGGTCACGCCGCCGGTGTGACCCCACACGAATTTGAACGATCACGCGATCCAACTGATCGCCCCTACCATTAGCATCATGTCCGAACTGTTCGCCTCCGACATCCTCGCCGATCAACACATCATTATTACAGGTGGAGGGACCGGGCTCGGACGCCACATGGCAGAACGATGCGCCTCTCTTGGTGCCACCGTGACGATTGGCGGCAGAAGGGAGGAGCCCCTCAACGAGACGGTCGCAGCCGTTCGTGATACGGGCGGCAAAGCGGAAGGCATCTCCATGAATGTCCGCGAGGCTGAGACGGTAGAATCCTTCCTTGCAGAAGCCGAAGAGCGAAGCGGCCCAATAACGAGACTCATCAACAATGCGGCGGCTAATTTTCTTTCGCCAAGCCATACGCTGAGTCCGAACGGCTTTGATGCTATCGTAAAAACCAACCTGTATGGCTCGTTCTTTTGCACACACGGATGTGGAACACGTTGGATTGAACGTGGAACGCCCGGCGTGGTCTTGTCAATCGCTACGACATACGCGGAAACAGGAAGTGCATTTGTTTTGCCGAGTGCGGTAAGCAAAGCAGGAATCGTGACCATGACCAAGTCGCTAGCGGCAGAATGGGGCACGTACGGCATCCGACTGAACTGCATCGCGCCCGGACCCTTTCCAACCAAGGGAGCGTGGTCGAGACTAGTTCCCGACCCATCCATCGCGGAGATGATGAAAAAGCGAGTCCCGCTTGGTCGATTTGGCGAGCCGCATGAACTGACGAACCTAGTTGTGTTCATGTTGTCGGATCTGTCGAGCTACCTCTCCGGAGCAAACATCGTCCTCGACGGCGGGGAAGTATTGGCATCCGGCGGGCAGTTCAACGACTTCATCAAACAAGACCGTGAAGGCGTGTTGGCGATGTTTGAGATGATGCGAGCGGCTGCAAAAGCATAGGTGCGAAACTGGGTGTTTTGGCGTTTTAGGGTATGTGGTCAGGAAGGCGCGGTCTTCTGACTTGCCTCATCTGGCTTCTCGCACATATCACCGTGTTAGTAAAACAGACTTGACGCGGGATAAGGAGCGCCCTACATTAGATCATGCTAAATAATTAGCAGAATCTGCAACCCTTCCAAAAACCGTCCGTACGGACTCACTAACTCTACTCAGAGCACAATGGCTGTAAACAATCTCAGTCGCCGCGAGCGGCAAATCATGGACATCGTCTACAGGCTTGAGCATGCAACTGCTGCCGAAGTGATGGAATTGCTGCCCGATCCCCCAAGCTATTCTGCCGTGCGCGCGATGCTTCGCATCCTTGAAGACAAGGGCCATCTCCGCCACACACAGGATGGACCACGCTATGTGTACGCATCAACGGTCGCTCCAGAAACGGCCAGCCGTTCAGCGCTACGCCATGTAATGAGTACGTTTTTTGAGGGCTCAGCAGCACAGGCAATGGCTGCCCTCCTCGACGAAACGGCCGGCGAGCTATCCGCGGAAGACCTCGAACGACTCTCCTTCCTAATCGAAACCGCCAAGTCCGAGGGACGCTGACATGCCCGTTCTCGACTTCCTTTCCGCTGACGCATGGTCAGCGCTCCTTCTGGTCTCCGCACTCAAGGGAGCCATCGTTTTGGTGCTTGCCTTGCTGGCGACACGGCTGTTGGCCCGCACGTCGGCAGCGACCCGTCATGCTGTTTGGGTGCTAGCCTTTATTGCTGCGTTGGTCATGCCGGCGCTGTTGATGGCTGTGCCGGGCTGGAACGTACCTCTTCTTCCGGAAGGTGGGATAGCGTTGGGTCTGGATGAGGAAGTCGCATTAGCAATTCCGAATGCACAGGCCGAACACGTCTCGGCTGGATTCCCCACGACGTCGTTCGTCGATGCAGCATCTACTTCCAAATCAATAAGCCTTGGAGCCCTTCTGCTTCTTTTCTGGGGGCTTGGCGCCTTCTTTGTTGCCGCTCGTTGGGCTGGCGGCATATTGAGTGCGAGCGTCTTAACGCGCCGTGCCATTCCCCTCACGACACCCGAATGGGCAACGGCTCTGAATGATGTACGGGCGACACTCGGGCTCAAACGATCAGTCACGCTTCGAATAAGCGCCCACACTCGCACGCCCATGACATGGGGCACGCTACATCCTGTTGTATTACTGCCGGAAGGTGCGGCCCGTTGGTCGGCTGACCGTAGACGTGTTGTGCTCATGCACGAACTTGCTCACGTACGACGGCTGGATGGACTAACACAGTGGATCGCCCAGGCTGCGTGTGTATTTCACTGGTTTAATCCATTTGTCTGGAAAAGCTACCAGCGGTTCCTGGTTGAACGTGAGCATGCTTGCGATGACTACGTTCTCCGGGAAGGCGCTCGTGCATCTACGTATGCGGAACACCTTTTGGATATTGCGAAAGGCCTTCGGAATCAGCAACGGGCTGAATTGGCTATGGCCCCGATGGCGCACGGTACGCAGATCGAAGAGAGGCTTCGCTCTATTCTGAATGATCAGCAGAAGCGAGATCGTCTTTCGCGCGGATTGCTTGTGATAGTCTGCACGCTTGTATTTGCACTGGTATGGCCTGTTGCGGCAATCTCGTTCGTAGCGCGGGAGTCCACGCGCGTCACCCAACACGTTCCCACCCCCCCGGCGCCGCCGGAAGCTCCCCAAGCCCCGCTTCCGCCCGCGCCGCCTACGGCTCCTTCGGCACCGAATGCACCTTTACCGCCGGACGCACCCCTTCCTCCAAATCCACAACCAGAAGCGCCCTTTGTCGCCTTCTTTGTCCAGTCGGATACAGAAGTACGGAACGGCCCGTCCTCACCGCGAGACGCTCGTACGGCCGTTCGACTTGAAGTGACCGACGATCAACGTCGTCGCAAACAGTCTCGTGATGGACAATTCAGATCGCGTATCCATGCCTCGTTGGCAGCAGAGATGGAAGAAATTGGTCGGACGATTCAGGTTGACGTAGATCGTATCGTACACGATGTTGAAAATGAACGCTGGGATGCGCTTGAAGAGCGTACCCGTGCCGTGGTTCGTCGAGTTGAGGCCGTAACTCGGGAAGCCCGAGATTGGGGCGAAACTGACTGGGTCGATCGCCAGGCCGAAGTAATCGCATCAGCTGACGCGGATTCCGAAATCGCCGTTGCCATTGAATGGAAGCGCAACGCGCAAGAATCGTCACGCCGCGCACGTCCATCTGTACACCCAAGCCGAATTACCAGCCAGAACGCGTCCAGCACTTGCCGGACTGACTCAAACAATCAATAGAGCGGCGCCACCACGCCACGTCCCCAAAACCTCGTCTTTCACCTTGCCGACACCTCTCTGATAGCAAGAGGATAGTCAGCAGCAAAGTCGTTCTAGTGATATGAATTCTCGGTTCCGCCTCTTGTCGAGCGCGGTGCTAGCAGGTCTGCTATGCCCGTTCGCCGTATCTCAAACAACGCCGCAAGGTCAATCCAATAATAGCCTTACGCATACGGCAATTCGTATCGACGCAACCGCTAGGCCTGATGTGGACGGACATCTTGACGAAGCGATTTGGGCCGATGCACCTATTTCCACCGGTTTTGTCCAGCGGGGTCCGGATCCGGGCGAGCCAGCGACCGAGCGCACAGAAGTAGCCATTCTGTATGACGAGGACGCACTCTACGTCGGTTTTCGATGCTTCGTTCAGGACGCCACAACGATTATCGCGCCATTGGCACGTAGGGACGAGTTTGTTACGAGCGATCGCGTGATGGTTGACATCGATTCTTACAACGACGACCGAACCGCGTTTTCTTTCGGAGTTACCGCTGGCGGTGTTGAGCAGGATGTTTTGATCTACAACGACCGCGATGAAGATGACAGTTGGGATGCCGTATGGGATGGCAAAGCGGCGCGGTTTGAAGGCGGCTACACGGTAGAATACAGAATCCCCTTTTCCCAACTTCGCTATGCGGCGGGGAGCGGCCCGACGACGTGGGGCATCCAGTTTCAGCGGGACATCCCAACGAGAGGTGAGAGCTCGTTTTGGGCGCCAATCCTTCCCGATGTGGAGGGATACGTTTCCCGTTTTGGTCGGCTGGATGGCCTTCGCGATCTCTCGGCTCCCCGTCGCATTGAAATTCTACCATACGCGGCAAGCCAGCTCACACGCGCTC
>JAHEJB010000149.1 GCA_024639085.1 Rubricoccaceae bacterium | reverse complement strand
ACTCCGACCTCCGGGTCGCACGCCCGCATGCCTTACCCGAGGTGGCGGGCGTGTCGGTTTTAGGGATGTGTGAGAAAACGGGGAACGCTCCGATACGTTGTCCGCTAGCCGTAGTTTTGGAGGGCCTTGGTAGTTGAACCACGGCAGTCGGAGGGGTGGCAGAGTGGTTGAATGCACCGGTCTTGAAAACCGACGTACCGCAAGGTACCGGGGGTTCGAATCCCTCCCCCTCCGCAACAAAAGGCCGCACGCAGTGTGGTGAGAGAAACGTAGCGGTCTTGAGTTTGCTCAAAAGACCGACACGATGCGCTCGCATATGGACGAAGTCCACTTTCTTCGCAGCTTCAGGATCGCCTCCACGGGGTGGGCGTCAGCTAATCCCGTGGGATACGCAGCTTGCTCAGATGGCTGCCAGAACAGGTTCAAAACAGGGCGTTGCCCTTGGCAACTTTCGCTGCAGAATCTCTCCGTTGCGTAATCGGCGTCAGCCAATCCCGAGCTACCGCTGGAAGCGCGGCCAGGCTGTGCTGTAACAATGCGCGGTCCGCCCCGTCAAAGTGCACGGCCCAATGCCCAGAACCCTCTCACCCATGCCGCGCTTGCTTCGCGTTTTCGGTCTCGTATTGGTGATTGCAGCGCCCTTGCAGGCCCAGCAATCCATCACGTTCGATGAGGCCATTCGTCTTGCCCTCACTCAAAACACAGACCTCCTTCAAGCTGGTCTTTCCGACCAAGCCAGTGAGTTGAACGTCTCGTCTGCCCGTGCAGACGCATTACCGCTACCGTTCATTAGCGCGTCCGTCACGCCCTCGCAGCGTTACGGTCTCTCGTTCGATCAGACAACAGGTCAGTTGGTATCGCGCACCAGCGAATCACTGAACTTCGGGATTAGCGCGTCGGTGAACCTCTTTGACGGATTCAGGAATCGACGCACGTTGGAGCAGGCTCGCATCCAGCGATCAGCGAGCACACTCAGCCTCGAAAGGAACCGGCAAGAAATAGCGTTCGATGTAGCCAGCCGCTTTCTTCAGGTCATGCTTGATAAGGAAATCGTTGGCATCCGTAGCGAGAATCTTGAGGCACAACGCGCCCAGCTCGCCCAAATTGAGGCGCTGGTAGATGGTGGCGTTCGGGCACGGGCTGATGTATTCAGCCAGCGTGCTGCGGTTGCTGGAGCGCAGGGAGCAGTTCTACAGGCAGAACAGGCTATCGAGCTGTCAGAAACGCGCCTTGTGGAAGTGCTCCATCTCGATCCATTTGAAGAGTACAGGTTCATCACGCCCAGCCTGGACGGTGAGTCGCTTACGCCAGAGACCGTTTCGCTTGACGCCCTTCTAAACTCCGCATACGAACGCCGGACAGACCTGCAGGCACAAGAACGAACCATTCAAGCGGCAGAGACAGGCGTTGCCGTGGCCCGCAGCGGCCGCTTACCGACCGTCGATTTTCAGGCAGGTTTCAATACTGGGTATTCCAGTTTGCAGCAACGCCTCGTAAACCCTGATGCCGAATCTGGCTCGCTGCCACTTACTACCATTGAGGGAGATCCAATTCTCCTCGGAGGCGTGCCCTTTGAGCTTCCCATCCAGACAGAACCTGAACTAGAAGGGACACCTTTGTTCACGCAGTTTGCTGACAATCGGGGTGGAAGCATCGGCCTCACGGTTTCTATCCCCATCTTTGATCGCTACCAGACGAGCCGACAAGTTCAGCAAGCGCAGCTAGAAGTTCAGCGACAGGAATTGATCGAAGAGCGCATGCGCCAGAGCATCGCTGTGGAAGTTCGGCAAGCGGTTATTGACTATCGTAACGCGGTCTCGCAGCTAGAAATTACTGCGGTTCAGGTTGAGGCAACACAGGCTGCCCTTCAGGCTGAGCAGGATCGTTATGAGTTAGGCACAGGCACACTGGTAGCCCTGGCTCAGGCCAGCGTACAACACACGGAGGCCCAGTCAAACCGTGCTCAGGCAATCTTTCAGTTCGTCTTCCGCCGCAAGCTCATCGACTTTGCGCTTGGCAATCTGGATCCGGCAACCGCCCTTTTCGATTAGTCCTCACCGCTCCTACTGACGACCCCATGGCGAAAGCAGAAAACAAATCCTCGTCATCGAACCCTACCCGCAAGCTCCTGATGGTGCTTGGTGGCCTCGTGGTGCTCATCATCCTAATTTCCATCGTGGCCAAGGGTTGCGGCGGCGGTGAGGAGACGATCGAAGTCGACATTGCGGAAGCGCAAGTTCGTGCGATCACACAGACGGTGACTGCGTCGGGTCAAGTTCGGCCTGAGGTTGAGGTTGCGATCTCCTCCGATGTTTCCGGTGAGATCGTCTTTCTGGGAGTTGAAGAAGGCGATGTCGTCCAGCGGGGCCAGCTTCTCATTCGGGTGCAGCCCGATTTTTATGCCTCGCAGCGTGAACAAGCGCAGGCGGGCGTCTTACAAGCGCAGGCAGATGTAGAGCGTTCGCGTGCAGATGTAGGCCGCGCAGATGTCGAAATCAACCGTGTTCAGTCTGAACTTGCCAGAACTGAGCAACTCGTGGAGCGTGGAGCAGTTGGCTCCGCAGAGCTTGACGCAGCGCAAGCCGCACTCGCGGGTGCTCAGTCGCAGCGGCAGATCGCCATCGCCAGTCAGCGAGCTGCAAGTTTTCGTGTTCAAAGCGCCCAAGCAACGCTTCGCCAGGCCAGCCAGCAGCTGGGCAAGACCAGCATTTATGCACCAATCAGTGGTACTGTTAGCCAGTTAAACGTGGAGCTTGGTGAGCGTGTTGTGGGTACAGCCCAGATGACAGGTACGGAGATCATGCGGATCGCCGAGCTGGATCAGATGATGCTCGAAGTTGACGTCAACGAAAACGACGTGGTGAATATTGAGCTTGCCGATTCCGCGCGAATTGAGATAGATGCCTTTCCAGAGGAGCCTCTGGGTGGCTCTGTGACGCAGATTGCTAACTCGGCTCGTGTGTCGGGGATGGGCACACAGGAGCAGGTCACGAATTTCCCTGTCGAAGTGCGCATTTTCGGCTCAAGCGTTTCCACAGTAATTGACGACAATGCAACCACGGTAGCCGCCACCGCTGCTGAGGAAACACCGATCCTCTCTGGCGACTTGCCGACTCTTCGGCCCGGAATGAGCGGCACAGTCGACATCTACACGCGCACCGTTCCCAATGCTATTGTTGTGCCGCTTCAAGCTGTCACCGTTCGGGATTTCAATGAGATCAGGCGGCAGGAACAGCGTCGAGCACGCCGCGATCGAGAGGGCGATGAAGAGGTGGAAGAGGAAGAAATTCCTGAAGAGGAAGACCTTCGACGCGTTGTGTTTTTGCTGGAAGACGGCAAGGCTGTGATGCGCGAAGTTGAAACCGGCATCCAGGATGAGACGCACATCGAGGTACGCTCCGGCCTTACGGGCAACGAAAAAGTGATTACCGGCCCATTTCGCGTTCTACGAACAGAGCTGGAAGACGGCGACATGGTGATCGAGAGTGAAGAGCCCACTAGGTCAGACGAAGAATGAGTTGACTGAGCCCTTGAAAGAACCGCACCCACGAGCCGACAGAATCCACGATGTCTGACCAGAACCACTTTGTTGAGACCGGCTCAAATTCCAGTCCTGGCGATGCGATCATTCACATCGATCAAGTCTGGAAAACGTATCAGATGGGTACGCAGTTGGTCCACGCACTTAGAGGACTGTCCATGGAAGTCAGCTCGGGCGAGTACGTCGCCATTATGGGGCCTTCCGGATCGGGCAAGAGTACGTTGATGAACATTATTGGCTGCCTGGACACGCCCACGAAGGGGAATTACGTGCTAAGTGGTCGGGATGTTAGTCGGTTGTCGGACAACGATCTGGCGGAAGTCCGCAATCGGCAGATTGGTTTTGTTTTCCAGACATTCAATCTGCTGCCGCGGCAAAATTGCCTGCAGAACGTAGAACTGCCTCTCATCTACGCGGGCATTAGCAGGAAGGAGAGGCACCGTCGTGCAGCCGAAGCACTCGAAGCGGTTGGCCTTGCGGACCGAATGGACCATCGCCCCAATGAGCTTTCCGGCGGCCAACGACAGCGTGTGGCCGTTGCGCGAGCGCTGGTGAACAACCCTGCAATCCTCCTGGCAGATGAACCCACGGGTAACCTTGATTCTACTACGAGCGAGGAGATCATGCGTTTGTTTGAGTTGCTCTATCGGCGTGGAAACACCGTGCTCGTTGTTACGCACGAGGACGACATCGCCCACCACGCGCGCCGAATCGTCACTCTTCGCGATGGCGACATAGAGCGCGATGAGACCGTTGCGGCACCCCTCCTACAACATGCCAGCGAAGAGGAACTCTTGGCGGAGCCTGCCGATCAGGACTAGGGCGGTTGTTTCTCCGTGAATCGTTAGTGAGGGCGATTTAGAAGAGAAACTACCCGGACGATCCAACGTCCACGCGCACCAACAACTGTCTCTGACGACTGCAATACTGCAGCACGGAGCACGTCCCCCCTCCGGTCATAGGTTGGCCGGCGCATTTCAACACGAGGCTTACCCGATGGGTTCGTTCATGAATCTATTTCTGGCGGCGTTCTTGCCGCTTTTCGTTGCTATCAACATCCCCGGCATCCTGCCCCTCTACATCGGGATGACGGAGGCCATGGAGCGTCATCTGCGCCGGACGCTCCTTGTTCGCGCGCTCACAGCCGCCTTCGTTCTAGCTGTTTTGATGCTCTTCGCGGGCGATATCATCTTTCGCACGCTGGGCATCACATTGAATGATCTCCGTGTCGGCGGTGGAATTATTCTACTGGTGATAGCCGTCTCTGACCTCGCATTCGGCGACATCAAGAAGCGGCGCGGACAGATCAACGGGGAGAAGCGAGAGATCATGCAAGACGAATCGGATTTGCCCGTTGTCCCCCTGGGCATCCCACTCATTATTGGACCCGGCGCCATCACGACAATCTTGGTTACACAGAACGCGTACGGATATCCCGCAACGCTGCTCAGTATCGCGATCAACATGCTCCTCGTGTTCGTCGCGTTCTCCTTCGGACCGGCAATCATGAGTCGACTCGGCCCGAGCGCATCGAAAGCAATTGGCAAGGTGGCTAGTTTGTTTCTGGCGGCAATCGCAGTCGCAATGATCCGAGCTGGGATCGTGGGAATGCTAGCTGGGTGATGCATGTTGCGTATCGTCTTCAAGCCAAGACCCTACGCGCCGTATACACTGAAATAGCCATCATGTACCCCACCACCGAAGTCCGCTGGTTCCTTCCGAGCGAGATTCCATCCGAGGCCGCGCGGTGGTTCGAATCACTCGGGCCGCCCGTCGATCCAACGAGTCGCACAGATCGGTATCTGGTTCCTTCGTCAGCAATCGAGCCCGGTATCAAAGTGCGTGAAGGGCGAATCGAGGTGAAAGCACGCATGAACGCGCATGGCCACGAACGACTAGCCTCGGGTGTCGAAGGTATCGTCGAAAGCTTTTACAAGTGGGGCTTTCCACTAACGGACGATTCGG
>JAHEJB010000042.1 GCA_024639085.1 Rubricoccaceae bacterium | reverse complement strand
CTCCTGCGGTCGATCCGAGAAGCAGCGAGAACTGGAAAGCCTGAAAAATCATGGAAGCAAGGCGACACACTCATCGCCGCGTGGTTACCTAAGCCTCCTGCGGATCTACTTGAGCGTACGTCTGCCGAAGCACTTTCGAATGTCCAATCCGTCGACGGAGAAGTGGTGATCCAACGCTTCTGGGATTTGATCAATGATGTCCCAGAGCGGACAGCCAACGGCATCGAACAATTGGGCAGGCTAAGCGGGCATCAAGGAACTATCCAGTCTGGTGCGTTGCTTGTCCATCCGAAAAACATCCACATTGCACAAGGCGCGACCATCCGGCCGGGCGCTGTGTTGAATGCGGAAGACGGCCCAATCCACATTGCTGCGAACGCGACCATAGAGGAAAATGCTGTGGTTCGCGGACCTGTTTTCCTCGGCGAAGGCAGTGTTCTAAAGTCGGGAGCTCGAATTGACGGAAGTGCGGTCGGGCCGGGCTGCAAAGTTGGCGGCGAGGTCCACGAGAGCATTATCCACTCGTACTCCAACAAGGCCCACGATGGCTACCTCGGCAACAGCTATATCGGGCGTTGGTGTAACCTGGGCGCCGGCACGAACACTTCAAATCTTAAGAACGACTACTGTGAAGTCTCCCTTTACGATTCCGTCGAGGACGCTTTCGTGGGTTCTGGTCGGCAGTTCGCGGGCTTGTTTATGGGCGACCATAGCAAGTGCGCTATCAACACCATGTTCAACACGGGCACGGTTGTAGGCGCGTTCTGCAATCTGTTCAGTAGCGGCTTTCCCCTACGACACATCCCAAGTTTTTCCTGGGGGAGCCCTGACATTGCATATCAAATTGGCAAAGCGCTCCGCGTTGCGGAGACCGTGATGGCCAGACGGGGGATTACGCTCTCAAAGGCCGATCGTGATCTCCTGTCCTTTGTTTTCGAGAACAGAAGAGCGTCGTAATTCGCTCGTGCTCCATCCAACGAAAGACCGAATTTTCTACATTTATGGCCTCTATTGCTCGGTCAATCCGTTGAATCTCTCTTGTTTATGTCACTACGTGGCGTTCGCTTAATTGCACTGCTTCTCGCGGTGCCTGGCTTTGCCGTCCCATGCCAGGCGCAGGCCCCCTACTTCACTCTCGAAATCGAGGAAGTATCAACGACTAACGCGCCAGCTATTCACTCGACGGCATTTGCGCAGCATGATGGACTTTGGCTTCTCATCACAGGGAGAGTCGACGGCCTCCATTTGTTGTTTGGAGGGGAGGCCTTTCCGGCGGACATGCAGAACAACAATGTGCTGGTGTACGACCCGGATGCCGATCAAATCTGGTCTGCTTCGCTGGATGAGCTTTCGGATGCCGTTGCCGATCCGCTACGTGTAACCAACGGACAGTTCTGGCAGGATGGTGACACTCTGTATATCCTGGGCGGATATGCATATGACCACGCGACAGCTGAGAAGATCTCCTTCGGAGTACTGAGCGCTGTTGACGTTCCCGGAGTTATTTCGGCTGTCCAGAACGCTACGGCGCTAGCGCCACATATCCGTCAGATGGCAAGCGATGACCGCTTGAAGGTGACAGGTGGTCACCTACTCCAGTTTGACGGCACCTACCACCTCGTCGGTGGCAATCGCTTTGATGGGGAGTACCTGGGAGGATTCACCCAGGTCTATACGGAAGCAGTTCGCTCGTTCGATATTGATGATAACGGCTCGACACTTGCACTTTCGAACTATTCGGAAACGTCCGACGCAGACAACCTCCATCGTCGCGATGTCAACGTGGGCCCCGTGGTTCTAGACGACGGTACGGAAGGATTCGCGCTCTTTGGCGGTGTCTTCCGTACGGACGCTAACCTGCCCTATCGCAGTCCCATCTACTTTGATGGGGCGTCGATGACGGTGGACACAGGGTTTGAAGCCCAGTTCGGGCACTACACGAGCCCAATGATTCCTCTTTACGATGCCGATCCGGACGCTAATCTGATGCATACCATCTTTTTCGGAGGGATGAACCAGTTCTTCTACGACGAAACGGAGCAGCAGATCGAAGAAGACAATCTCGTCCCGTTCACAAACGACGTGACGATGATCACCCGGGATGGTGATGGGAATACCGTTGAGATGGTCATGCCCGTAACGCTTCCTGGCCTTCTCGGTACGAATTCCGTGTTCTTCATCAACCCGACCTTGCCGCGCTACAACAACGGCGTCATCAAACTGCGCGAGCTATCGAGTCGAACGTTACTCGGGCATGTTCTCGGTGGCATTGAATCGGATATGCCAAACGCCGGATGGATGGGTGGCACGACCAACGCGTCGAACCGGCTATTTGAACTTTACGTCACTGCTCATCCTGTAGCGAACGAGAGTGAAACACCGGCGACATTTGAAGTGATGCCTGCGGCTCCCAACCCGTTCAATTCTGAGGCTCGCATCAACATTCGCGTGGATGAAACGCAGGAGCTATCCGTTGAAGTCTTCGATTCGCTCGGTAGGAGCGTGACCACGCTGCACGATGGCTATCTATCGGCGGGGTCGCATTCGCTTGTGTTCAAACCCAACCACCTTGCCGGTGGCGTCTACACCGTGCGTATTGATGGAAAGAGTGGCAGAACGTCCCAGAGGCTCGTCTACCTTCGCTAGGCGCCGGCTTTCAGCACGAGAAGCGTCACATCGTCGGTATACGGAACGCCCGCGATAAACGTCTCGACATCGAGCCGGAGTGCCTTCAGACAGGCATCCGCGGACAGGCCGCAGTGTCGACCCAAGGCTACATCCAAGCGTGCTTCGTCGTATTCCTCGTCCTCAGAATTGCGGGCTTCCGTGACGCCGTCCGTATAAAGAACGAGCGCGTCTCCCGTCGCAATGTGTGCTTCACCTTCTTCGTAATGCGCATCTGGAAGTACCCCGAGAATTAGTCCGCCAGCTTCGAGCGGTTCCAGACCGGTTCCGTCTCGAACCAAACGTGGGGGATTGTGACCGGCATTCACGTATACAAACCGACCGGTTCGAGGATCAAGGACACCCCAGAAAAACGTGATGAACGATGCAGCGTCTGTGTTCTCGCAAACGACGCGGTTGAGCTTCTTCGTAGCGGCAGCCAGATCAGGATTGTCGGGATCCAATCCCTGGCGGAGAAGTCGCAATCCCGCCTGGAGGTTTGCCATTAGTAGCGCAGCAGGAGCGCCCTTGCCGGATACGTCCGCGATCGCAACCAGAAGGTTGCCACCTGTGAGAGTGAGCAAATCGAAGTAGTCTCCCGCAACGTGGCGGCTGGCCAACGACAACGAGGCAATCTCATAACCAGAAACCGTAGGCATTTCGGCAGGCAACAACCGCTTCTGGATCGTCCGGGCGAGGCGTAGTTCTTCTTCCAGTCTTTCTTTCTCAATTCGCGCCTCAACGAGTGCCGCGTTCTCAACCGCCGTCAACGCGAGCGTACCCAAGGAGGCGACGAATGCCACATCAGCTTCTGAATAGGCTCGCCCCGTTGCCCTGGGTCCGATCAGCAATACGCCCCGCATTTCATCCTGCATCCGAAGGGGCATTGCCATGGCCATATTGTGAGCAAGTAGGCCCTCATGAATATATTTTGGCTCACCCTCTCCGCGGCTCTCACTTCGGACGGGCGCGTTCAAGCTAGCAAGATGAGCTAGAAATCCTTCATCGAGTACTCCTCGCAATCCGTGCTGAGCGGCCAATTCAAACGGTGCATCCCCTCCCGCTTGCTTGAGAAGAACGGCGTGTCGTTCTGCGAGCAGCTGGCCCATCAAGGCATAACCCAGAAGCTTCAAGGCCTGGTCGCGGTCTAGCGCAGCACCGAAGGCTTGCGACAATTCAAACAGCGTATTCAGCTCTTGAACTCTCGCCGCCAGATCCAGGTTGACCTGTTGAAGCTGTCCGGCAACGCGTGCACTATGGATGGCCGAGGCTGAGATGTTTACCAGCGAGCGTGCAAATGCTACGTCGATAGCCTCGAATTCTTTGGTAGACGCCTTCACTCCGAGCCCAACGAGTCCAACCACTTTTCGTTGATGCTTAATGGGAAGCAGGAGGACAAATCCACGCTCCTGAAGGGGCTGGGGGATTGCGCCTCCGACGGCTACATCTGCCGGAGCCGCCAGCGTAAAAACATCACCCAATTTCACGCCAGCCGGACCCTTGGCAGCTGCTACATGAAACTGCCCCGCATCGTCGCCATCGGAAAGAAGTACAATTCCCCTCCCAACCAGCAGTCTGCTCATCGCCACGAGTAGCAAATTGCCCAAGATGAAGCCGAGGTCCAGCGAGGCGTTCAGAAGCTCGCTGGCTTCAAAAACTGATTTCAGGTCCGAGCGCTCGGCATCCAAGGGACGAATGAGAGGTTACTTGATGAAGCTGGAAGCTACGTTGCTGACACTCAATGGCTCGAATTGGCAGTCTGTTCGTTCAACGGTCCAAATGCACAACTTCCGCTTGTTTCGCTGCTCCGTCGCTGAGATGAAGACGCACGCAGGTCTTTACTAGATGAAATCCCTGCCTCCCCGCTGCCCCAGGATTCAGGTAGAGCATTCGATTCAATTCTGGTACACGTTCTATACGCAAAATATGGCTGTGCCCACAGACAAACACGTCGGGCCGTTCGGCTCTGAGCATAGTGCCCACACCTCTGCCCCATCTGTTCGGATGCCCTCCGATATGGTGCATCAGGAATTGAACACCCTCCAGTTCGAACCGCTCGGTTTCCTTGAATTGACCACGCACGGGAGGGCCGTCAACATTGCCATACACGCCTCGAACCGGGGCGATGGTCTCCAACTCATCCAGAACATCTATCGGGCCGACATCGCCCGCATGGAGAATGAGTTCTACGCCTTCGAACGCCTCGTGGACGGCAGGATGAACGTACCCGTGTGTGTCCGAAATTATGCCAACAACCATCAGCGAAACGTTACACGCAGCCCAAATTGGGCTTTGTCCGGCCTCGGACCATGGCGAACGCCCTCTCCTTCGACATTGGCCCAGGTAGCTATCGGAACAGACAGGTAAGGTGACAATTGGTAGCTCGGTCTGTTGAGTTCAATTCCGGCACGCAACCAAGCCATTCCACTTCGAATTCTGGCTTCCGAATCCAGATTGTTCAAGTCCTCGCCAGCAGACTCCGGCCGTAAGAGTGAATAATCGCCAGCTTCACCGAGAAGGCTTACTGCAACACGACTCCCCGCCGGATCGAAAAGGAAGCTGTAGCCCCACGACACGTGGAGTTCACGACCGATAATGCGTGTGCGATTGGCATTCGCCAGGAAATCTGCCGACGCACCTAGCAATGCGTCATCTTCAATATCCGTCTCCAGTGGACTCGAATCATACCCTGTTCGGACGCGTCGGACACCGACAGCAAACGATGAGACCAATGTTGGAGAAGTCGTCGAAGTAGACAGAAAAGCCACATCTGTCTGGCGGAATCCAAGACTTCCTTCGCTGGTTGGGTCGACAGCAATGCGCACTGCATAGTCGGTACCGCTGTTGTGCCAGTATGGTTTGATCACTACCCAACTCAACCCGACGGCGCCCTGTCCAACACCACCTGTCAAATCTATGATACCCGAGACATCGACCTGTCGCATCAGCGCGTAGTCCAACTGCGCGGAGACGACAACCGACCCAAGACCCGGTGTAATGGCCTCGGAGCCAGTTTGCAGGAGGCTGGTCGTCCGATACCCGACCTCGCCTGAAATCGCCACATTGCTGTAGAAATCGCGGCGAGCGGATTCGTCCTGATAGAATGGATCGAGCGTTTGGAATCCCGGTTGCGCGCCAGCAATTACGGGAAGCATCCACAGCAACATCACGAGGATGTCGGAAATCCGAGCAAGACTGAGTTCTGTTAAGCGCTTCATTTTCCTATTCCTACCAACCCAATGGGAAGCCGTTTTCTAACGCCAACGAGTCGATGAGGTTCGGGATATCAAGAACGCCTGATAATCATACGTCTATCACTTCGCCGGGCGCCAGAACACGTGCTTTGTAACCTGCCTCACTCATGGGGTCGGTGAAGCGGCTCGTGTCGATTTCGATGTACGGGAAGGTGTCGTAGTGGACGGGCACGGTCAGGTCTGGCTCAAGCATTTCCACACACTGGACAGCTTCTTCCGGCCCCATCGTGAAGTTGTCGCCCACAGGCAAAAACGCGAGATCAATGTCGTGGTCCTCTCCAATCCACTGCATTTCGGCAAACGAGCACGTATCTCCTGCGATATAGATGCACCTGCGTTCTGCATGGAGAATGAAACCACCTGCGAGGCCACCATACGTCCCATCCGGGAAGGAAGAAGAATGGCGAGCGTACGTGCGAGTAACCTGCCCCCAGTCAAAATCCCAAGCTCCGCCGATATTCATGGGATGGCCATTCTTGTGACCCAGCTCTCGCTCGGCGTACGTCGTGATCTCGTAATCGGCCACGAGGAGAGCGCCGGTGCGCTCAAGAATGGACGGCGTATCTCCCCAGTGATCTCCATGGGCGTGCGTGAGAAGGATGACATCCGGATTGAGATCATCAGCGGCCACCACAACTTCTGCCAGCTTGTTGCCTGTAATGAATGGGTCAAGCAAAAGCGTTGTCCCATTCGTTGTAATCTGGATAGCCGAATGGCCGAAAAACGTGATTTTCATAGCCTGGGGTGAGGATAGATCAAGCTTAGCACTCACCTTGAGTGCAACCCAAACTAGCGCGCTAGCGTGAGCTTGTGGGTAAGCCGAGCGTCTGGCGTCTGCAATTGTACGAAGTAGATACCACTTGGTAGATCCCCTGCGTCGAACCGAATATTATGACGGCCCGCCCGCAACTGATTGTCAACAAGCAGGGCAACTCGACCACCTGAGACATCCCAAACAGAAAGGCGTACGACCGATGCTTCCTGCAGGGCAAAGGTGATGGTCGTGAATCCGGAGAATGGGTTCGGCGAATTGCCTTCGATGACAGCCAGCGGAGCGCCATTGTCTCCCAGACCAAGTTTGAGTGCTGCGCTTACGCGCTCGGGAGAATCCGCGAAATGCTGTCTGATACGGTAATAATGCAGGGGGTTCTCCGGCGGAACGTCTGTGTACGAGAAACGCATGGTTCCATCGGCGGCCTCGGCGATACGATCTTGCAACCGAACCACGCCAATACGGCTGTAGCTACGACCGTCGTCCGATCGCTCAACGCTAAACTCGTTGTTCTGCCGATCTTTTGTTTCCCAAGACACTCGGACGGTAGCTCCATCAATCTCCGCGCCCAGAGCCTCTACTGGATACGAGAAGGAAAGATCTGAACGCGCTAGCAAATCGCCTCGGGGAACTTCCCGTAGAAGGCTGGGAGAGGGCACTGAATCAAACCCGAGCCGAACGAGTCCTTCAAGAGGGTCCGAAATCTGCTGCCGCATCGTGTACAGGATTTCATCCCGAGTACGGGCGCGATTCCAGAAACGCAGTTCGTCGATGTAGCCAGAGAATTCGCGCGAACGGCTTCCCCCAGTGGCCGTCTGCCTGCCTCCAATGGTTAGAGGGAGCTCGTTATTTGCTGCGCCCGACGACGACGTGCGAAGGGAATCCACAACGTAGCCATCCACAAAAAGCCGAACACGCCCGATGGCTGGATCGTGAGAAACCGCTACGTGGTGCCATCTACCGTCTGCAATCGGGTCGGACGTACGCATCCCAACATGCTCGCCGGGCTCTCCGCGGTACACCAAGAGCCGGCCGTTCGCATC
This sequence comes from Rubricoccaceae bacterium, assembly GCA_024639085.1. GTDB lineage: Bacteria > Bacteroidota > Rhodothermia > Rhodothermales > Rubricoccaceae > JAHEJB01. Next base: position 12,498 of record JAHEJB010000042.1, on the reverse strand, counting down.
AACGAGCAACTCAAACGGATAGACCTGACCATCGCGTCCATTCCACGTCGAAAGCGCAACCTCTTCCAATCCAGTAGTTTTAACCCACGCCTCCACCGCGTACGAACTGCGCGCGTCGAGATTGGGTAATGAGCGACGATTCAGTACATACATTTCGTTCACGCTGCCTCGATGGAATGCCTTCCCTCCGCGGTATAATGGTGCTTCGGCGACCAAAGCCGACCACGTTACTTTTCGAGACGTCGTGATCATCAACCGGCCATCCTCACGTCTTCGCATTGGCATGATCTCAATGGATGTTGGGCCGATGCCAGAGCCAACCGAGAATTCCAAAATGAGCTGATGCGGCCCTCGAATAGTTTGAGGTGCGTAAGCCAGATGCCTGTTCGGCACCCGAGAGCTTTCCCTGACACCAAACGCAACGCGCGCATTAGAACCCCTTCGAACGGCGCTGACGGCTTCCAAGCCCCAGCCGCGAGGGAGATCTACGGAGACGCCCTCCAACGCCCAAACACCCTCCCAGGAAACAAACGCATTGATTTCCTGGCTCGCCTGTATCCGAACGGAGGGATAAACCGAGCCAAACTGAGCAAGCGCCGCCTGCGGCAAAACCACAAACCCAACTAAGGCTGCACAACACAGCGCTCTCGTCCAACGTAGGGTGGTGGATCGACGCACAGGGGGAAGAGTGGTGGGAAAAGCCGCCTCCCGGATCAGTTTCCGGTGCGTCAGGCCGTATGCGCCCGCCGCGGCTACGCAAAAAATAGACGGCACCCTGCAACCAGTCAAACCAATTCGGCGGCTGAGGCTGCACAACTGATGCCTTGAGCTCTCGAAACCCTCCAATTTGATCCTACGCCCGCATTTTGTGTGCCTACTTTCCGTCCGTCATTGCAGCTTCTGATGCGCGTACCTCTATTTCTCCTGACTTTTCTGATTGCCTCGCCTCTGTTGGCGCAGGGCTATTCGGGTCTGAGTGGGCGCAATCATCCAGAACTTGACTGGCAAGTAGCCGAAACAACGCATTTCGAGATCATGTACCCTGCTCATCTGGCAGGGATTGAAATGCAGGCTGCTGCCGTCGCCGAGGCGACCTACACCACGCTCTCAGAAAATTTTGGCGGTGTTACGTTCGATGACAAGATTCGGATTTACCTCTCCGACGAAGACGAAATAGCAAATGGCTCAGCCTTCGACGTCGGATCCGCGGGCTTCACGCACATCTGGGTCAACGCTAATCAAACTGCGGAAATATGGACGGGCGAGGTTAAGTGGTTGCGGAAGGTGATTGCCCACGAATTGGCTCACATCTTCCATTTTCGAGCGGTCCGTTCAAACCTTGGATTGTTACAGAATCTTATTGCCAACGCGTATCCGGCATGGTGGGTAGAGGGCCTCGCGCAGTACGAGACCGAAAAGTGGGATGCCCAACGCGGCGACCGTTGGCTACGCACCGCGGTTTTTGAGGACCGCTTAGGTACGTCGGATGGAACGTCCAATCAAAACGGGCGACTTCTCTACGCACTCGGGAATAGCCAGCTTCGATATCTCGCTGAAGCGTACGGTGACTCAACCATCACGCAGATCTTGGAACACCGCAAGTCGACATTGCTGGGCCTGGCTCACGTACATGACTTTTACACGGCATTTAAGGATGTAGTTGGCATGCCTTACAGAGATTTCCAGGAGGAATGGCGAAAAAATGTGAACGTGTACTACAACACAATGGCCGGCCAGATGGAGCGCCTTGACTCGCTTCATGTCGATCCTCTGAGCCTTCCAGGCCAGTACATCTATAGCGTCGATTTTAGCCCAGATACCACTCAGATCGCGGCAAGCGTGCTCACATCCGTAGCTCGCCCCGTCGGTCGGCTTTTTGTAATGAACAACCCGGGCGTGGACAGCACGCGCAATGTTCGAGTCTTGGCCGAAGGCAGCCTTCAGGGTCCGATTAGTTGGAGCCCGGATGGCAGCCACATTGCCTATGCCCGGCGAATTCGGGGTGATCATGGATCACTCGTGAACGACCTTTACATGGTTAACGTGGAGAGCGGAAAACGAACGCGGCTCACGCACAGTCGACGAGCTCTTAGTCCCACTTTTGGCCCAAGGGGCAGACAACTCGCGTTCGTAGGCAGCGAGGGGCCTACGACCAACGTATTCCTTCTTGATTTGCTATCTGGCGATGAAACCCAGCTTACGCACTATGAGGGTGATGTCCAGATCACAGCGGCACGCTGGAGTCCGCGTGGTGACCAAATTGCCATCACTGTTTTCGATAATGACGGCATCCGAAGCCTCTTGACCATTGATATCGCGCTAGGAGCACTGACCCCACTGCCCATCGGAACAGATGTATCTATCGAATTCAATGACAGCCGTCTCCCCGTCTGGCGACATGATGGAGAGGCGATGGCGTTCACGTCACTGAGAGACAACGTGCCAAACGTGTTTGCAATCGGACTGCCTGGAGATGTGGGGCCGGAAGTAGAAATTGTTGATGGCGAATGGAAAATGGAGGATGTTGCGGCGGCAGGCGGCGAACGTCAGACCGCGGAGACGGACACCCTCGACGTTGAAAAACCGGACGAAGCACCCCAGAGAGTTGGAGGCTCTGCGGAGACGCTCATATACAGGCCAGCGCCAAACTCTTCAACCGTTTCAGATCCACAGCAGACCGCAGCCTCATTCGCGAGAGAAGAGCGCATCACCTACCTCTACGATGGCGCGAGGGTTCACGACTGGCTACCACCGGATTCCCTCCATCCTGCAGGGCGCTTTGTGCTCGTTTCGTCTGAGACGAAGAGACGAGAGCGCGTTTACGTGGTGGATGCGGAACGCAGACCAACCGTGGATTTCTCTCTGCCCCTTACCATCCCGCGGGGCTATGACGACTGGGTCACGCACCGCCCACCGAACGAAATCCCTTTCAGCATCAGTCCGGATTCCTCGCTCATTAGTGAACGCCGCGGATACAACTCCTTCGCCAATCTGACGCACGCTATTACACTTCCGCTGCCGTACGCTGACCCGGAAAACAACGATTACGGCTTCTTCGCAAACTCAATCTGGCTGGAGCCCCTCAACAAGCATCAGCTCTTCCTGCTTGCCGGAGTCTCCATTACGGAATTTGTCGATCGCTCTTTCCTGCTGCTGCAATACACGAATAACACGCTTGGTCCTAGTATTGGTCTTGGACTGTACAGATTCCCGAGTCCGAGCAGCTTTTACGGGAATGCACTGCTGGTTGAGAACCTTACAGGAGGTGATATTTCGGCCACGCTGCCGCTTGATCTGACAGACACACCATACACGACTACACTGGCTGGCGTGCGCCTACGCTATGCCTACGCTGAGCCATACGACCTTGCAACCAACGTAGATCTTGAGACTGCAGGCGGTGACCTTCCGTTGCCCGAGAAAGGCTACCGCGCAGATGTCCAGCTTGGTTTTGCCTGGAAACGGCAACGGCCTTACCGTTACAATGTGATAGATCCGCTCGACGGAATGGGCGTTCGCGCGCGGGTTACCATGGGAGCGCCTGTACTTGGCTCGAATAACCAGTTTGTGCGGCCCGACCTCGCTGCGTATTGGATCTCGCCGCCTATCCTGATCGGGCGGTTTTACGCCTATGGACGGGCTACGGCACAGTTCGGCGAACTGCTCGCACAGGATTATGTAGGACTTTCTCGCTATGACGACTTTGACATCCAACTGCCCATTCTCGGCGCGGTAACACTAGATGAAGCGGAGCGCGTGCGCGGCTTTCGCAGTTATGCCGTGGGCAATCGCGTGCTCTTCGGAACGCTGGAATACCGCCTCCCGCCTGTCATTGATTTAAACACCAAGCTCCTCGGAATCGTGGAGTTGGATCGGCTCGGCTTCTCACTGTTCGCAGACGCAGGCATGGTCTGGACGGGTTCCGACACGGACGAAGCCATCCGCAGAACGGGCGTGGGAATCGAAGCAAAGAACGTGGTCTCCATTGGCGGCTTTCGCATCCTCCAAAGTCTGGGGGTTGCAACTCCGTGGAGCGAACTCGACGAAAACCTCGTCTGGGATGACGTGGATTTGTACTACCGAATTCAGGGTGCAGTAGCGTTCTAAGATTGGCTCCGTTCTGCACATTATCCGGAACGAGCACAACCGAGAGACCCCACATGGATACCCTGACCATTCGAGACACTCGCATTCCTGCCATAGGTTTTGGCACGTGGGAACTCCGCGGCGATGTGGCCCGCCGTTCCGTCGAGTTCGCTCTAGATGCCGGCTATCGACACGTAGACACGGCACAGATGTACGAGAATGAAGTAGAGGTCGGTGCGGCACTTCAAGCGTCCGGCCTTCCGAGAAATGAAATCTTTCTCACTACAAAAATCTGGCGTAATCGGTTGACCCATGACGAAGCCCTTCGATCCGTTGACGAGAGCCTTGAACGACTAGGAGTAGACTATGTTGATCTCCTTCTGATCCATTGGCCAGATCCAACCATACCTATGGAAGAGACGCTGAGTGCCCTACAGCAGGCTTGTGAGCAAGGTTGCACACGGAATATTGGCGTGAGCAATTTTCCTCCGTCTATGCTAGCTGAGGCTATGGAGATCGCCCCGGAGATTATCTGCAATCAAGTGGAGTATCACCCGATGTTGGCTCAGCCAGCTCTTCTCGAAATCGTCCGCACAAATACGATGTTTCTGACAGCGTACTGTCCGCTCGGCCAAGGGAATATGCTTAGAAACTGGAAATTGAGAAGGATCGCCCGACGGCACAACAGAACTGTTGCCCAGATTATTCTCCGCTGGCACCTCCAACAGCCCGGTGTCGTGCCCATCCCTCGCTCCTCTAGCCCAAATCACATTCAGGAGAACCTAGGCATCTTTGATTTTAACCTCTCCGAAGGCGAAATGAGCACAATCCACAAACTCGCAAAGAATCGACGATTCGTAGATCCAGGGTTCGTGGACAACTGGGAGGCATAGACCTGCACACTAAACGTGCGACTTTAAATCTTCCGGGCGGTTCTTCTGGCGCAGCTTTCTCAGTGCCTTCTCCTTGATCTGGCGAACGCGCTCGCGTGTAAGCTCAAACCGCTTCCCAATCTCTTCCAGCGTCATCGGGTGTTCGTGGCCGATTCCGAAATAGAGGCGCGTGATTTCGGCTTCGCGCGGCGGAAGCCCAACCAGCGCCCTCTCCACATCGATTTTGATCGATTCACCCATCAGGTAGTCGTCAGGCGCTTCAGTGTCGGTTTCCATCAGGATGTCAAGCAACGAGTTGTTGTCTTCCTCACCCAGCGGTGCATCTACCGAAACGTGGCGACCTGCGTGATTCAAAGCGTCGCGAACCTTCTTGGATTTGATGCCAAGCGCGTCGGCAAGTTCATTCACATTGGGGCGGCGCTTCAGGTCTTGCGAAAGTCGGGCCGTTGTTTTTCGGATTTTGGAAATCGTGCCGATGCGGTTCAGTGGCAATCGTACCACACGGCTCTGCTCCGCAAGCGCCTGCAAAATGGACTGGCGAATCCACCAAACCGCGTACGAAATAAACTTGAATCCACGCGTTTCATCGAAGCGTTGGGCGGCTTTCATCAACCCGTAATTCCCTTCGTTGATGAGATCGGAAAGCGGAAGTCCTTGCCCTTGATATTTCTTCGCAACGGAAACCACAAAGCGGAGATTTGACCGGACAAGCTTGTGCATGGCCTCCATGTCGCCTTCCTTGATACGTCGGGCCAAGTCAACTTCTTCGTCGGCCTTCAGGAGCGAAATGCGACCAATCTCTTGTAGATAGGAATCCAGTAGTCGTTGTTGGCGAGGGACGTACATCGGCTTCTTGGCGTATGTGCAAGAGATGCCCCCAAAAAATCAAAAAGAGTACACATACTCCACGCTCTCTGCACACTGTGGTTCCACAATAGGCTACGAAGTGCCCTGTTTGTAACTACGAAGAAGCAGTTTCTTGGTTCAGCGTTCATTCAACGTTTCGCTTCTTCATAGGCGTTGCCCATTCGATGGCTCTGCAACCGTTCAGCATGCGTTCCCGTGGTAGATTCCAGCGCTCTCCATCACCTGCATGCCCACATCATCCACTCGTTTCGCCTACCGCACGGAGCAGTCCGCATCTAACCCAATGGTGCTTGACTGCCGTGGCCGATTGGTGGATTGCCGACCTGGTAATCGGGCCCACGTGATGGCCATCCTAAACGTAACGCCGGACTCCTTCTCTGACGGTGGACAGTACGACTCGGTGGACGCGGCAGTCCATCACGCAGAAGAGATGTTGAGTGAGGGCGCGACGTTCATCGACGTGGGCGGAGAATCGACCAGACCACGTGGAAAGACCTACGGCACCGGCGCGTCAACGGTCTCGGCACAGGAGGAGATTGACCGGACAGTTCCGGTTATTGAAGCCATCGTCCAGTCCTTCCCTACTGCCATCCTGTCGATTGATACGTACAAGGGAGAAGTCGCCCGTGCAGCCCTTCGCGCTGGCGCCCATATGGTTAACGACGTAAATGGACTGCGCCACGGCATAGGAACTGCTCGCGCTGCTGCCGACTACGGAGCACCGCTCGTTGTTATGCACGCCTTGGGCAAGCCAGGAGAGATGCCTCACGACAACATCTATGACGATGTCGTTGAAGAAGTCGCTTCGAGTCTGGCTGAGTCGGTTCGCGTAGCCCAAGAAGCTAGAGTTGGACAAGTCGTCATCGACCCGGGGTTCGGATTCGGGAAGTCTGTGGAGGGAAATCTGCGCCTAATCGCAGAAATGAATCGCTTCACCGAAATGGGCTTTCCCGTGCTGGTAGGAATTTCGAGAAAGAGCACGGTTGGCACTGTACTAGGTTCTGTGGAAGAGCCGGCCCCTATTGGCGAACGTTTGTTTGGAACACTTGGATTGACGGCTCTAGCTGTGCTGAACGGCGCGTCCATTGTGCGCACGCATGATGTGGGACCGACCTTGGATCTGCTAAAAGCGTTGGCCGCCGCACAGAATGTGTTACACGAGGAGGCGACCGCGTGAACCTTCTCGCCATTCGTATAGGCTTCGTCGAGCTTGGCTGGCTCGACCTGCTCGACATCGCCATTGTAGCATTCCTTGTCTACCAGGTCTATCGCCTTATCCGCGGCACCCTAGCCGTGCAGGTTGCTCTCGTGCTCCTGGCTCTATATGGCCTGGATGTGCTGGTTCGTTTTGCAGGATTGACCACTCTGCAGGCCCTTTTTGGAGCGGTAAGTGAGGTCTTCGTCATTGGCGTCATCGTTCTCTTCGCTCCCGAAATTCGTCGCCTGCTGTTCCTTCTAGGAAGCAATCCGCTCGTCCGAAGACTAGTCAGCCAATCGCCTCGCACACTGATCACGTCAGAAGTTGTGGGCGCCATCGCGGAGATGAGCGAACACCGTGTCGGCTCGCTGATAGCGTTTGCCCGGTCGACCGGTCTCCGCAGTTACATCGAGAGCGGGACCCGCATTCAGGCTGATGTGGAGCGGGATCTTCTAACGAGCATTTTCTTTCCCAACTCACCGCTCCACGACGGTGGTGTGATCATTCAGGGAACAAAAATTGAAGCCGCGCGGTGCATTTTCCCTGTCTCTGAAGAACGCCGGATTCAAGGACACCTCGGATTGCGACATCGCGCTGCCATCGGCCTTACTGAACGAACGGATGCGTTCGTGATCGTCACGAGCGAAGAAACGGGAGCCATCTCCGTGGCCGAACGTGGCCAACTCGATTACAATCTGTCCATTGGGGACGTGGAAGCCCGTCTGAATGCCGCCTTCGCGCCCGACGCTGCATCGGTAGAGTAAATTTCAGCTGACCCCTCGGAATTCTGCACGCCCCCCCCAATCCCTAATGCCTGATCGTTTCAAACGTGCGCGAGCCGAACTAGTTGAACTCCTCTATGAAAAGGGCATCGGCAACGAGCGCGTTCTAAAAGCCATCGGAAAGGTGCCCCGCCACGTCTTCGTGGAGACCGGCCTGCAGCTGCGGGCGTACGAAGACGTTGCCCTTCCAATTAATCTCAGCCAGACGATTTCACAGCCATTTACCGTGGCCTACCAAACGGCACTCATCGATCCCCAGCCGGACGAGAAGATTTTGGAGGTGGGAACGGGCAGCGGTTATCAAGCCGCGATCCTCGCAGAATTGGGTGCGCGCGTCTACTCTGTTGAGCGTCATGAGGCCCTGCTGAGACGAACAAACAAGATTCTGAAGAACCTCAACTATCGTGTCCTTACACGTCTTGGAGACGGGACGAAAGGATGGTCGGCCATTGGACCGTTCGATGCCATTCTTGTAACCGCCGGTGGTGTCGATGTACCTGAGGCTCTTCTCGAACAGCTTCGAGAGCCTACGGAAGGCAAACCGGACGCTCGCCTGGTCATTCCCGTCGGCGATGCGGAAGGTCAAACAATGCTTCGAATTACACGTACCGGGATTGATTCTTACGAAGAAGAAGCATTCGACGAATTCAGGTTTGTACCGTTGATTGGAAGCTGAAACTTGCTCTAAATGTTCAATAATTGATTAATGGAATCTCCCGTCACGGCTACGAATCGATCCTATTCGGGAATTCTTGGCTGGCTGCACGCGCTTAAGGATTGGGTTGAAGGCCTTGCTCAGAAACGCTTCGCCGTGGCCATCCTTTTCGGACTGGCATTCATCGAGTCGATCTTCTTCCCCATCCCGGTTGATGTGTTGCTCATCGCGCTATGCGTGAGTGTGCCAAATCGGTCGTTCTGGTTTGCGACCATCTGCACGATCGGGTCCGTGCTCGGTGCTTTTGGGGGATACGCGATTGGCTATTGGCTGTGGTATGAGGGCGTCGGAACGGATGCCCAGACTTATAGCGGCGTGGCTACGTTTTTTTTCGACAACATCCCGGGCTTTACGGAAGCCAACTTCGAAGCCGTGGCGGCCAAATACCGAGAACTGGGGTTCTGGGCCATATTTACCGGCGGGTTCACGCCACTCCCCTACAAAGTGTTTACGATCTCAGGAGGAATCGCCCAGCTCAATCTGGCGACGTTCTTTATCGCGTCCCTTATCAGCCGCGCACTACGCTTCTTCCTTGTAGGCGGACTCTTCTACTTGTTCGGCGAGCCAATCAAGGCGTTCATCGACAAATACCTGGGATGGCTGACAATCCTGTTCGTAATTCTACTGATCGGCGGGTTCTTCGCGTTGGAGTACGTCCTGCACTAGGACGTAGTGCGGGCGACCAAAAAGAAGGCAGATCGCGACAACTCTGACACAACTGTCTCGCGAAGTGCTCCGTTATGGGGGAAACACTAACATATCCCAACCAACCATGAAACGAACCTTTCTTTTCGGGATTTTGGGGCTGCTCGTAACAGCTGCAGCTCCGACGTCGACAGCGCAAGAATCCCAGGTGCCTACGCCCCAACCACAGGCCGAGCAACGTGCCCCGCGTAATGCCAATGGCCAACGAGGCAACGAAATGCGCCAGCAACGGAGATTCGCTCGTCAAGGCAGACGATCCGCAGAGCGTGGCCGACGCGGACGAGGAATGCGGCAGCGAAGCGAACATGCGCGCGGCAGTCGCTCGCGAATGCAGCGTGGCCAGCATCAGCGCCTCCGTTCGCTATCAACAGAACAACGTGAGGCACTTCGCGAACGCTTGCGTCCACTACAGGAGGAAGAGCGTGCGTTCCGGGAACAGATGCAACAACGTCGGCAGACTATCCTTGACGAGTTCGTGCCACCTGCGCAGGACGACGACCAATAGGAACAACACAACGAGCTGACCAGGGAGAGCGGTCCGAGATATCGGGTCGCTCTTCTTGTATTCAGACTAGCTCGACGGAACGTCTATGTTATCCACGACGCCAACAATCGTCGCATCTGCCGCCGTCAACAGCTGTGGCGGACGAAAGGGAATCGCGGCTTCGGCGCTCGTTACGTACATCACGTGGTCGCCGGAACCTGCATCACAAGTATCAAGGGAGACGATCGGACGGCCGTTCGGTCGTCCATCAGCGAACAAAGGCTGAACGAGCAGCATCCGCTTGCCTTCGATCGAAGGATCTTTCTGTGTGGCCCAGATGCTCCCTATGACGCGGCCCAGATTCACTCGGTTACGTCCAGCCGATCAACGATTGCCATGATCACGGCATCCACTGGTTTGTCTTTCGTCAAGACTGTTTGACGACCAGAAGAACCTTGCGCCACCAGCACCGTTTCGCCTTCGCCCGCACCTACGCTATCCACAGCAACAACGAAGTTGGGTTGCGGTTTCCCGTCCAAATCAACTTCGCGGACGATCAGGAATTTCATCCCGACAAGTTGTTCGTCCTTGCGAGTGGCCCATACTGTGCCGATGACTTTGCCAAGGAGCATGAACTGAAGAGAGAAGGTTGGGGCGAGGATGTAAGGATACGGAGGCTTTTGATAGTGCGCGAGAGCTTATGTCTGATCCGCGTCAACGAGAGCGACCGTGCAGCGTGAAATGCAGATCAGGCGTTGGTCTTCGTCTTCGATTCTGATCTCCCATACGTGGGTCGTTCGGCCTTTGTGCAAGGGTGTTCCAATTGCACGGAGCACCCCGTCTTTCTTGGGACGGATGTGGTTTGCGTTGATTTCGAGCCCGAATGCAATCTTATCGGGAGGTGACGAAATATGTGCCCCAACCGACGCTACGGACTCCGCGAGAACAACACTTGCCCCTCCGTGCAGAAACCCGTGAGGCTGGTGCACGCGTGCGGTCACCGGCATTGTTGCAACAATGCGATCGGCTCCAAATTCCTCGTATTGGATTCCTAAAAGCTTGTCCAGCGACTCGCGGTCGAAGAAATCTTCTGGGATGGATTGCATTGCGAATGATACGTCGGACAGAAGAGCTAAATAAATGACGCGCCAGGCCCTGAATAAACAGCATCGAAATAGTCCGCTGCTGTGGCAGCATGGTCGGCGAAAGTAGGACGAGTTCCGAGATTTCTGCCGCTGCCTTTTCCATTCCTATAGAACAAGAGTGGCACGCGTTCTCGGGTATGGTCACTCCCTGGAAAAGTGGGGTCGTTGCCGTGGTCGGCGGTTAGCAGAAGACAGGCGTCTTTAGGAAGAGCCGCGATGATAGAAGGGAGATTCTGATCGAATTTTTCCAGAGCTCTCCCAAATCCTGCCGTATCGTTTCGATGACCATATAGTTCGTCAAAATCGACGAGATTGGTCCAGACAAAGGTTAGCCGGGATGAGCGCGATGCCTCGGCGATTGCCTGTAGCGTCTTTTCGATGCCGTCAGCGTTGCCTTTCATTTTGATGGATTCATCAAACCCAACATCGCCAAAAAGCGACGCAATCTTGCCGACCGAAATTGTTCGCACGCCGACGTCCTGTAGATATTCCTGAATCGTCTTGCCGGGGGGACCTAGAGAGAAGTCCCTCCTCGCCGCAGAGATCCGTTCGTAAATCCCTGGCCTGCCTTCAAACGGACGAGCTATCACCCTACCAACAGCGTGCTCTCCGACGCACACGCGATCACGGGCAATTTGACAAAGCCTGTATAGATCTTCCAGCGGAATGGTCCCAACGTTAGCGGCTATTTGGAAAACGCTGTCGCCCGATGTGTAGACAATAGGCTTGCCCGTTTGTTGATGCTCTTCGCCCAACTCCTCAATAATGATCGTCCCCGACTCGGGTCGATTGCCCAGCACGCCGAACACGTTCGCCTCGCGGCAAAATGTGTCGATTACATCCCTTGGAAATCCGCCGGGGTAGAGCGGAAACGGTTTGTCGAGCACAACACCTGCCAGCTCCCAATGTCCCGTCGTCGAGTCTTTCCCTGCGGCCGTTGCCGTCATACGCCCGAAGTCTGCCAGGCAATCTGAAACGGCTTCCACACCTTCCAGTGGACAGATATTCCCTAGTCCAAGCCTTTCTAGATTGGGAAGGTTTGGTCTTTCCACGGCGCAAACATGGCCAAGTGTGTTGCTGCCGTCATCGCCATAGGTCGCAGCATCTGGACCATCGCCCACACCTACCCCATCAAGGACGATGGAGACAAAGACTCTTGGTGAGACCGCCGACTGACCTACTGGATCTCTCACAAATCAATCCACAATAACGCAGTCTTCTTGCCGCGTGTAGGCTGCATGGAGTGCTGTTTCTGCGTCGGCGCGGAAAGCCTCGGGCGTACGATGCCGCGCGCGAAGTAGTGCCACGCCTATTTGCAGGTCAGGTCCTTCGCTGGTCTCAACACGGTCCACCCATGCTTCTACGAAAGCAGGCCCCGCCTTACTGAAAACGCCCATAACCAGCTCACCGAATCGCTCCACGCGGGCGCTTCCTGCGACATTTTGCAAACGCTCCATCAGCTCCTCCTCGGCCGCGGCGATAGCGCGTGAGCCTTGAACAGAGATCTCTTCGGCGTTGCGAGGCACGACGAGAGCGAGAGCCAACGGCTCCTGAACCTGTCGGGCTGCTGCCATTTCATCTGCGACGATTTCGTTTCGGGGTCGATGCGAGCCGTTTCTTTTC
>JAHEJB010000148.1 GCA_024639085.1 Rubricoccaceae bacterium | reverse complement strand
GGACTCGTTTAAGCAGAATCCACTACGGTTTTGTATCGGCGGCGTGCCTGGCGTTTGTCTGGTTCCTCGGTTTCTGGAACCTGCTCGGTTGGAACTTCTAACTGGATTCGTTCGGAATGAAGGTCCAAGTCTCGTTTTGCAAGAATTCCTGAGAATTCCTCAGGGATTTCTGAATCGCCGGCGACTAGTTACTGTCCCTGAAATTCAATCAAGTGGAGTTGGCCTAATGTTTCGATTGTCATTGATTATTCTTGCTGCGATATTGGTGAGTACCGGATCATCGGGTTGGGCGCAACAACCAAACCCGGACTCACCGCGATATAAAGGTCTGACTCAGCTACGCGATTTCATGAAGACTACCGGCGAAGACACGTTAAATAACTTTGTCCAACAACGACTGGCCGACAGCATGATTGAAAAACATGGCCGGGAAAACTTGTTGAAAATGCTGGAAGCGACTCGCACAGCATACTCGCGGGCAGAGTTTGCCGGTGCGCGTCCTATCGATGAATTTTCAGCGGAGTTGGTTTACGAAGAAACTCCGGCGGGCGTGCCGGCGTCGCTCGGCTTTTCGGTTGAAAAGGATCCTCCTCACCGATTTGCGAAAATTGATCTCCTGGAAACCGTCGAGCAACCCGCTCCGGTCGCCTCGGATGCCGATTTAGCAGCGTCACTTGAAAAATACCTGAATGAATTAGTCGCTGCAGACGAGTTTTCCGGCACGGTTCTCCTTGCAAAAAATGAAAAACCCATTTTTGAACGCGCCTCTGGGATGGCAAGCAAGCGATTCAACGTTCCCAATAATCTCGACACCAAGATTAACCTGGGCTCGATGAACAAAATGTTTACCGGGGTGGCCATTTGCCAATTGGTTGACCAAGGCAAGTTGTCGTTTGACGATTCAATTGCCAAGCACGTGCCAGACTATCCCAATAAAGAAATTGCCGAAGCGGTGACGATTCATCACTTGCTGACCCACACGTCGGGCCTGGGAAGCTATTGGAATGACAAATACGAACAGAATTGGAAAACGATCCGTACGATCGAAGATCTGATTCCGACGTTTGCCGACGACCCGTTATCGTTCGAGCCAGGAGACCGTTTCCAATATAGCAACGCGGGTCCCGCCGTGCTCGGTTTGATCATCGAACGCGTCAGCGGCATGTCCTATTACGACTACGTTCGGGAACAGATCTTTTTGCCTTCCGGCATGACCGATACCGACAGTTACGAAATGGATCGGCCGGTTCCCAATCTGGCAATCGGCTACACACGCGCCAACTACGATGGAACACGCGCAGAGGGACCCAGACGAAACAACTTGTTTATGCACTCGGTCAAGGGTGGACCGGGAGGAGGAGGCTTTTCGACGGTCCGCGATTTGTTGCGATTTTCGCTTGCGCTTCAAAACGACAAGTTGTTGAAGCCAGAAACAAAGAAACTGATGCTCGACGGCAAAACTCAAATGGGTCCCGACCTGTATTACGCTTATCTCTTCGGCCAGCATGGCACAGGCGTCGTGCGTAGCCACGGGCACAACGGTGGAGCACCAGGAATTAGCGCAGATTTCAGGTTCTATCCAGAGCTGGGATACACGGTCGCCGTCCTTTCCAATTATGACGATGCAGCCAGTTCCGTCGCGCAGAAAATTGAGACACTGATCCGGCAAAAAACTGCGATCGAACATCCGAAACTGGCGGTCAACATTCCAAAATATCGCCTTGGGATTGCTTTCGGGCGGCAGAATGATGCCGTTGTCGTCAGGCAAGCGATCGAAGATGGTCCCGCCGCGAAGGCCGGTTTGGTGGCGGGAGACATAATCAACAAAATCAACGGAGAATCGTTGGGCGAACAATGGCTGGACTTGCTCAGTGAACCGCTGGCAACGGGATCGACAATTACATTCGAAGTCGTGCGAAACAATGAAACGCTGGAGATCGATGTCGTCCCGGAACCGCTGAAGTAGCTTGCTTTCGAGGGTTCAATCGCAGATCGTCGCTCCGACTGTTGGTAGGCCACGAGTACGTTCAACTGAAGGTATTCTCATGCATAGGAACATGGTCAAGCACACGCTATTTTCGCTGTTTGTCACCGCCGGGATTTCATTTTCGACAACAGGTTTCTGCAGCGAATTAAATCCAGGGGAGGTCCAAGCCCACAATCAGGAAAGCAAAACGCTCACGCCTGAAAAATTCGGCGAGCAATTCAAATCGGTGTGCGAAGTCGGAAAACGGGGCGGAGACGGAACACTGGTTTCATCGAACTGGGTCATCACGGCGGCACATGTCGGTCGCGGTATGTATCGTCGTGGCAAGGGCAAATTCAGTGTCTATTTCGGCGACGCCCAATATCGCGTTAAATCGGTCTTCGTCCATCCGAAATCCGGACCGATGAGTCGGTATGACATTGCCTTGCTGGAATTGGAAAAGCCAGTGGTTGGATACAAACCCATCCCGGTCTTCAGAGACCGGGATGAACTCGGTCGAGAAATCGTGATTGCGGGTCACGGCGACAAACGAGATGCCCATAACGAGTGGATCAAGGACGGCAAGCTAAGGGCCTACACCAACAAAATTGACTCAGTCAACGAGTTGAGAATCGTTTTTGATTTCGATCCTCCCGGCCAAACGCGCACATTCATGGAAGGGACCAGCGGTCCTGGAGACAGCGGCGGCCCGGCGTTGATCGAGAAGGGCGGCAAGTACTATGTTGCGGGAATCAGTTCGATGGGCGAACCTGGGAAGAATGGCCCTGCGACCTATGGAGCGATCGAGTATTTTGTTCGCGTTTCCAGCCTCCTGGATTGGATTGATCAAACCATGAATCATCCCGATCCCAAGCTTGCCCTCTCGGAAAAAGACGTCGCCGACGAACGTCAGCAAGGACAGGCCCGGTCCATCGAATTGCCGATTCAGTTAGGCGAGAATGCTGGAAAGAAAGATCTTTCAGAATCTGCCCAAGCGAAAACGGCAAAACAGTTTTTGGATGCGCTCCAGAACTTTGATCAGGGCAAAATGGAAACAACGATTCGGCAGTGTTTCGCCAAACAAAAACTGGCCAGGATGGGACCAGCCACAATCATAAAGAACATGCCTGCTCGTTTTAGTCAACTACGTGGGGCAAAACTTTCGAAAGTCATCAGAGAGAACTCGGAACAGATCGTAGTCGAACTGGAAAAAGAGAACGCTCGGTTTTTGTTAAAGATTTTCTTCGACAAAAACGAAAGCGATAAGATCCGGGAGTTGGCGTTTGGTCCAAGGTCGTGAGTTTCTGAATTTCCAAATTCAAACAAGTATTTCGATCGACAAAGCCAAGGCCGTTTTCGATTTTTCCGAGCACGCGACATCGTTCAACCCAGAACCTGCGAATTGATCCGCATCGAAAATGAAATCGGATGATTCCAGTACCTCCAGCACTCATTTTAGATGCGAAGTCATTTAAGGATTCTGGATCCAGCAGAAATGTTTAACCATCGCAGACCTGTCCATCGTAAGGCAGCTGGCATTCCCTGGTTCCGTTGACTCACACTGGTTCGTTTCGAGAGGACTTCGTCCTGGCAGATTGGAGTTCGAACTTGAGCCCGTCCACATAGTGTTGCTACTGCAAGACTTCAGCAAAGGAAATTGGTACGATCTACTCCCCAGCTGAGATTGTCTGGCTACCATTGGTAAATACCACGATTTTAGTCATCGTAGTCGTCATCGTCGTGTTTTCTACGATCTGGACGTTTCTCTTTTCTTGCCTTTTCGACCGTGATAATCGAATCGCTCTCGCGGCAGTCAGTCACTTCAAAGCCATCTGGAAACGTCAGATCGTCGATCGTCAAAACGCCGCCTTCGGCGATTTCATCCGCTTCCAACCGAATTTCTTCTGGAAACTTTTCGGCAGGGCCGAAGATTCGAACCCGTTTGATGTGCTGAGTGTACTTACGAGGTCGAACCACGTCCTCGCTAAAGACAATTTTGATGGGAATTTCTTTTTGAATCACAATTCCTGCTCTTTGTTCTGGTGATCGGATTAGTTTGTACAGATCGACTATACAAATTCTATTGATTTAAGGAATATCCTCTGGTTCGGGCAGCCAGAACGCAACGCCGTCGAGTGAGTCCTAATCAACGGCGGATGGCCACGTATGCTTTTGTGTTCACCCGTCCAGCCTCCGCCAAAAATGTCTCCGCCGGCATTCACCGCGAGGGCACTGGTGAGATTAGTAAACGGCGAATGGTTCGTCAGGAACCTGTCGAGCAGGATTATGTCCGACTGGGGACTTGCCCACACTCCCGCACTGAAGTAGTAAAAAACTCCCGCTTCAGCGGTCAGGCTGAAAGTTGCGACACAAGTGTGGTACGAGCGCAACACTGTCAGATTAGTATTTCGTATGAGAGGATTGCAATTAAATGGTGTTCCATGGAGCCAATCGATTGAAGAGCGGCCCAATCCCCGCAATGGCCTTTGTCTGGCCGCCACCTTCGACTGCTTGTTAACCGAGAGCAATTTAGATTTTTCATGTAACCTTTTCCTAAAACTTCTTCTTCCTATACAGAAGACCCGTTTATAGGAATCAACGGGGAAGCCTGATCCGACGATCAGGTGAATCACGGCAAATCATAATTGGAGCAACGACGTGCCCGATAAAAAAAGATGGAGGAAAAGCAAAATGGTATTGGCCGTTGTGGCAGTCCTGTCCGTTGGTTTTTTCTCTGTTTTCAATACGTCCACGCGTTATGGGCGTTGGTTGTATTGGCAAGATATGGATCTGGGCGATATTGATCGATTCGCTCTTCGCACGGTCAACAATAATCCGGAAGCCGTAAGTGAGTTTGCTACCGGCACTGCCTCAAGCGAAGTCAAACAAGTCATCGCAGATTTTAGAATCAAGGATGAAACGCTCGCGGAATTTGCAGCCAGCCACGAATCGACGGCGTTGATCGTCGTCCAGGACAATGAAGTTTTGCTGGAAAAATATTTTCAAGACAATCAGCGGGACTCGCTGCAATCGTCAGTCTCCGTCACCAAGTCGGTGGTTTCGCTTTTGATTGGGATCGCAATGGATGAAGGCTTGATCAAGTCGGTTGACGATCCGATTACTGACTATGTTGATGGTTTAAAGCCTGATTTTGAAAACGTCACGATTCGTCACTTGTTGACAATGACGTCTGGAATCAGCGATTCTGATGAGAAACTTTTTGATGTTGTCCCGGCACCCTGGTCGGATGAAGTCTGCGGTTACTACGATCCGAATCTGCGGCGATTGTCCCACTCGTTTTCGCTCGATCACCCACCGGGCGAGCGGTTTGAATATCACGACTACAACCCCGTCCTGATCGGCATGCTGCTGGAAAACGTGACCGGCAAAAGCATGTCGGAGTACCTGAGTGAGAAAATCTGGCAACCCGTGGGCATGCAGTATCCCGCGAAGTGGAGCCTCGACAGTCGCCGCCATGGATTTGAGCTGCCTGCCGCAGGCTTGCACGCCCGCGCCATTGATTTCGCGAGGCTGGGCGCATTTTTGATTGACAAAAATCAAACGACTGTTTCTCAATCATGGTTGCAGCAATCAA
>JAHEJB010000147.1 GCA_024639085.1 Rubricoccaceae bacterium | reverse complement strand
GCAAATATGATAGATATCGCGAAGGGTGGCCACAACTCGTAATCCGCTGTACCAAACCCCGTCGTTGTCGTAATTGCCGCCGCCTGAAAGGCTGAGTACCTGAGTGAGTCCCAGAACGAATCGTAGCGAACGACAGTCCGGCCTGCCACATCGGCTCTTTCCAGTTCAGCACCGCCACCCATTTCCGCGTGTCCCTGCCGACCTTCGTTGGAGGTAATGGCTTCATCTACCGCAACACCTTCATCGCCGGGAAGGGGTACTTCGCTTTCCAGGACCTGGCCATCGAGCGTGACGGCATCTGGAACGATGGGGTCTGCTGTTTTCCAAAGAACCACAGTCATCAGCGCGGTAGCGCCGAGAAGAATGGCGATATAGACGCGAAGCTCCTCGCTCTTCCAGACCGGTCCGACTTGCCGGTGCAACAGGAGATAGTGCAGCGTAAAGTTGATCCCTGCGATCACCATGAACGCCGTAATCACCCAGTCCACATAGGCCGAGCCGTACTGCCCAACAGACCCATTTTCTGTAGAGAAGCCGCCCGTTGCCATCGTGGCAAACGCATGATTCACCGCGTCGAACGGGCTCATCGCTGGCAGAAGCAGGAGAACTTCGATGACGGTCAGGCCAACGTAGATCGCCCACAGCCTTTTAGCCGTTTCCGTAACGCGCGGAGTGAGCTTGTCCGCCTGGGGTCCGGGTACTTCCGCCTTGAAAAGCTGCATTCCCCCAATACCCAGCATGGGCAGGACGGCCAGCGTGAGCACGATGATGCCCATCCCGCCCATCCAGTGGGTCAGGCTTCGCCAGAATAAAAAGGCATTGGGGACATCCTCTATCGCGGGCGTGTTCGCGCCTCCCAGGATGGTTGCTCCAGTTGTGGTGAAGCCACTCATCGTTTCAAAGAAGGCGTCCGTGTAAGAACTCAATACGCCTGTGAGAATGAAGGGAAGCGCACCTACGAGCGAGAGCACGAACCAGGAGAGAGCAACAATCGCGAAGCCTTCGCGGATGCGTATTTCATCTTTGGGCCGAAACAATGCCCACAGAAGAGCGCCGCCAATCAGAGACCCAAGCGCAGTTACAGCAAATCCCCACCACTCTGGCTCGCCGTAGAAAAGTGCGACGCCCATTGGAGCCAGCAACGCAAGACCGAGCGCGAAAAAAAGCGCGCCAAGCACACCAACAACCGCCTTGAGATCGAGTACCATCAGCCCATTCAGTTGCCTGAGAATAGGGCTTCAACTTCGGTGATGCGATCGGGCGTCGTAAAAACTATTGCACGCTGGCCCGGCTCTATTCGCGTCTTACCCGTGGCAATCTCAACCTGGTTACCTACGACGGCGCCGACGAGAACGCCCGACGGAATAGTCTGCTCCATCAATGTCCCTCTACTAACAGAGGAGCCTGGTTCCACTTCGAGTTCCAGAATTTCAGCATCCAGGCCGTGTATCGTAGCCACGCTTTTTACGTGCGAGCCTCGCAGGAATCGCTGAACCTCACGTGTAACGGCGAGCTTTTGCGAAACAGCGGCGTCTAGCCCGATGGACTGCGAGATCGGGATGTATGCCCCTTTTGACAGGAGAGCGACGGTTTTCTTCACTTGGAGGTGCTTCGCCATCAGGCAGGAGACCAAGTTGGATTCCTCGTCCTGTGTGACGGCGACGAGCGCATCGGTCTCTGAAAGTCCTTCCCGAACGAGAAGATCGATGTCGGCAGGGTCGCCGTGAATGACGAGAACGCCTTCCAATACCTCGGCCAGATATTCTGCTCGCGGGCGATTGGCCTCAACCAACTTCACGGCCATTCCGCCAGAACGATTCTTCTTTTCAGTCAGTCCAGCGGCAATGCGGGCACCTACTTTCGTCCCGCCAAGAATCATGCAGTGGTGTAGCCTCTTCCCTTCTTTGCCGAGCATGTGCGCGATCTGGCTAATCTGCCCAGTCGGCACTAGCACGAACACCTGGTCGTTGGGATGGAGCGTCATGTTACCGTCCGGAACGATGGTTCGAATGCCGCGCGAAATGCCCATCACGCGAAAATCGAGGTCGTTGTTGAGCTTTGCCAGCTCCTGTAGCTTCATCCCCGAAATGGGCGTGTCGTGGTCCAGGCGGATGCCGACCAACTGCACACGGCCATCGCAAAACTCTACAATATCCGTGGCGGCTGCTCGACGAAGTAGCGCTACAACCTCCGCAGCCGTGCTCTCCTCGGGGTGGATGATGAGGTCGATTCCAAAATCATCTAGCGTCAGGACAGCGTCCTTCCCTGTAAACTCGCTGGACCGAACCCGGGCAATCGTAGTCGTGTCGTCAGACGACTTACCGAAGCGCTCCGCCAGCATCGATGCAATGATGTTGACCTCGTCAACATCGGTTACTGCCACAACCAAGTCCGCGTCGAGAATCCTGGCCTGCATCAACGTCTCTGCACTAGTCCCAGACCCATGGATGGCCATCACATCGAGCGTATCACGAACGTGCTCGATCTTTGACTGGTCGGTGTCGATGACGGTTACGTCGTGACGCTGCCTAGAAAGCATTTGGGCAACATCGTATCCGACATCTCCTGCACCAACAACAATGGCACGCATGTAAACAGGCTGAATTGAACCGGCGAAAGGTACGGCAAAGCTTACCAGGTCCAGCCCTTTATTCAGCGCTCCTCACGGCTGATTCAACAAGAGGTAGGCGAATATGGAACGTCGTGCCCTTCCCCTCCTCAGTTTCGAACGAAATGGTACCACCACTGGCCTCTATGGCCTTTCTTACGATGGCAAGACCTAGGCCCATCCCGCTAGTTTTTGTGGAGAAGTTGGGCTGGAAGATCCGTTCTCGGACGTCACCTGGAATTCCAACCCCATTGTCCTCCACATCGGAAACCACATGGTCGCCATCGGCGGTCGTGCGAACGACAATGTGCCCTTTCCTGCCATCTGACATGGACTGGAACGCATTCGCCAGGAGATTGATGTAGGTCCGGCGCATCTCTTCACGATCGGCCTCGATCACGAGCGGTTCGGGAGAGAGTTCAAGTTTCAACTCGATAGCAAGACCTGCGGGCGCTTCGTCTTCAAATAGAGCGCCCGCCTCGCGAATGACGTCGTTGAGGTCGAGCGACTCCACATTTCTTTGGGGTAGGCGGGCGAACGATGAAAACTCTCCCGCGATTCTGCTCAATGCGTCGATTTGTTCAATCAGCGTTGTTGTTATGCGGTCCAGCGAACTACCAAATTTGCGCTCCTCCGACGACGCATCCTCGCCGGGTCGCCTGTACGAGCGCTGCAAGTGCTGCACAGACAGTTTCATCGGGGTCAACGGGTTCTTGATTTCATGTGCAACCTGTCTGGCCATCTCTCGCCAGGCTAGTTCACGTTCCTGAGCCGCCAGTTGCTGGCGGCTTTCCTTCAATTGCGACTGCATCTCGTTAAACGACTCGACGAGTTGACCTACTTCGTCCTTGGTTTCCACTGGAATGGGCTCGTACGTCTGTCCCCCACCGACGGCTTTTAACCCCTCACGCAGGCTCTTGAAAGGTCTTGTAAGCTGATTCGCTAGCAACGCGGTCGTAGCAAAAATGCCGAGCATCAACAATAGCAGAACAGCAAAGAGATACGCGATCATTCGCGCCTGTCCCGCTTCGATTGACGCCTGTTCAGGCAGCGTTGGTACAGCCACGACGCCAATAACCTGCCCTAATTCGTTGGCAATGGCCTTGTAACCGATCGTGTATGTGAAGCTCCCGATTCGTCCATCGGTGAACGCATATCTGCGACCCTCGGCATAGAGCGCCTGGTAGACATCGGCTGGAAGACGCTCATCAATCAGGCGCTGGCGCACAAGCTGCGGGCGACTTGTAGACGCGAGTTGGTAACCTATGTAGACGTTCAAATCGATCCCTAGCTGACTACTTACCAATCCTGCACTTGCCCGCTGAAGAGATGCCGAAACGGGAGTGCCAGGCCCGGCTTCGGCAGTGACGGCCGTTTCAACGCGTTGCAACCGTGCCCGCAAGAGGTCTTCAACCGCCTGCTCGTTTTGCGCGAGGATGACGCCCCGACCGATGATGCCGGTTACGGCTACGGTTACGATGCCAACAATCAAAAAGCGTGAAAGCACTTTGTCGCGGAAGTGGCTTTGACCGGCTGAAAGAATTCCTGCGCGACGGCGAACGAGCAAACCACACAGGTACACCAACAAGCCGAGTAGCAAGCCGGCGATGGTCATTCGCACGAGATTGAACATGTGGTCTAGCCCTGATGGAGCAGGGATTCGAACCGCGATCGCATCCAGCCTTTCCAGCTTCTCCCCTGCCGGGATGCGCTGATAGTAAGCCCGGTACGGGTGTTCTTCGATCACCTCGCGTCGCCAATACTCCGTTCGATTACCGGCGAATGCGTTTCTCACGCCTACTTCGAGTTGGAACGGGCCCGGCACTACGCCGCGGCTCCTGACCAGCACACCGTTGTCGTATTCGGAGTAGCTCATGGCCGCTGTTTCGTTGCTCATCAACGCGGTAGGAACGAGGACGCTTGGATAGGGCGTCTCATCCATTGGGCGACTGAGCAGAGGTGTCGCCAGAACGTATAGCCATCCGGCTAGGCTGTCCGACGTTGTTTGTACAGGGCCGATCCCCGCGTAACGATACGTGCCACGCTGACTTCCTACAGGGGATCGTACCACGAGGACGCGCGCGCGCTCGTCGCTTTGGTACATGTTGCGGAGAGAATCGAACGCGAGAACATCATCTTTGGCAACGCGCCCATTCTGCGTGGACGCGTTGCCGAAGGACACGTCACCTGCGTAGACGGTCAGCGTATCTCCAATTGGACTGAGCACAGCTAGATCGACGACGTAATCGGACAACGAGGCAAGGAGCGAGCCCGAGACGAGCCTTGATATGACATCATCCAAAGCCACTTGTGCGCTATCAGGAGCAAGGTCATCTTGCAGGATGGCTGGAGGATCAAGCTGCTGAGATTCGGATCCGGTTTGCAGTGAATCCGCAAGAGCCGAATCCACCGATAGCGAATCGGTTGTGAGAGAGTCGGCCCGTCGCAGTACAATGCCTTCGACTTCTTTGACAACTCCAACCAGTTCACTCCGCAGATCTCGTGAGTTCGCCTCATTGATCACTTGCTCGATAGCGTAAACGGCCCGAGGATCCTGGCCGCGCGCAAAATCTTCCGCGGCCTCCTCTATGAGTAGGTTCTCTCGCTGGCGCTCAGCCGCCGACATAACGACGTACGTCAACGGCACCAAAAGAAGAACGCAAAACAGTATTCCCCTGAACGTTAACGGCCATGACCAATTCTCCCGGCGTTCAATAAGGAAGAATGCCCACGTGACGCAGGCGAGCATAAACAACGTGATGATCGCCCACGTGGGAGTTCCGTTTGAATAGTTGATAATCGCAATGATTGCGAATAGGACACCGGTGAGCGCCAACGCTGACTTCCACTCACGACCGCTCGCAGGCTTCGTCCAGCTCATGCTTAGCCGGATGAACAATGCACACGAAGCCCCGAACGTAATCGCTGAGAAGGCCCCGGCCAGCAGCGCCATCAACACGACGAACGCAATTTTTTCTGGGATGGGCCCTGACTGATCGAAATAGC
>JAHEJB010000146.1 GCA_024639085.1 Rubricoccaceae bacterium | reverse complement strand
AACATCAACGTTTGCGCAGATATGGACATACACAATGCCGGACTCCCCATCACGAGGAGTCCGATGGCGATCAATCTCAACAGCGATCGGCTAGGCATTACTTCAACGGCTAATCTGGAAGATGCAGACGCTCTGCACATAACGCGGCCTCATCAGGGTCGTTCGTTGCAACAACCACGATCTTGTCGTTCATGCCTACGAGGGACTCAGCCAACTCCCGCCCGGATTCATCCAGCGTAGCGGAGGGTTCATCGAGCAATAACAACGGTGGATCGTGCAGCAACGCCGCAGCAATCCGCAACCGTTGATGCATCCCCGTCGAGAACGTAGACAGATAGTCATCCGCTCTGTCCAGCAACCCAACACGCTCCAGAACCTCGTTGATCTTGTTCGTTCCATCCTTCAACCGTCTGGCCTGAACGAGGAACTCCAGGTTCTCGCGCGCAGAAAACGGGCCGTAGAGTTGCAGGTATGGCGCAACGAATCCCACCATGTGCGGACGCTCCTCGCCATCAATTTCTCTTCCTTGATCCACAAGCGAGACATTGCCGTCTATCGGATCGAGAACGCCCGCCAGAATCTTGAGCAGCGTCGATTTCCCTGAGCCATTCCGACCTGTAATAGCCAGCGGCGAGCCGGGCTTTACTTCAAAAGACAGGTCGTGAAACAACACACGTCGCCCATAGCGCATGGCAAGGCCGCTGGCAATTAGTTTCGACGTGTCTTCGGGCATGAGCTGGAAAGCAGAGCGCCCGAAGGTACCTCGCCTCCTTTTCCGACGAAACCCACACGCGGGCCTTCCGGCCGGCTAAGCGTTCTCACTCCTCTCGTGCGCCACATTTTCTTTCTGAGTCTCGCCTTGCCTCTCGTGTCGTGCTCGACCGAGAGTCCGCAAACGATAGAGCCGCCAGCAGATGTCTCGGAGGCTCATCCCGTGGCTACGCCTGAGCCCTCCGACGCAGCACGTGCATTCGCGGAACTCGAGCGAGCAGGCGGTAGCGCCGTGGAAGGCCGCGTCGACTTCGCGAGGCTGCAGGGTGGCGTCCGCGTTGTTGCACTAGTAAGCGGCCTGGATGACGGCCTTTATGGTCTCACCATCCATGAAGGCGCATCGTGCGATCAGCCGGGTGAGCATTTCAATCCCACTGATGCCCAACATGGCGATCCGGCGGCACGGATCCGGCACGCGGGAGATCTGGGCAACATCCGCTCTGCGCGCGGAAGAGCACGGTACGATCGTATTGATCCGTCACTGGAAATGGACAGCACGAACTCAATCATCGGGCGCGTTGTGACTGTGCACGCCGATCAGGACGACCTGAACTCGCAACCAGCGGGCGGTTCGGGCGACATCGTTGCGTGCGGGATCATTGAGGCTCGTTGACCGATGCAGAAGGCCCTTTTCCTTGTCTTCGGATGTGCGCTCGGCCTCGCGGCCGGGTGGCTGCTCTTTTTCTCCGAGTCGCCTCCCCCACCTCCTTCTCCACTCGAAACCACGGAAGCGCTGGAGAATCTGGAAGTACGACTGCAAAGCACGCGAGCTAGTTTTGAGCGCCTACAACCACCGACTGCGGATGAGGAAAATGCTCTCCGTCGACCTCGAACGTTTTCGTACAGCGATCATCTCGAAACAGCGGATACGCTCGGCGTAGACCCCGTAACGGGTGAGGCGGACATTAATCGCTATTTGCGATTTGGCGAGCTTGTGCCTCTCGTTGAGAACGAATTCTATACGGTGATGACACTCGAACACTCCGCGCCCTTCGTTACGCCTGCGTTGAAGGCTTTGCTGGATGAAATCGGCAGGCGGTTCCAGGCTGGATTGGCGGAACACAATCTTCCCGTCTATCGCTTTACCATTTCCTCCGCGACGCGCACCGCAGAACTACAGTCCGATCTCCGCATAGGCAATAGAAATGCGGCCTCTGGAACGTCCAGCCACGAGTTCGGGATGAGCGTAGACATTGTCAACTTTAGGTATGCGTACGCACAGTCAGAGACCGACCTTATCGAAGTAAGCGATCCCGTTCTCTCTGAGCGAATCAATGACCAACTGGAGGAAACCTACCGAGCCTACGGCGGACTCTATTGGGACCATCTTTTCGGACAAATGACGCGTGTACTTGGTGCCCTCCAGCGAGAGGATCGTGTTCTTGTCCTCCTGGAAGCCGAACAGCCGGTCTTTCACATCACGGTGACCCAATGACAGAAACTCGCACCGCCCTTCTCCTTGGAGCCACAGGCCTAGTGGGTAGCCACGTGCTCAAGCTGCTCTCAGGGGACGAACATTGGGATCAGGTCGTCACGCTTGGGCGCCGCGAAATGCCAACGGTGTCATCCAAGCACGTCCACCACGTAGCAGACTTTGACGAGATGGATGTCATTGCGGAGCATTTCGCTTGCGACGATCTCTTCTGCTGCCTGGGCACGACCATAAAGCAGGCTGGGTCGAAGGAAGCGTTTCGCCTTGTCGATTTAGGCATTCCCGTGGAGGCTGCCTACCTCGCACATGCCCAGGGAGCGTCACATTACGCGCTCGTTTCAGCGCTTGGAGCAAACCACAAGTCGCGCATCTTCTACAATCGTGTCAAAGGCGAGACGGAGAACGCGTTAGCGGATGTGGGCTTTAGTTCGCTCGCCATATTTCGACCTTCGCTCTTAACCGGGGACCGAGTTGAGTACCGTCGGGGCGAAGTCGTTGCTGACGCGGTCCTTTCCGTAGTAAAACCACTGTTGATCGGGCCTTTCCGTAAGTACAGACCAACCCCGGCAAGCGACCTAGCTCGAGTAATGGTCCGCACCGCGTACTCTCCTGCGCAGGGCGCTAGCGTCTACGAGGCCGACGCCATCATGGCGCGGGCTCGAGAAATGTAAAGGCCGTTGTCTGCGCCGCCGCGCCAAAAACACCGACGCCATTCTGCACATTTGAAACCACGTTCGGTATTTCGCCCGGAGAGAGCGTGGTCGGTATGAACTGAATGGCCTGCGATTGGATGAACTGCACCAACGCGTC
This sequence comes from Rubricoccaceae bacterium, assembly GCA_024639085.1. Taxonomy (GTDB): domain Bacteria; phylum Bacteroidota; class Rhodothermia; order Rhodothermales; family Rubricoccaceae; genus JAHEJB01. Next base: position 2,614 of record JAHEJB010000146.1, on the reverse strand, counting down.
ATCGAGAGCTGTAATCAGGAAGCGCTGTGGACCGTAGAAATTGAAGGCGAGCCACACGATGCTGATACGAACCGTGCCATCTTCATTAATCTGGTAGTTTCCCTCGTTCAGCAGCGGCGAATTGCCTTCATAGAGGTCCACAGGCGAGACGTCACGCTCATTTACCAGATCGGAAGCGAATGGGGTTAGCGGAAAGTTTTCGGGATCGAGTGCACGAATGTTGTACACATAAATGTTCTGTCGACCCGGATAGGATGACCGGGTGATGTTCGTTCGTGGCGACTGACCGACCTGATAAAACACGGTATCCGGCGGCGGATCTACGACGGCAAAGGCTTCGGGTACAATTGTCTCCGCACTCACTGTTTCCGTGAATCCCGGCACTGTGGCCTGGAAGCGATAGGTAGCTCCCCCTTCGACCAGGATGTTGTCTTGTGCATCGGCAGGCTCGTAGACACCGAGTCCTTCAACCGTCAGAACGTACGTGTAATCAACCGTCGAACCGTCGTCTCTTACCATTTGCAGTAATACTTCCGCGTCGTTAATACTACGCTCAGCGGGGTTGTACGGCTGACCAAGAGGACCTGTGAGAGCGAGTCGAATAGGCGGAAGCGGTTCATCAGCAAGCAGCAAGGCGCTGACGGCTACCTCCTCTACGAAATTGCCGAGGCTAGACGTGTCGCAACCCGACCAAATCGTAAAAGCCAGGGCCAGTAAGCTGATGAACTTGCTTTGGCGCATCAGAAGCGAAGGGTTAAGGATAGATTGGGCAGAATTGGGAGTTGCCGAATTGCTGTGCGGTCAACAGGGTTCGCGTCGAAATCATACGTGTAGAACCACAGATTCCGACGATTGTAAGCGTTGACCGCTTGAATCTGGAACTGGTAGTCGGCGAAGCCAAAGAAGCGACCAGCTTTTGCAAATCCAATGTCCAACCGGTGATATGCCGGAAGACGTTGACCATTTAGTTCGCTAGAGATCAACACATTCAGGTCGCCCGTGAGGAAGCCCAGTCCTTCGACAGAGTAACGACCAACCGGTTCGGTATAGGCCTGCCCTGTAGCATAGGTGGCGGCCATAGTCGTAGTCCAACCTCGGCCAATGTTGTAGCTGAGTACCAGCTTCGCGTCATGAAGCCGGTCGTATTTCGGCGGGAAGTACTCCGTGAATCCGGGATTTTGGGGAAAGCGTCGTCTTGTCGTCCCCAGTGTGTAGCCAAGCAACCCTGTAAAACGCCCCGTCGTCTTTTCGAGAAGGAACTCGGCACCGTAGGCGTAGCCTTCGCCAATTCGGAAAAGTTCGGCGTAGTCGAGTCCGGCCACGTCCTGAACTTCAGGCCGTATCTCAAACAGATCCTGCATCGTTCGGGCGTACAACTCCGTGTCGAATCGAAAACCCCACGGCAGGCGCGTCTTAAACCCTAAAGCAATCTGATCGCTGTAGCTGGGCTCGACCCCTTCTCCGGCGCTAACCCACACATCAAAACCAGAAAACGCTTCGTTGGAGACCAGTGTCAGGAACTGGTAGTAACGACCGCCTGAGAGCTGCGCGATGAACTGATCGCCACCCCACTTGCGTTCGATCTGGAAACGGGGTGCGACGCGGGTGAAGTCGCCGCCGAAGTAGTCACCACGGAGACCTCCCGTCAAAATCCAATGGTCCGACGGGCGATATTTCGCCTGAAAATATGCGGACACATACGGTGCGCTGGAAGAAAAATTTAGCCGCTCTTCGTTTTCGAAAATGCTTTTGAGGTTCAGATCCAGCAGTCCTCCCCAAACTCCTGCCCTTCCTTCGAAATGCTGGTTAGGAAACCACTCAATATCACCTCGACCGGAGAAGTCCAAAATGGAGTTTGGGCGCTCGAATTCCGTACCAGCGATGCGCCCTACTGGGCTTGAGAAATATCGTGAGCCCGTTGCACGGAAGGTTGAAAACGCCGTTTCAGATAGCACGCGGGTGTATCCGAGTGAGAGCGTTTGATTTCCGTAATCAAGCTCAAACTCAGCGTCTTCTGCAAAAGGAACGAGCACAGCATCCCGGCCAGCATAGCCCGAGATCGAAAGGCGGTCGTTTGGCGACAAGTCGAGGTTCAGCTTGGCGTTGACATCGTAGAAGTAGAATCGCTCCGGAATAGCGTCTTCTTCAAGCTCCTTTCGTAGGAAGGCCAGTAGAGGCTCCAGCGTCGACCGGCGCGCGGCCACCATGTACGACCCTCGAACTCCACCCAACGAAACCGGGCCTTCGATTGCTGCACGGGACGCGAGTACGCCGAGCTGCAACATTCCGGTCGTTTCGTTGCGATTGCCGTCTCGGTTGTAGATGTCGATAACAGAGCCTAGGCGACCGCCATACGTAGCCGGATACGCTCCCTTGTAAATTCGAACGTCCTTGATCGCCTCCGTATTGAACGTTGAGAAGAAACCGAAGAAATGCGTTGGGTTGTAGACCGTTGTGCCGTCGAGGAGGATCAGGGTCTGATCTGGCGACCCACCGCGGATATACAATTTCGAAGAGAAATCTGACGACGACTTGATGCCCGGCAAAAGTTGGACAGAACGAAACAGATCGGACTCGAAGATGGCCGGAAGGCGTTCGACAAGCTGAATGGGCA
>JAHEJB010000041.1:16424-20594 GCA_024639085.1 Rubricoccaceae bacterium | reverse complement strand
CAACACGCAGTTCAAGGTGAAGCTTATCCAGCCAGTGGCGATGGAGGAGGGCTTGCGCTTTGCAATTCGCGAGGGCGGCCGCACCGTCGGCGCCGGCGTCGTATCCAAAATCCTAGACTAAACATTCCGGGGCGCGGCAAGCCGCGCCCTTAACATACGGGCGTAGCTCAATTGGCAGAGCAGCGGTCTCCAAAACCGCAGGCTGCAGGTTCGAGTCCTGCCGCCCGTGCCATCAGCATCGCGCCCACAATCAAAACAATTTCGGACGGTGAGTTCGTCTCCACATCCCGACCTGTCGGGATCGAGTCCTGCCGCCCGTGCCAATCGACTTAAGCCACTCCTTTTCGTCAGCACTCCAGCATGATGGCCACGCAAGCAAAAGAATCTTCGACACAGTCTTTACCTGGCGGCAAAACGGTGGGATACGTTGGCGAGGTGCGTAAGGAGATGAGGAAGGTCAGCTGGCCAGCCCGCCACGAACTCATCAACAACACCGTTTTGACGCTCGTTGTCTCCCTGGTCATCGCACTTTTCATTTTCTTTTCTGACCAGATCATCAGCAAAGCGCTCGCATTCATTTACGGTTGATCCACCGTTAGCCGGGTCATACAGAGTTTCGCTCCAATGGCAGTCTCAACAAAACCAATTCGCAAGTGGTACGTCCTTCGCACCTTCTCGGGCCACGAGAAGAAGGTGAAGGAATACCTTGAGAGCGAGGTAGAACGCCTCGATATGGAGGAGAAGCTCGCGCAGGTTCTCATCCCAACCGAGACCGTATTCGAAATGCGTGGGGGAAAGAAGAAGACTCGCGAGAAGACCTTTTTCCCTGGCTATATCCTGATCGAAGCGATTGTCGATCCTTACCTCAAGGAAGTTATCGCCTCTGCTCCATCAACGCTTGGATTCCTAGGAGCTGGAGGCCAACCAACGCCGCTCCGCCCAGACGAGGTCAATCGCATTCTTGGCAAGATGGACGAGACGGCCGCAGCTGGTGAACAGCCCGAAATTCCTTTCAAGGAAGGCGATCCGGTCAAGGTTATGGATGGGCCGTTCAACAACTTTACTGGCTTTGTAGAGGAGGTCTACCCGGACAAAATGAAGGTCCGCGTTATGGTTTCCATCTTTGGCCGCAAAACACCGCTCGAACTGGATTACCTCCAGGTCGAGCACGAGCAGTAACCGTTCTTTTGTGGGCTCCGCGTGAATTCACATCGCTCGGTCGTCCACGTCGAATCTCAATACCCTTTCACCAGTTAGCGGGAGTTCTGAACTAATCGGAACGATTGCACCGCGCTTATTATGGCGAAGAAAATAGACGGCTTTATAAAGCTGCAAATCAGAGCCGGTCAGGCGAGCCCAGCGCCGCCAATCGGCCCAGCGCTCGGCCAGCACGGCGTCAACATCATGGAATTCTGCAAAGCCTTCAACGCGGTTACGCAGGACAAGATGGGCCTCGTGATCCCCGTAGTTATTACGGTTTTTGTCGACAAGAGCTTCTCCTTCATTACGAAGAGCCCTCCAGCTGCCGTGCTTCTATTGAAGGCAGCGAAGATTCCGAAGGGTGCGGGCGATCCACTTCGTGAAAAAGTGGCCTCTGTTACCTGGGATCAATGCAAGGACATCGCTGAACAGAAGAAGGAAGATCTCAACTCGAACGACATCGACAATGCAGCCCGCATGATTGCAGGCACAGCTCGTTCCATGGGCATAACCGTAACCGGGGCACCTGTTGCATGATTCTTGGTACGCACAGGACGACTGTCCTTGATGCGTGTCCAATTCAATACATCTGCGGGAGTCTCGCCCAGCTTGACGTTTGCACCGCACAGCCTATCCTATTATGGCAAAAAGAGGAAAACGATACCGCGAGGCCAGCGCTCTCATTGAGAGTGCGGCTGCGGAAAATGGCGGCGCGCTTTCTCTGGAGCTTGCGGCTTCATTGATCAAGCAGACTTCGAAAGCCAAGTTTGACGAGTCCATCGACATAGATGTACGTCTTGGCGTTGATCCACGCCATGCTGATCAGATGGTACGTGGCTCGGTAGCCCTGCCACACGGTACGGGTAAGTCCGTTCGTGTTCTTGTTCTTACCAATGAAGGCAAACAGGCAGAAGCCCGTGATGCCGGCGCAGACCTCGTTGGCCTGGACGACTTCGTTGACAAGATCCAGAACGACGGTTTCACGGAGTTTGACGTGATGATTGCGTCCCCGGACGTGATGCCGAAGATCGGTCGTCTTGGGCGAGTACTAGGTCCCCGCGGTTTAATGCCAAACCCTAAGAGTGGTACCGTGACCAACGATATCGCAGAAGCAGTTGAGGCTGTAAAGGCTGGTCGTATCGATTTCCGCGTTGACAAGGCCGGGATTCTTCACACGGCAATTGGCAAAGCTTCTTTCTCAGAGGAGCAGATTCGGGAGAATGCGGAAGCGTTTCTCCGTGAAATAATGCGACTTCGTCCATCATCTGCGAAGGGCACATACGTTCGCTCGGTTACCATTTCAACCACGATGGGACCGCCACTTCCAATTGAGCGAAGTGCCGCGATAAGCGCTGTCCGCTAAGGAACGCCTATTCGCACGTAACCATCTTAGACGAAACCGATCATGCCACTTACGAAAGATCAGAAGCACGAGCAGGTAGCGGCGATTGCCGAGAAGCTTGATGCCCACAACACCATTTATCTCACGGACTACATCGGTCTTACGGTTGAGGAAGTGACGAAGCTCCGCCGTGCGTTCCGCGCTGCCGGTGTACAGTACAAGGTGTTCAAGAACACTATGATTCGCCGTGCGATGGAAGACAAGGGCGGGTTCGACGAGTTGTACGGACAGCTCAGCGGGCCTACCGCAATGGCTTTCACGAACGACCCAGCCGGGCCAGCAAAAGTCATCAAGAAGTTTCTGAGCGAGGTCGACAAAGACCTTCCGCGGTTCAAGGGAGCTTTCATTGACGGCGCGATCTTCGACGAGAGCCAGCTTGAAATGCTGTCGTCACTCAAAAGCCGCGATGAACTCCTCGGCGACATCATGGGGCTGCTCATGGCACCTCTCTCCAACGTGGTCGCAGGGCTCCAGGCTCAGGGCTCAACACTAGTTGGCGCTGTGAAGGCTATCGCCGAGCAAGCCGAGGCGTAACTGTTCTTTTTGCCAATCGGGTTGACCCGATTGGCATCATTCATCAATACCTACCCATAAAAGCGACGCAGCATCGACGAGTCAATCCGGACTCCAACGTGCAGAGACCGTCGCAGGAATACAACCAAATCATGGCCGACATCGCAAAAATCGCAGAACAGCTTGTAAGCCTCACCATCAAAGAGGCCAACGAGCTCGCCACGCTTCTTGAAGAAGAGCACGGCATCAAGCCTGCCGCCGCAGCTGTAGCCGTCGCCGGCCCAGTGGGTGGCGATGGCGCCGCTGCTGCTGAAGAAAAGACTGAATTCGACGTCGTTCTAACGGCAGTAGGTGGCAACAAGATTGCCGTCATCAAGGAAGTTCGTGGCATCACGGGCCTCGGCCTTAAGGAAGCTAAAGAGCTTGTGGACGGTGCACCGAATACGATCAAGGAAGCTGCCGGAAAGGACGAAGCTGAGGAGATTAAGAGCAAGCTCGAAGGTGCTGGCGCCGAAGTCGAGTTGAAGTAGTTCCGACGGGTTGAAGAGGAGCTGCGAAAGCGTTCCTCTGCCTCCCCATGCCCGTCCTAGACAATGTCAGCAGGCATAGTTTAGGACGGGTTATCGCGGCTCCACCATAAGGAAGTCGCACACAATTAGCATCAGACGCAACTGTGACAGAAAGACTGAATAAGGAAACTCAAAGCGCGCAAGCGCGTTTCCCATCGGTCGGCCCCGGACCATCTAGTGGCTTGTCCATTGAGGTCGGAGGTTCCAGCGCTGCGCTGCGTCTGATGCACCCTGCACGCCAGAGGCCTAGCCTGTGGTGTGTATCTCGCATCCGCGGTACCAAATTCAGGGGTTTACATTGAGCAACACCACAGGTAAGACGACCACTCGTCGCACTAAGCGAACAAAGTTGGTCGGCGGGGAGCAAACCCGCCAGTCATTCGCCAAAATCAGCCCTGTTCTTGAATTTCCGGACTTTCTAGAGGTCCAGCTCAGAAGCTTCGAGAACTTTATTCAGGCTAACCTTGCGCCCGAAGAACGGGACAT
>JAHEJB010000041.1:0-16324 GCA_024639085.1 Rubricoccaceae bacterium | reverse complement strand
TTCAAGAAGACGAAGGATCGCATTCTTGCGTCAAATGTCTCCGTCGAGGTCACTCTCGAAGTAATCGACGAGGACACGGGCGAAGTCATTTCGGAGGACAAGGAGCGCGAAGTCGTTCTTCCTGCCGGGCATGTGCTTACCGAGGACGATTACGACAAGCTGAAGGAAGCAGGCATCGAATCAGTGTTTGTCCGAAAAGTGAGTAGTGACGACGACGACGAACTCGACAAGAGCACGCTTCTGAACACTTTGAAGAAGGATCCAACGCACAGTACAGACGAGGCGTTGGAATACCTCTACATCCAGCTTCGTGGTGCCGAGCCGCCAGATTTGGACACAGCGAGAGGCGTTCTCGAACGTCTTTTCTTCTCCGAGAAGCGTTACGACCTCGGCGATGTTGGCCGCTACCGCATCAATGTTCGCCTGGACCTGGATCGCAAGAACGCAGATATCACGCTCTCGCGCGATGATATCATTGCGATCATCAACGAACTGGTGATGCTCCAGAACGGAAAGAGCCAGGTGGATGACATCGACCACCTCGGCAATCGCCGCGTCCGCACCGTTGGTGAGCAGCTGCAGCAGCAGTTCTCGCTTGGCCTTGCGCGCATGGCCCGCACCATTAAGGAGCGGATGAATCTGCGAGATGCTGACAAGTTCACTCCTCAAGACCTTGTAAATGCCCGGACTGTTTCGAGCGTGATTAATACGTTCTTCGGAACGAATCAGCTTAGCCAGTTCATGGATCAAACCAATCCACTAGCCGAACTGACGCACAAGCGGCGTATGTCAGCGCTCGGGCCGGGTGGCCTTACTCGCGAGCGTGCTGGCTTTGAGGTTCGTGACGTCCACTACACTCATTACGGTCGTCTCTGCCCAATTGAGACGCCTGAAGGTCCAAACATTGGTCTAATTTCGTCGCTGTGCGTGCACGGCGTTGTGAATGCCTTTGGCTTCATCGAGACGCCTTACCGCGTCGTAAAGAAGGGTAAGGTCTCGAAGCGGATCCAGTACCTCTCCGCCGAGGACGAGGATCGCTACATCATTGCTCAGGCCAATGCGCCTATCGATGACAAGGGCATTTTCCAGAACGAGTTTGTTCGCTGCCGCAGAGGCGGTGACTTCCCGCTCGTCCGGCCTGAGAGTGTCCAGTTCATGGACATCACGCCAAACCAGATCATCTCGCCAGCCGCATCGCTGATTCCGTTCCTGGAGCACGATGACGCCAACCGTGCGTTGATGGGCTCGAACATGCAGCGCCAGGCGGTGCCTCTCCTCCGCCCAGAATCTCCAATCGTAGGTACGGGGCTCGAAGGTCGCATTGCACGTGACTCGCGCGCGCTCGTCGTGGCGGAAGCCGATGGCGTTGTTGAGTACGTCGATGCAAACCGCATCGTGGTACGCTACAAGGAGACCCAGGGCGACACGGATGTGGCCTTCGAGGAACCGGTCAGGACCTACGACCTGATAAAATTCCGCCGTACGAACCAGGACACCTCTGTTACACAGAAGCCGCTAGTCAAAGCGGGGCAAAAGGTGAAGACTGGTGCATTGCTCGCTGATGGCTGCTCAACGGAAAACGGTGAGCTTGCGCTCGGTAAAAACGTCCTCGTGGCGTTCATGCCGTGGAAGGGCTACAACTTCGAGGATGCGATCGTCATCTCGGAGCGCGTGGTCCGAGACGACATTTACACCTCCATCCACATTGAGGAGTTCGACCACCAGGTTCGCGACACCAAGCGTGGGGAAGAGGAGTTGACGCGTGAGATTCCGAATGTCTCGGAAGAGGCCACGAAGGACCTTGACGAGCGTGGCATTGTGCGCATCGGCGCAGAAGTAACGCCGGGCGACATCATTGTTGGTAAGATCACGCCGAAAGGCGAGACCGACCCGACGCCTGAAGAAAAGCTTCTTCGTGCGATCTTTGGTGACAAGGCTGGGGACGTAAAAGATGCCTCTCTAAAGGCCAAGCCGGGCATGAACGGCGTGGTCATTGACACGCGCTTGTTCAGCCGTCGCAAGAGCGATCCGGCTACAAAGAAGACCGAGGAAAAGCGTCTCTCAGAAATTGAGACGGCGTTTGCTCAGGAAGTTGAGGAGCTGCAGGAGTCCTTCTTCAAACGCTTCTTCGACATAGCCGACAAAGAAAAAGCGGCTGTGCCAATCGAAATGCGCGACGGGACCGTTGTGCTTTCGGAAGGTGTCCAGATTACGAAGCGAAACCTCAGTGATATCAATCCGGCCGATTTGAAGATCCGCCAGCAGTTCACAGATAAGGACGCGACGAACGAACGGCTCTGGAAGCTGCTCGCCAACTTCCAGCGTCGCTATTTAGAGGTGGATGGTGCTGCTAAGCAGGAGACGTACCGCATCCAAATGGGCGACGAACTTCCTCCGGGAATTGTTCAGCTGGCGAAGGTCTACGTTGCCAAGAAGCGCAAGCTTCAGGTCGGCGACAAGATGGCCGGCCGCCACGGAAACAAGGGTGTTGTTGCCAAAATTGTCCCGCAGGAAGACATGCCATTCCTTGAGGATGGTACTCCTGTGGACATCGTCCTTAACCCGCTCGGCGTACCAAGCCGCATGAACCTCGGGCAGATCTTCGAGACGATGCTTGGCTGGGCTGGCGATAAGCTCGGCGAGACGTATGCGACTCCTGCTTTCGACGGCGCGTCGATGGATGACATCCGCAAAAAACTCGAGGATGCAAATCTGCCAAACGACGGACGTGTGCAGTTGTACGACGGCCAGACCGGAGACACGTTCGACAAGTTGACGACAGTAGGGCAAATTTACATGCTCAAGTTGTCCCACCTTGTCGAGGACAAAATCCACGCACGTAGCATCGGGCCATACAGCCTCATTACCCAGCAGCCGTTGGGTGGTAAGGCTCAATTTGGTGGCCAACGGTTCGGTGAAATGGAAGTGTGGGCGCTCTACGCCTACGGTGCTTCCAGCGTCTTGCGCGAACTCCTCACGGTTAAGAGCGACGACGTCCAGGGTCGCTCGAAGACCTATGAGGCCATCGTCAAGGGCGATAATCTCCCTGAACCAAGCGTGCCCGAGAGCTTCAACGTTCTCGTCCGCGAACTTCAGGGCCTCGGCCTCGAAGTAAAAATTGATTAGATCGGGTCTTCGGATTGCAGGCCTCTCAATGGAATGCGATCCGAATCTCCCGATGATCCGATCATCTAGAACCTCTACAGCACATGGCTTTCGGCAATCGCGCAACAGCGCCAGCCCCTAAGAAGCACTATAGCTCGATCACCGTATCGCTCTCTTCGCCCGAGTCAATTCTTGAGCGAAGCCACGGCGAGGTGCTCAAGCCTGAGACCATCAACTACCGCTCTTTCAAGCCGGAAAAGGATGGCCTCTTCTGCGAGAAGATCTTCGGTCCGGTAAAGGACTGGGAGTGTCATTGCGGTAAATACAAGCGCATTCGTTACAAGGGCATCATATGCGACCGCTGCGGCGTCGAGGTAACTCAGAAGTCTGTCCGCCGCGAGCGTGCTGGGCACATCTCGTTGAGCGTGCCAGTCGTTCACATCTGGTACTTCAAGAGCCTTCCGAATAAGATTGCCGCGCTGCTTGGCGTGAAGTCGAAGGACCTCGAGAAGATTGTCTATTACGAGAACTACATCGTCATCAACCCAGGCGGCGCTGAAGAGCTGGGAATCCAGCAGAAGCAGCTTCTTACGGAGGACGAGTACTTCGATGTGCTCTATCGAATTCGCGAGGACAACAACCGCCTCCCAGACGACGACCCTGAAAAGTTCGTTGCCAAGATTGGCGGCGAGGCTATTGAAGACCTCCTCAAGCAGCTTGATCTCGACATCCTGAGCCAGGAGCTTCGTTTCCAGGCCCGCACGGAAACCAGCCAGCAACGAAAAGCTGAGGCGCTCAAGCGGCTGAAGATCGTCCAGAGCTTCAGGAACGCGAACAAGAAGATGGAGAACCGTCCAGAGTGGATGGTGATGAAGGTGATTCCGGTTATTCCGCCGGAACTCCGTCCGTTGGTTCCTCTGGAAGGTGGTCGTTTTGCTACGTCGGACCTGAACGATCTCTATCGACGCGTCATCATCCGCAACAACCGCCTCAAGCGCCTGATGGATATCAAGGCGCCGGAAGTGATTCTGCGGAACGAGAAGCGGATGTTGCAGGAGGCCGTCGATAGCCTCTTCGACAACAGTCGCAAGGCCAACGCCGTCCGCTCTGACTCGAACCGTGCACTGAAGTCATTGAGCGACATGCTCAAGGGCAAGCAGGGTCGGTTCCGCCAGAACCTCCTCGGCAAGCGTGTTGACTACTCGGGCCGCTCTGTAATTGTGGTCGGTCCTGAGCTTCAACTCCATGAGTGCGGCCTCCCGAAGGAGATGGCCGTCGAGTTGTTCAAGCCGTTCATCATCCGCAAGCTCATTGAGCGCGGCATTGTAAAGACGGTCAAGAGCGCCAAGAAGGTTGTTGATCGTCGCACGGCCGACGTTTTTGACATCCTTGAAAAGGTGATTGCTGGTCACCCTGTCATGCTCAACCGTGCGCCGACGCTGCACCGTCTTGGTATTCAGGCATTCCAGCCAGTCCTCATTGAGGGCAAAGCTATCCGCCTGCACCCCCTCGTCTGTACGGCTTTCAACGCCGACTTCGACGGTGACCAGATGGCTGTGCACGTACCCCTGAGCCAGGACGCAGTGCTAGAGGCGCGGATTCTGATGCTCTCGAGCCACAACATTCTAAGCCCTGCACACGGTGGCCCGGTTGCCGTTCCGAGTCAGGACATGGTTCTCGGCATGTACTACATGACGAAGGAACGTGCTGGTTTGAAAGGCGAAGGTATGCGCTTTGCGTCGATCGGCGAGGTTCGCCAGGCCTACGACCAGGGTATTCTTGATCTCCACGCGAAGATTAATCTTCGCCTTGATCGTCCGACGATGGATGGCAAACACGAAGCTGGCGAAGTCATAGAGACTGCTGTAGGTCGCGCGATCTTCAACGAGATTGTGCCGGACGCAGCTGGTTACATCAATGACGTGCTGACGAAGAAAAACCTCCGCGGCATCATTGGCAATGTTTTCAAGGCGACGGATTTCCCTCAGACCGCCAAGTTCCTCGACTCCGTTAAGGACCTCGGGTTTGGTCAGGCGATGATGGGAGGCCTGTCGTTTTCGCTCGCAGATATCGTTGTTCCTGAAGAGAAGCACAAGCTCATCGAGAAGGCCGATGATGAAGTCACGGCCATCCGTGAGCAGTATGAACTCGGCTTCATCACGGAATCGGAGCGTTACAACCAGGTCATCGACGTTTGGACGCGGACGAACAACCGTGTCTCCAATGTTCTCTACGACACACTGAAGGACGACGACGAAGGGTTCAACGCCATTTACATGATGGCAGACTCCGGCGCTCGTGGCTCGCGTGAACAGATCCGCCAGCTCGGCGGGATGCGTGGCCTCATGGCCAAGCCACAGAAGAGCCTCTCTGGTTCCTCAGGTGGCATTATCGAAAATCCGATCAAGTCCAACTTTAAGGAAGGCCTGTCCGTCCTTGAATACTTCATCTCTACGCACGGTGCTCGTAAGGGTCTGGCGGACACGGCCCTCAAGACGGCCGACGCCGGTTACCTCACACGACGCCTCGTGGATGTGAGCCAGGACATGACGGTTCACTCGCACGATTGCGGCACGCTTCGCGGTGTTCGCATGGAAGCGCTGAAGGACAACGAGGATATCGTCGAGCCGCTCAAGGATCGCATCCTGGGCCGCGTGTCTGTCCATGATGTCATCGACCCATTGACAGAAGAGATGATCGTTGGCTCGAACGACATGATCACGGAGGAGATCGCCCAGCAAATATCGGAGACCTCCATCGAAACCGTCGAGATTCGCTCGGTGCTCGCGTGTGAAGCCCCTCGTGGTGTTTGCGCGCTGTGCTACGGTCGTAACCTTGCGACGGGTCGCCTCGTTGAACCGGGCGAGGCTGTCGGTGTTATCGCCGCGCAGTCCATCGGTGAGCCAGGAACGCAGCTTACGCTCCGGACCTTCCACATCGGTGGTACGGCGAGCCGCATATCCGCGGAAAGCACGCTCATCAACAAGTTCGACGGCAAGGTTGAATTTGATAACCTTCGTACAGTTGCGCTCAAAGAAGGTCGCCAGAGCAAGGAAATCGTACTCGGTCGTTCCGGCGAGATCCGCGTCATCGACGAGGATGGTCGCCAGCTCATCGCCTACACGGTGCCTTACGGTGCCGAGCTTGTCGTCAAGAATGGCAAGAAGGTGGCGAAAGGTGATGTGATCGCTTCATGGGACCCCTATAACTCCGTCATCGTGTCGGAAGTGAAGGGCAAGGTGAAGTTCCAGGACATCATCGAGGGCACGACCTACCGCGAAGAAAGCGACGAGCAAACTGGCTTCCGCGAGAAGGTGGTAACGGAAACCCGTGAGCGCAATCTCACCCCTGCTCTTCTCGTGGAAGGCGCCAAGAAGGCGACCAAGGAATACACAATGCCGGTTCGCGCGCGTCTACAGGTGGCGAATGGTGATTCTGTAGTGGCTGGAGAGGTTCTGGCCAAGCTGCCTCGCCAAAGCGCCAAGACGCGAGACATTACGGGTGGTCTTCCGCGCGTGATTGAGTTGTTCGAAGCGCGCGAGCCTTCGGATCTCGCGGTAGTTTCCGAGATCGACGGCGTCGTGAGCTTTGGTGGTCGTAAGCGTGGTTCGCAGGAAGTCATCGTTACGAGTCGTGACGGCGAAACTCAACGGACGTACCTCGTTTCGCTGTCGAAGCACCTCCTCGTCCACGAAAACGACTTCATCCGTGCGGGTGAAGCGCTTTCCGACGGTCAGATTTCGCCACAGGACATCCTCGCAATTCAGGGTCCGACCGCTGTTCAGGAGTACCTCACAAACGAAGTTCAGGAGGTGTACCGCCTGCAGGGGGTGACGATCAACGACAAGCACATCGAAACGATCGTGCGCCAGATGATGCAGAAGGTTCGCGTTGCCGATCCGGGCGATACGGACTTTCTCGAAGCCAGCCTGGTGGATCGTTTCGTTCTCGAGCGCGCCAACGATGGCCTGTACGACAAGTTTGTTGTAACCGACAGCGGTGAAAGCGAATTGGAGATTGGGCAGATCGTGAACCGCCGTCGTCTGCGCGAAGTCAACTCCGACATGAAGCGTCATGACAAGCGGGAAGCCGAAGTTCGGGAAGCCGAACTCGCTGTGGCCCAGCCCGTGTTGCTTGGTATTACCCAGGCCGCTCTACGGACGGACTCGTTCATCTCTGCGGCGTCCTTCCAGGAGACGACCAAGGTGCTTACCGAGGCGGCTATTTCGGCCAAGACGGACAACCTGAACGGTCTGAAGGAGAACGTGATCGTCGGCCACCTCGTGCCGGCTGGAACGGGCCTTCGCAAATACCGCGACCTCGTCGTTGGTTCGAAGAAGGAACTCGAAGCACTCCAGGCAACTGCCGAGGCTCTCGACCGCGGCCTCGAGGACGGCGACGGTGCAGCCGCACCAGCCATGCCGGAAGTCGATCAGGAGGCCCTTGCCGAACTCAACCGCCGTTTGGGCTGATCGCCGTTAAGATTGAAAAGAGCGAAGCCCCGGTTCCCCGAAAAGTTGGGGGGCCGGGGCTTTTTCGGAGCGCGACAGTTTGTACGGCGGGTTAGTAGCGCCCGAACGGCCCGGCGCTAATCTGCCAGCGCCGGATCGTATAGCGCTGTTCCGGTGACGCATTCGAGCGCGCCCGGAGTCAATTCTAGCACCATAAACGCCTCGGGTGGTGCTCCGTACTCATTCCCGATACCACGGGCTGCGGCCGGCTCGAACCCGAACTTCGGATAGTATTCAGGATGGCCGAGCACGAATACGGCGTCAGCTCCTGCCTCACGACACGCTGCCAGTCCTTCGCGGACGAGCGCGGACCCAACCCCATTCCGCTGGCGGTCGGGGAGAACAGACATTGGGGCCAGCCCGAGCGCCGAGAGATTGGCCTGCGGCGGATCCATCGTGATGGGGCTGAACGCGATATGTCCGATAACCGTACCTCCATCCACGGCAACGAGCGCGATGTACGACATGGCGCTTTTGCGAAGTCGGTCCACGAGATCAGCCTCATCCGCTTGTCCGAACGCGGCTTCGTTCACGTGTCGAACTGCGAAAACGTCATCCGGGTTTTCAGCTCGGATTTGCATGCGGTGGGGGTGCTGTTCTTACCTAGCTCGGTCTACATGGTTGATGGCCGAACAGTTACGCGATCTAGCGGACGAACTTTCGGAACCAGGACAGGACAAGAGCGCCTATTTCCTGCCTGCATCGGGTGTTTGGCCACATAATCACTTTGTCGCCACAGCCAGGTGTGTTGTGAACGGAACTCTGATGCCCTCACCGTTCTCGTACAGTGCCAATTTTTTCGCCACATCCCGGACCACCGACTTTCGCGCCTCCGGTGAGGCGGCCTCGAAACCGGCGGCCATCGGAGTGGCGCGTATATGTATCGGGACAAACACACTCGGCAGTGGCAGGTCCAGTTCGATTGGTTTGACCGCCATCTTGATGCCGCTATACCCGGCTTCCTCAAGCAGAGTGCGAATCTGTTCTGCGTCGGAGAGACCAAAGGCAGATCGCAATCCTGCGGCAGTTTTCTCGCCAATGTGCTTCCCTACAGATTCGACGAGCGCGTGAAAGTAGGGACTCTCTTGAAGCTCACTCCACAGACCGACACAAAGACGACCACCTAACTTTAGGACACGATGGATCTCGACCAGCGCAGCGGGGCGATCAGCTAAGAACTGCAACGTCTGAGCGCATAGAACGACATCGACGCTCTGATCCTCCGATGGTAGCTCATACGCACTGCACTCTCTCCACTCGACAGTCGCCCCCTCAGGAATAGGGAGCGATCTGGCAACCTGAATCATACCGGAGTTTACGTCTATGCCGACGACGCGGCCGGTAGCACCGACCTTCTCAGCGGCAAGGCGTGTCGCGGCTCCAGTGCCGCAGCCGACATCGATGACAGCAACCGATCGTTCTATTTCGGCCCACTCGACGAGAGTGCTGGCCGCCGGTCCGAGTATCGACGGTACAAGGACCTTCTGGTACTGCTCGGCAGCATCACGTGCGAGCTGCCATTCTGTAGATGTCGTCATGGAACGGATGCCTCCAGTGGCCTAACCCCTCATTATAGCTCGCAATCCTAGATTATCGGGAGAGGTGGTGTGATTACCCCTCCGCTTCCTCATCCTGCCGCACCAATTCCTGCAGGCCCTCGTCGTTCATTCCATTTGTGATCATCACGGTCGCGAGCACAGCGAGCCCAATCATCACTGCGAGGAGGAAGATGACGAAAACGCGGGAACGGGCTGGTGAAAGAGCCATTGGCAGCGATTAACAGTGATAAGCATCGTAGGGTCGTGGGAAATATATTGGGAGGCACATGCGGAAGGTTCACCTCCTTCCGTATTTCGTTTTAAGACCTCCCGATGTCCGAGAATCGCCCAAACGGCACAGCGCTTCGCCGCGCAATCCTCGACGAAACGCGCCACCTGTTGGTCGCGGATGGTTACGACAACCTGTCGATGCGCAAGATTGCTCGGGCAGTGGGATGCAGCGCGACGAGCATCTACCTGCATTTCGAGAACAAGGACGCCCTCATCCATGCACTGATTGATGAGGGCATGGAGCAACTCCATGAACAGTTAGTGACAGCAGCTAAAGAGCCTGAGCCTATTGCCCGACTGAATGCACTTGCCCATGCCTACGTCCGTTTTGGGCTAGACAACCGCGAATATTATCAGGTCATGTTTCAGCTTCATCCCGAGCGGATGGAGCGGTACCCCGTCGAGAAGTTCAGAAGAGCTCGGAGGAATCTGGAGATCCACGCGGAAGCCCTGGCAGATGGTGTCGAGGTTGGCGTGTTCAGAACAAGCTCTCCTGAAACGGGCGCTCACGTTCTCTGGACGGCGCTCCACGGTCTGGTTTCTCTCCTTCTCGCCGAACGCGTTGATGTGAAACTTGCCGACGAAGCGTTTATCGATGCCGCTGTTCAACACGCGCTGGATGGATTTAGTAAATAGACCTTCCTGGTTGGATCCCATCTTTCCTTAACGCCGTTTATTTTCAGTTCTTCGCCCCGACTACCGAAGGCGGCGTCATCTCACCCTTCCCATCCCCACAATGGCACTGGACATCCGCACCGCACCGCCGAACTCAGGCGAGATTGTACTAGATCGCACGTTGAACTCACTTCTCGACGAGGCCGTCGAGAAATATCCGAACCCAAAGGCATTTAACCAACCGCTTGAAGGCGGTGGTTGGAAGACATTGTCCAACACAGAGTTCAAGACAGCGGCAGACGAGATGGCGCTCGGGCTCTATGCGCTTGGGATGGGTCGTGGCGACCACATCGGGTTCTTTATGAACAGCGATATGTATTTCACGATGGCGGATTTTGCATGTGTGATTGGCGGAATTATCAACGTGCCGCTGTACACCACGTACATGCCAGAAAACCTTGTCTATGTGACGAACCACGGGAAGTGCAAGGCGATGGTTGTCTCGAACGACGAGATGCTTGCGAACGCGGCCAGTTGGCTCGGGGAAACGAAGGTGTCGTTTGTCGTCTTGGCTGAAGGAACTGGCGCTGGCGTGACTTTGCCCGAGGGCGTTGAGCTTCACACGTTGGAGGACGTCCGCTCTAAAGGTCGTGGGCGCCTTACGGCAAACCCAAACGAACCGCAGCAGATGCGCGATCGGGTGGATGCGAAAGACCTGGCCACGCTCATCTATACTAGCGGAACGACGGGGCTACCGAAAGGCGTCATGCTGTCACACGAGAACATTTCATCCAACGTGTTCGCTGCTTTTACGGGGTTCAAGGTTCTCAGGCATCAGGAAGAGATCATGCTCACTTTTCTCCCGATGACCCATGTGTTCGCTCGTGTGCTCTCGTTTCTTTCGGTGGCTGCCGGGCAGTGTATTTACTACTCCGACCCGGACCACATCGTAGAGCACTTAGGCGAGGTTAAGCCCACCTTCTTCGCGTCAGTGCCGCGCGTGCTAGAAAAGGTGTACGATAAGGTCCTTCTCGGTGTCCGTGAGGCGAGCGGGTTGAAGAAGATTATCGGTAGCTGGGCGCTCGACACGGCGAAGACCTACGACCTCAGCAAGCCTGACGGGGGCATGGGAATGCTCTCTGGACTGGCTGACAAGCTGGTCTACTCCAAACTCCGCGAGAAGCTCGGTATGACAAGGGTGAATGTGTGCGCCGTAGGTGGCGCAGCCTTGCGAGCTGATCTTGCTAGTTCGTTCTTCGCGTTCGGGATTCCAGTTTTTCAGGGATACGGCCTCACAGAAACGAGCCCTGTTATCACCATGAACATTCCGGGTCACAATCGCGCGGGATCTGTCGGTCAACCGATAGCAGGCGTTGAGGTGGCGATTGCAGAGGATGGGGAAATCCTTTCTCGCGGCCCGCACATAATGATGGGCTATTACGATGCGCCCGACAAGACTGCCGAAGTCATGGGCGACGATGGCTGGTTCCACACTGGAGATATCGGTGAGTTCACGAACGAAGGTTTTCTGCGTATCACGGACCGCAAGAAGGCCCTATTCAAGCTGTCCACCGGCAAATACGTGATCCCGCAGCCGATGGAAAACACGTTGACGGAAGACCCGTTGGTCGAGCAGGCCGTGGTTTTGGGCAATTCGCAGAAGTATGCGTCGGCGCTCATTTTCCCAAATATGGAAACGCTTCGCAACTGGGCGGAGAGCAAGGACATGGCTGCGGGTATGTCAGATGAAGCCCTGCTCGCCGATCCATCGGTTCGATCCAAGTTTGAGAAGCTCGTTGCCGAGGCCAACGAAGGGGCTGACCACTGGTGCCAGATCAAGCGCTTCCGGCTCGTCCCTGAGCCAATGACGGTGGAGAACAAGCTGCTCACACCAACCATGAAAGTAGTTCGCCGCAAAGTGAACGAGGTTTATGGCGGCGATGTAGAAGCGATATACGCGGCGTCGGTCGACGGGAAGGAGGTGGCGTGTGTGTAAGTCGTTGCGCCTCCCTGAGGGAGGCGCCAAACTGCTTCCTCGAGAGGCTCCCCGCCGAATGGCGGGGTGGGGGTGTCGAATTTCTCTGAACTGATAGGGAATCGCTGGCGGACTGGATGAAACACCTGCGCCTCCGAAGGCTACAACAATGCCAGTCGACAGCACGGAACGGCACGTTGCTTTCCGTGTTGAACAGCCCCTTATTAACAGCGTTAACCTCTCGGACACTCTTCCCCTGATTATGGAAACCCCGACGCTCTCCAAGCCGCAAACGAATGGTCACGCGGCAAGCGCAAACGCAACGAAGCCATTTCGCACCGCAGCCGTTCTAGGTGCTGGCGTTATGGGCAGCCAGATTGCCGCACACCTTGCCAATGCTGGACTTCAGGTGCTTCTTCTTGATGTGACGCCGAAAGCTATCGGCAAGGAAGGCAAGCCCAACGACATTGTCGAAGGTGCATTTAAGGCGGCCACGAAGATGAATCCCGCGCCGTTCTTTTCGCCGACCGCGCAGAAGCGCGTGTCGCTCGGCAACTTCGACGAGGACTTCAAGCGCATCGCCGATGCAGATTGGGTTATTGAAGTTGTGGTGGAGCGGATGGACATCAAGCAGCAGGTCATGGCGCGGATCGAGGAGCACGCCTCGCCAACGGCTGTGATTTCGTCCAACACGTCCGGTCTTCCGATCCACGAGATTTCAGAAGGCCGCTCGGACGGCTTCAAAAAGCGCTTTCTCGGCACACATTTCTTCAATCCGCCCCGCTACCTGAAGTTATTTGAAGTCATCCCAACGCCAGACACAGATGCTGATGTGCTTGCCCGTGTCAGCAATTTTGCTCGCGTCCATCTGGGCAAAGGCGTGGTTGTGGCGAAGGACACGCCGAACTTCATCGGCAACCGGATCGGCATATATGGCATCATGGGTGCCTTGCAACAGTTTACGGAGAAGGGGTACAGCATTGAGGAGATTGACGCGCTGACGGGCACGCTAATTGGCCACGCAAAGAGCGCCACGTTTCGTACGGCTGATGTCGTGGGGCTGGATACGCTCGTTCACGTGACCAAGAACCTCTACGACGGCGTCCCTGACGACGAGAGCCGCGACATGTTTGAGGTGCCGGAAGTCCTCGCGAAACTTGTCGAAGCTAGACAACTTGGCGCAAAGTCGAAGGCGGGTTTCTACCAGAAGGGGAAGGACAAGATCATCCGATCTATCAACCCGGAAACGATGGAGTACGACGACCCGAAAGAGATTGGTTTTGATGTCTCCAATTTCAAGAAGGCAGGCGATTTGACGGCGCGACTCACCATACTGTTTGAAGACGAAGGTCGCGCTGGGCAGTTTTTCCGAGATACCACATTGGACTTGCTCGGCTACAGCGCCCGTCGGATTCCTGAAATCACAGATTCTCCTGCGGATCTAGATCGCGCCGTATCGTGGGGGTTTGGATGGGAGATGGGTCCTTTTGCAGTCTGGGATGCGCTTGGTGTGGACAATGTGCGCGAGAAGCTTTCTGAAGTTGGTATTGACACGCCTGCCTGGGTTGCAGACGTCCCATCAGAGGGATTCTTTATTGAAAAGAGTGGCGCGCCGCACGTCTGGAATCCCGCCGAAAACTCCTACGTCGCCGATCCCAAACCTGCCGACGAATGGGGCTTGACCATCCTAAGGCAGGATGAACAGAACACAATCTGGAAGAATGACGAAGCCGCGCTGCTCGATGTCGGCGATGGTGTTGCGTTGTTCGAGTTTCGGTCGAAGGCCAACAGCCTTGGCCAGCAGGTTATGAATGGCCTCGTCGAAGCCATCGACAAAGTGGAAAACGACCCGAACTTGCGCGGCATGATTGTCGGCAATGAAGGTGGCAATTTCTCCGTTGGCGCCAATCTGGGCGAAGTGGTGATGGGCATGGCTATGGGCGACGGCGCCGCCGCGATCGCTCCGTTCATCAAAAGCTTCCAGGAAACGATCATGCGTGTTCGTTACGCGACGAAGCCCGTCGTTGTCACTACGCACCAACGCGTGCTGGGTGGAGGTTGCGAGATGGCGATGGCGAGTCCGCATCCGGTGGCCGCGGCAGAGACCTACATCGGATTGGTAGAGTTGGGCGTTGGACTCATCCCCGCAGGCTGCGGCACAACGATGATGACGGCAAAGGCCGCCGAAGCCGCCGCCAACACGGATCGCCCGAGCGAAATCCAGCCGTTTCTACGACAGGCGTTCGAAACCATCGCAATGGCCAACGTGGCTACCTCAGCCACTATGGCCAAGGAAATGCGCATCCTGCCGAATGAGACGATTGTCGTAATGAACTCCGAGAGACGCTTTCATGTGGCTAGGCAGGAGGTCATTCGGCTCAGCAATGAAGGTTACATGCCGCCGCCGGTCCGCACGCACATCCCTGTGCTCGGTGCGCAAGGCCGCGCACAGTTTGAGATCGCGCTCTTCCAGTTTGAGCAGGGAGGGTACGTCTCTGAGTACGACCACTATCTGGCCAGCAAGCTAGCCTGGGTAATGACGGGCGGCGATCTGACGGCTCCGGCGGAGGTCCACGAGGACTATCTCTACGAACTCGAACGCGAGGTCTTCCTGTCGTTGCTCGGCGAGGAGAAGACACAGGAGCGAATCCAGAGCATCCTGACGACAAATAAGCCTTTAAGGAATTAGCGATTGGTCATCGGTGATTGGTGGACCCAAACCAATCACCATTCGCCAATCCCAAATCACCATACCCCATGCAACTCCACGACGCTTACATCGTGTCCGCCGTCCGTACGCCGGTTGGCAAGGCAAATCGAGGCACACTCCGCAACGTACATCCGGTCGAACTCGGCGCTGTCGCCATCAAAGGCGCAATGGATCGCGTGCCCGGTCTCGAAGGCTCTATGGTAGATGATGTCCTCATCGGCTGTGCCTTTCCCGAAGGTCCGCAGGGTACCAATATGGGACGCGGCATTGCTCAACTCGCAGGCCTCCCCGACGAAGCTCCCGGCGCGACGATCAACCGCTTTTGCTCGTCCGGCTTGCAGACAATTGCCCAGGCATACAACTCGGTGGCGCTCGGCCAGGCGGATTGCGTGATCGCTGGAGGTACCGAATCGATGAGTTCCGTACCCATGGGAGGCTTTTATTTTGCGCCCAATCCAACGCTCGCTGTCGACGACCCTGACTACTACGCGGGCATGGGCATTACCGCGGAGAACGTGGCCGACAAGTACAAGGTTAGCCGCGAGGACCAGGACGCGTTCGCCTTGAGTTCCCACGAAAAGGCGCTTGCTGCGATTGAGAGTGGTCGGTTTGCGGCCGAAACCATACCCGTGCCGATCAAAGAGGTGGTGTACGACGAGGCAACGCGGTCCTCAAAGACTATCGAAAGGGAGCACACGATTGATGAAGGGCCACGTCCCGGTTCGACTCTGGAGGCGCTCGCGAAGCTGCGGCCTGCGTTCAAGATCGGTGGCTCCGTAACGGCAGGGAACTCCTCTCAGATGAACGACGGTGCCGCAGCGGCAATAATCATGAGCAAGGCCCGCGCAGAGGAAACTGGCGCAACGCCAATGGCGCGGATGCTGGGCTTCGCGGTTGCAGGCGTAGATCCGGCCATCATGGGCATTGGTCCGGTTGAAGCCGTGCCCAAGGTCCTCAAACAAACGGGGCTCAAGCTTGAAGACATCGGCCTGTTCGAGTTGAATGAAGCATTTGCCAGCCAGTCCCTGGCAGTGATGCGTGAGCTGGGCATAGACCAGTCCATCGTCAACGTAAACGGCGGTGCCATTGCGCTGGGTCATCCCCTCGGTTGCACGGGTGCCAAGCTTACGGCAACACTTCTCCACGAAATGAAGCGTCGTGAGATCCGCTATGGCGTCTGCACGATGTGCATCGGTGGTGGGATGGGAGCCGCGGCGGTGTTCGAGAGCTTGGACTAGGCGTCAGGAAATGGCTGACTGGAAAGAGCAACTCGCGATCTACGACCAACTCGTAGATCTTTGCCCGCGCTTTGAGCGCAAGGGCAAGACCATGCCGTATACCTCGGCAAATGGCTACATGTTTTCGCTGCTCAACAAGGACGCAGAATTAGGAATTCGACTGCACAAGGAATCGGGCGAACGATTCAAGGAGGAGCACAACACGACGATTTTCAAGTCGTACGGGGCCGTGATGAAGGATTACGTGCTGATCCCAGATGGGATGGAAAACGATTTGCAGACGCTCGCCGTGTACCTGAATGAGGCGTACGATCACGTAATGTCGTTACCGCCGAAGTAGG
>JAHEJB010000145.1 GCA_024639085.1 Rubricoccaceae bacterium | reverse complement strand
GTGCCCGGCAGAAGCCTCCACAAAGCTTGATCGGCATGGACGAGACCCCAGAGCAAACGCCATTCGAACCCTTGCGTGCCGGCGGGGGCGTCAATGTCGACCGTCGAATCATCCGCCGCGCGTGTACCATGGACCGCCAAGAGCTCTTGTGTGCGCCTCAGATCACCCGCGTTCCAGGCCTGTGCGGCGAGGTTCATGTCCGAGACATATCGCTCCTCGTCCGCCCTCTCGATCGCGCGGTCAGCCGCCAGACGGAGTTGTGTTTGAATTACCGCCAGGATTGGACCGCCGACGGCTAGGGCGACCAATACCGAGATCAAGGCGGCGGGAACCGGGTTTCGGCGGCACCACCGCACACCGCGATCGGTCGGAGAAATACGGCGCGCGTGAATCGGTTCACCTTTCAGTGTACGTCGCAGCTCATCAGCAACCTCTTGGGCCGTCTCGTATCGCTTGTCCGGTTCTTTCTCCAAACACTTCAGGCAAATCGTCTCTAAATCTTTGGGGATACCGCTATTGAACTTACGGGGACTCGGGGGTTCTGTCACGACGATCGCATCTAATTGACAGTTAATAATTGGCGCAATGGTTGCCTGAGTGAAGGCTAGCAACGAATGGTTTCTGTGACGGATCTTATTTTCTTTCACGGAGGCTACCAATGCTGTCATCTCCAATTGATTTTGTCAAACATTTCTCGGACATCGTTGAGCCACGGCTCGAGCGAACCAAGTTGCACAAGTTGATTGATATCTTGTTCATTAGTGTGGCTGGGACGATTGCCGGTTGCGATGGTCCAACAGATATCGCAAGCTTTGCCTCGACGCAGTTAGATTGGTGTCGAAAGTTTGTGCCACTGGAAAATGGCGTTCCATCGCATGACACGATTGGACGTGTTATTTCGTTGATAAAACCAGAGCAATTTCAGAAATCTTTTCTCGATTGGATTGCTACATTGACAACCGACGATGAGTCAACTGGCCCGAAGTTTGTTCCGATCGATGGAAAGACATTGCGAGGTTCGGGGGGCGGCAAAGATCGTGAAAATCCGCTTCATGTGGTTAGTGCCTGGGCGACCTTGCAGGGGATTACTCTGGGCCAAGTCGCCGTCAATTCAAAATCGAATGAGATAACAGCGATTCCCAAGTTATTGGAAATGCTCGAACTCAAAGGCGCCATCATCAGCATCGATGCAATGGGGTGTCAAAAGAAGATTGCCAAGCAAATTGTTAGCAATCAAGGAGACTATGTTTTGGCGGTGAAAGACAACCAGCCCAAACTATCCGATGCCGTTGGTGCATTCTTCCTTGACCGGTATGAACACGAGGATTTCAGTCAATACAAGTGTCGCCAACACACAACGACCGAGAAAGCAAGAGGAACGATCGAATCACGCTATTACATAGTCGCACCAGTCCCCGATGAGATGAAGGAGTTTTGTCGCAGCTGGAAAGGCCTAAAAACGATCGGGCAGGCGATCACGACAACCACGACATCCGACGGCAACGAAACAAGTGAAGTGAGGAATTTTATTAGCAGTCGCCCACCAAAAGTCACAGAATTTGCCAAATCTGTTCGAGGCCACTGGGCAATTGAAAGCATGCACTGGGTACTGGACGTGGTGTTCGACGAAGATGCAAGTCGGATCCGGAACGGCGAAAGCACACAGAACTTTGGCTTCTTGAGAAAGTTTGTAATTAGCTTACTCAAACGAGACACGTCGAAGGGAAGTTTGAAGGGCAAACGAAAAAGAGCCGCGTGGAGTACCGATTTCCTTGAGAAACTGCTGTTTTGTTAGGCCGTTTGATGCGATCGTCGTGGGCGGTATAGCCGCTTGGCAACCGGGTCTTTCAAGCTGCAATACAGGTTCCAGTCCAGCTGCTTCACGTAGCCTGCTTGGAAGCTCTGGAATAGCACTTCGTTCCACACAAACCACGATGATGCGGGCGCTCTTGCACCCTCATCAGTCTCGCGTTCGTAGATATAGAGGTTGTCGAACACGCCGAAATCTCGGTTCACCCAGCTCTTTCGGGCGTTGTCGTAGAAGGCTCGATCCGAGTAGACCGTGGTTCCCTTCCATCGTCGTAACGACGTGGAGAGTCGATGATAGTAGCGGGATTCATCTGGCCATCGCATCAATTTCAGTAGCTCATAGCGGCTGAATTGTACTTCCCTATCGTGGAAATCGCCGATGCTGCTTAGCTGAATACAGGCCAGTAGAATGTCGTCATCTTTGGCGGTTGGCAGCCCATAGCGATCACTACCGGAGATCGTTAATTGCCGAGGAAGATGCTCACGTTTTTCTCGATCCCAAACGGTGTCGGAGAAGACTACCGTTTTTGTTCCGTCGAGAAATCGATCGCCAATTGCTGCCAAAGGAAACTCGGCAAGGTTCATTTCATCGCGGCCATCGGCGAAAGTTTCGAGCGTGATTCTTCGCCACTTGTCGTTCTGTTTCTTTTTCAAATCCCTCCCAAAATCACAACAACACTGTTGTTGAGTTTATTAAGTTATTTACAAAAGGTTAGGTCGGCAATTTCCCCAGTGTTCCCAACAGTTGCACTTCGGAAACGTGTCTCGTTTCCCGGTAATTCATCTTCAAAACGTGTTTCGCTTCACGGTAAAACATGTTTCGTTTCCCGGTGTTTCGGTGTGTCGTTTCCCGGTAAAAGGTGTTTCATTTCCCGGTGCCCCGCAGCACCGAATCATGAGACAAATCGACACACTTTCACTACAAACCGCTTGAAGTAACTGAAGCATTACCGTCCGATTCACGCAACTGAAATCAGCCTCTGACCTACGGCAAACATGCTGGCCAGCCTGAAATCATGCTTGCAGGTTTTCCAACCGGTTGCTCGTCAGCGTGCTCTGTTCGCATTCATTTCAGTTGGCCGAGTGGCCACATTGCAGGTTGCTCTTTTGACATGTCATTGCGTCTGAAAACATGATGACTTGGCATCCAGATGGTTAGCCTGAAGTTTTGCTTGCCAGATACGACAACATCGGATTACCTTCGATTGATGATTATCGCACTCGTAAACTCCAAGGGCGGAGTAGGGAAATCTACGATCGCCGGGAATCTAGCTGGTTGGATTCAAAAGCAGGGCCGATCCGTGATCCTTGCCGACTGCGATATGCAGAAATCTTCGTCGGAGTGGCTGAGGGAAGCCGCCCCCGAAATCGAACTCTACAGGCTCGAAAATTCTGATGAAATCCTTGATGAATTGCCATCGCTCAGGGCCCAAGCTGATTTCATCATTTGTGATGGTCCCGGCAGTCAAACCGAAGTCAGCCGAGCGCTCCTGATGTGGGCTGATCTCGCCGTCATCCCGTGTAAGGCGAGTATGTTTGAAGCGAGGGCACTCGACAAAAACACAGCGTTCGTTCGGCAGGCTCAAGCGATCCGAAATGGTGCTCCAAACGCGATTGCAGTTCTCAGTATGGTCGGTAGAGACTACCGATTGACGAAGGATATGCGAGCAGCGGCCCAAGCCTTGAAACTTGATTTAGCAGAGACTTCGGTATCACTGCGGCAGGCCTATGCCGATGCTCCAGGGCAGGGAACATTTGTGTGGAATATGGGCTATTCGGCAAAGGAAGCTACCAGAGAAATCGAACAGCTTTTCGCCGAAATTGTTCCAGACGCAATCAGCGACAACGTAGTTTCCTTCGACCGGAAGAAGACGACCGCAGCGAAAGCCAACAGCTAGGAGGTCAGAATGAGCAAACGAAGATCACTCACCGCCGGAGTAAATACTGTCCCCGATACGGACCCGGAAGCAGTGCGGCAATTCATCACGCAAGAACGCAAAACGGCACCGGAAATCGAACCAGAATTGGCCGTTGTTGGGCCGTCACCGGGCGTCGCTTCGCAGCCTGTTTCTTCCAAACCGAAGAAGGCAAAACGATCAAAATCGGTGACGCCAGTGGGCTTGATTCCAGTAACCGTTCGACTTCGCCCGGAGATCGCGGGAGCGTTGAAACGTGCATCATTGGAGCGTCAACTGGCGGGCGAAGAACCTAATACGCAACAAGATTTAGTCGAGCTAGCACTCGAGCCGTGGCTGCAATCTGAAGGATATGTTTAGACGCAATTCGGCCCAGCTCTGGGCAATCTGGCACTCGAAAACTTCGCCAAGAATCTGCATCACGTGGCCGTTAGGTCGTGGGTTTCCAATTTGATTTGCGATTGAAAATCAGGCATTCTTGATCGCATGAATGAACAGAAATCAACCATCAAAAATGCCTTCGACAGTCTTACAACTCGTGACATTTGTTGGATGACGGCGGGCGCTATCTTGGGATATTTGTTGCTCACTTAGTCAATCGACTGCGGCAGTTCTTGATTCCACACTTTGTTTCGATCGCGTGACGCTTTTCGACTACGCATTTCTCCGTCTGCGAAGCGTTGGATGCTGAGATCCGATCCCGATGTCCCGGCAGGCGCATTGGACATGGAAACAGCACGCAATCGATGAAGTCACAAGTTTAGTCAGGTATTCGACGTAAGTCGTTTCGTAGTCAATGAAACATCGCAGTTCAAAGTGTTGTGGTGGTATTTTCGCAGTTGTCATGCCGCGATAACGCCGTGTTTAGGTCATTCACTGGGGCAGAACAGAACCAGAATAGACCCAGAATCGCCTTTTCTTGATTTCTCTTCGATCAAGAATGCCTTTGTTCCCTCCAAGACACGGCAAAGGTAGTTATGAACGCTTGGGAAGAAGAAATCCTCATCTCACTGGCGTGGCACGTTCGCGTGCTTTCTGTCGAACAGCTTGCGCGAACTTGGTGGAGTGGACTTGCGACCGGCACACGGCTCGCAAACAACTTCGTCAAGGCTCGCTCTGCGACCGACTGGCTGCATGTGCGACACGTCCTGTCTCGCAAGCCGACGCCGCTGGCCGAACCACTTCAGACGTGGCACCCGGACGCACCTGTTCCGGACTTCACTGAGTTGTCTCGATTGCTTCACCGACGAGCAAGAACGCCCGCCCGGAAATTCCGCGTTGTAACTGCCTCGCGAAAGTGCCGTGAGTTGTTCGGCATGGTTGGAGCTGCTCATCGTCCGAAACTGACGCAGCTTTCGCATGAGCTGTTCGTCTCGGAAGTCTTCATTCGCTATCTGCAAAACGGTTTTAACGTTTTCAGCGGCGAGTGGGTCAGTGAAGACCGCTTTCCATCGTCGTGGCCAATACGAGTCCGGCCTGACGGACTGATTAAAGACGCCGAGGGAAACATCGTTCGAGCCATCGAGTACGGCGGTGCTTACGGAGTGCGTCGGCTACGTGGCCTTTACGGAGCCCTCAAGGGCATTTCATTACCCTGCGAAGTCTGGTGAGGAAACCATGAGAAAAGGAACTCATTACTTGATGGATCGTGACTACGAGATCATCGATTTTGTCCATCGTTACAAGGTCGCCACCGACGACATGCTCGCCGAGAAGTTTTTTGGCCTTGAGCGTCGAAATGCCAACGTGCTTCGCGTTACGCGAAAGCTCGTCGAGCGAAACTACCTGAAGCGGGTCAAGCTCTGTGGCTCGGAGAGCTATCTCGTGCCGACTCGCAAAGCCTGCCGCGTCTTGGAAGAGAATGAGCGGACACCGAAGCCGCTAACCGAGCAATCGCTCCCGGCATCGCTGGCGATCGCGTATTACTGCCTTCGCAACGGCGTCCAGCGTTTCCGAGGCAGCGAATACGC